>CALQBK020000052.1 GCA_943328795.2 Bifidobacterium breve
AGACGGGGCCGACGCGATCACGGTGTCCTCCCCGGCGCCCTCGGCCCCGTCGTGGTCGTGGAAAACGGCCGAGAACGGCAGCTCCTCGGTGAGCACGACGTCGCGCATGCAGACCTCGTAGGCGCGCGAGAACCAGCCGTCGCCGACCCGGGCCTCGGGGGTCGCCCGCGTCAGCAGGGGCACCGAGAGCGAGTGTGTCCCGAGGTGGAACGCGAGCGAGTCTCCCGTCGTCCAGTCGTCGTCGCGCACCCGCCCAGCGAAGCACACGACGTCGACCCCCGGCACGAGCGCCGCCGCGACGCTGAACCCCCCGTCCCGCGGGCCGGACCACTGCTCGGCGCCCGACTCCACCTGCCACGGCGCCTCCACGACCAGCGGGGCGGCGTCCGCCCACTCGGATAGATCGCCGTCCAACGCCACGTCCCGGTTGACCGCGCGGACCATGCCCCACCCGCGGTAGGTGCGGTCGAGCAGCGGATCCTGCTCGAGCCACGTCTCGTGGACCCAGTGCACGCCGACGATGCGCGCCACGCCGTCGAGGATGACGACCCCGGGCGCCGGGGCGAACGGCACACGCAGGCGGAGCTCGCCGGCGTCCAGCGAGAGCTGGAACCCGGCGCCGGGTCCCGGGTGGTCGAGCGGGAGCGTGGGGAGCGCGGCCGGCGCGCACACGGGGCGGTCGAGCTCGCACTCGGCGACAGACCCGTTCGGCAGCTGCACCCACGCGTCCCGGCGCGTCATCCCCCCGAGCACCAGCGGGATCTCCCCGTGCAGCGGCAGGTCGATCCCCGACTGCGCCCTCAAGTCCGCGACGTGCAGCCCGTGCTCGGGAGCATCAAACGTGGGGCTGACCTCCCACAGGTGCCGCCCGTCCCACAGCCGCATGCCCGGCGAGATCCGCACGTCCAGCTCGTCCCGCGAGTTGCGCCGCAGGTCCAGCACGACGGACAGGGGCTCCGGGCCCCGCGCCCCGCGCCGCTCGACGAGCACAGACAGCTGCGTTGGCAGCAGCGCTTGGCTCGGATCCGGGGGCCGGGAGCAGGCGAGGAGCAGTCCGAGCGGCAGCACGCGTGCGATGGGGGCCACGGACGCGCGGTATCGCGATTCGGGCGCGGGTGGGCGAACCGAGCTAAGCACGAGCGAATGTTGCCCGGCCTCCTCCTCGTCTCCACCGCCATGGCAGAGCCCGCGGCCTTCGCGCTTCTGCCGTTCGGCACGGACCTGTACATCCAGAAAAAGACCGGGCGAGCGGTGGGATACACGCTCACACAGGCGCTCGGTGTAGCCGCCGCGGTGCTCGGCACCGTCGAGACGGACAACGCCATCGTCGCAGCCGGGGAAGACGTCCCTACGCCCTGGAAGGCGGTCACCGCGTGCGGCGTCTCGACGGCAGGCGCGTCCTACCTGTTCTCGGTGGTGGACGCGTCGAACCTGCATGCGAAGGAAAACGTCGCCTGGATGCGGGACTGGGACGCGGACCGCGCCCGGCTCGCGGGACCGGTCGTCGCCCACGCGGCGTGGGAGCCCGTCCTCGCAGGGTTGAGGTGACGGTGAAGATCGACGACGCAGACTTGGACCAGATCGGTATCTTCGACGGTCTCACCGACGAGGAGCGCTCGGTCGCGAACGCGGCGCTGAAGCCGTACGTGATCGGCGCGGGCGAGGAGCTGCTCCGCGAGGGAGAGGCCGATCGTAGCTTGCTCATCGTCGTGGACGGCGGGCTCCTGATCTCACTCGGGGACGTCGAACTGGCGCGCGTGGACGTCGGCGACATCGTCGGCGAGATGGCGCTGTTCGGCACGTTCGACCGCCGCTCCGCCACGGTGAGCAGCACGGTCGGGCCGACCAAGCTGCTGATCCTGGACGAAGACGCGCTGCGGTTCCTGCGGGTGCAGGGCAACCCGATGGTGCGGAACTTGGAGGCGTTCGCGCTGCGGTGCCTCTACCGCCGCGTCCTCCAGATGATCGCGCGCACCGCCGAGCTGACCGAGCCCGAGCCGCCGCCCCCGGCGAGCGTCCTGAAGCGGCTGGCGAGCGTGTTCGGACTCTCGGCGCCGCCCGAGGCGTACGACGTGCTGCGTCTCATCCCCGGCTTCGCCAGCCGCGAACCACAGGTCGTGCGGAACATCGCGGCCCGGCTGACCTTGGTCAGCACCGCGCGCGGCAAGGCCGTGACGACACGGGGCGTAGAGATGGAGGGCTCGTGGATGGTAGCGTCGGGCTCGCTCGGCGCGTGGTGCGCCTCCGAGGACGGCGACCTCGCCCGCGGCGGGGTGTTCGGCCCCGGCCACGTGCTCGGCCGCGTCGGATCCACCGCCGAGACGGTCGCCACCTGCACGATCAGCGCGCTCGAGCCCTCGTGGTTGTTGTTCTTCCCGCCCGACGTCGCTGACGAGCTCGAGGCGGACACGACGATGGAGGCGGCCGCATACCGGCGGGGGATGATCGACGCCCTCTCGACGCAGCTCCGCACGATGAACGAGGCCTTCCTCTCGACGGTCCTGCGAAGCGCGGAAGCGTAGTGCGGACGGTGCTGGCGATCCTCCGCCGCGAGCTGGGCTCCGCGTTCGACCAGCCGCTGGCCTACCTGCTCGTGCCGATCTACGGGATCTTGGTCGGCGGGTTCTGTCTCTGGTTCGACGACGTCTACTCGGGCGGCACCGCGTCGATGCGCACGGTGTTCACATGGGCGGGCTTCTTCCTGCTGGTGCTCGTGCCGGCGTTGACGATGCGGGTGTTCGCGGAGGAGCGGCGCGGCGGCACCCTGGAGATCCTGGCGACCCTGCCGATCTCCGAGTCCGAGCTCGTCCGCGGCAAGTTCCTCGCGACGGTCTCGCTGGTCGGGCTGCTCGTCGCCAGCACGCTCGGCTACCCGCTGATGCTCGCTGCGCTGTCGACGCCGGAGTCGTCGGACGGCGCGCCGTTCCTGCTCCGGATGTTCACCGAGTCTGGCCTCGACTGGGGCCCCGTCGCCGGCGGGTACCTCGGACTGCTGCTGCTGGGCGCCGCCCTCTCGGCGATCGGCCTCGCGTCGAGCGCGTCTACCTCGAACCCGATCGTCGCGTTCCTCGTCGCGCTGGCGCTGACGACGTTCCCGTACGGCGTCGGCCTCTTCTTGGACCGCGTCCCGCTCTCCCTGCTGCCGATCTTCCAGTACGTGAGCTTCCCGTACCACTTCGACAACCTCGCCCGCGGCGTGATCGACCTGCGCGACCTGGTGTTCTGGGGCGGCCTGACCGGGCTCGGCCTGCACTGGACGATCTGGACCCTCGAGCGGCGGCGGCTCGAATGACCCGCGTGACCGCCCGCACGACGCTGCTGTTCAACAGCCACCTCCAGATGGTGCTCACCGCGCTGATCGTGGTGTTGGCCAACGGGCTCGCCGCGTTCCACGTCGCGCGCGTGGACCTGTCGCGCGAGCGGCTGTACACCCTCGACGAGGCGTCGAAGCAGCTCGTGCAGCGGCTGGACCGGCCGATCGTCGCCCGGGTGTACTTCACGCACGGGCTGGGCGCGCCGTACCAGAACCACGAGCAGTTCGTGACGGACAAGCTCCAGGAGTTCGCGGCGTACGCGAAGGGGAAGATGACCGTCGAGGTGATCGACCCCGGCACCGACACGCACGCGGCGACCGCGGCCGCTGGGTTCGGCCTGCAGCAGCTCGACTACACGTTCCGGGACCAGGACCGCTCCGAGCTCCGCAAGATTTGGATGGGCGTCGTGCTGCTGTACGGCGAGCGGCAGGAGGTGATCCCGGCGGTGACGGACCTCGGCACGCTCGAGTACAACGTGTCCGCGGCGCTCTCGCGGCTCGGCACGAAGCGGGAGGACGTGAAGACGATCGGCTGGGCCGTGGGCGACGGTGAGCCCGACTACCGCGTGGACGCGGGGCCCGTGCGTACGCTGGCGGGCGAGCTCGGGCGGAAGTTCATCCTGCAGCCCATCCCGCTCGGGGGGGCCGGGACAATCCCCGACGAGGTCGACGCCATGCTCGTCGTCGGCCCGCAGCGGGCGCTCGGCGAGCGGGCGCTGTACCAGCTCGACCAGTTCGTGATGCGCGGCGGGGCGCTCGCCGCGTTCGTGACCAACACTCGGCCCGACCTGCGTACGATGCGCCCCCAGCGCGTCTCGAGCGGGCTCGACCCGCTGCTCGGCAGCTTCGGCGTGCGGGTGAACCGCGACCTCGTGCTGGACCGCGTGCAGGATGGGCAGATGCGCTTCCCGGTGCGCGCCAACGGCGGGCAAGGCTACCGCGACGTCAACTACCCGCTGATCCCAAAAGCCATCGACCTGTCGAAGACGAGCGTCGTGATCGGCGGGATGACGTCGTTGCTCTTCCCGTTCACGTCGACGCTCACGGTCTCGGACGCGCTCCCGGTCGGCGTGACGAGCGAGGTGCTCGCGCGGTCGAGCGACGCGTCCGGGGTCGTCGGGACCCTCGAGACGCTCGAGCCGTCGAAGCTCGCGAACGTGCTGTCCAGCGAACGGCGCGGGCCCTTCCCGCTGCTCGTCGCCGTGACCGGGCCGTTCCGCTCGTTCTTCGAGTCCCGCCCCGTCCCGCCGCCTGGGCCCGACGCCCCGGCGGTGACGAGCGGCGCCCCCGACGACGACGGCGCACCGCCCCCCGAGGCCCCGCAGCGCATCGAGGGCGTGTCGACCCGCCTCGTCGTCTCGGGTTCAGCCGACTTCGTTGCGAACAACCTTGACTTTATGCAAAATCTCGCCGACTGGTTGGTCGCGGACGAGGCGCTGCTCGGCATCCGGGGCAAGTCCTCCGGGCTGCCGGCGCTCCGCCCGACGACGAAGCCGGAGCAAGCAGCCTGGAAGGCCGTCCTGCTGTCCTGGGCCCCCGCCTTGCTGCTCGTGGTCGGCGCCGTGCGGCAGCGGCGACGCCGCAAGCCGGCCGGGAGGGCGACGTGAGGCTCCTCCCGAAGACCTGGGCGCTGCTCGTGATCGCCGTGGTGCTGGCGGTCGCCAACGCCTGGACCGCGGCCCCGGTGTCGGCGCCCGGCGAGCTGCCGGCGCTGCCGGCGGTGGTGCCCGACGACGTGACGAAGGTCGTGATCAGCTCGCCCACCGACCGGCTGGAGCTCGACCGCACCGCGTTCACCAAGGGCAAGCCCGGGGACGAGCGGTGGCAGATCGTCGCGCCGCTGGACTACCCCGCGGACGTCGCCCAGGTGCGCGCGCTCATCCGGTTGTACGGCCTCGGCGTGCCGATGGACGCGCGGATCGACAGCGGGAACCTCGAGGACTACCAGCTCGAGGACCAGTACGCGAAGGTCGTGGAGCTGTACACCACCGCCGAGACCCCCGCCCTGCAGGTGATCGTCGGCCGCACCGTGGGGCCCAACACCGCGTTCGTCCGGCTGCCCGGGGACGACGACGTGTACCGCGCGGCGGTCGGCCAGCGCGAGCGCTACGACCAACCCGCGGCGGCGTGGCGCGACCGCGTCGTGCTCGACCTCGACAAGGACAGCGTCACCGCGCTGTCCCTCACCCGCGGGGCCGAGACGCTCGCGTTCACCCGGTCGGCCGCCGGCTGGGCGCTCCCCGGCGCGACGAGCCTCGACTCCGACAGCGTCGAGGCGATGTCCCGCGCGCTGTGCAGGGTCCGCGCGGGGGACATCCACAACGCGGAGTTCCCGGGCGGCTTCGAACCGCCGGCCGCGGTAGCGACCCTCGTGGTCGGCGCGACCCCGCACGTGGTGACGCTCGGGACGGAGTCGAATGACCGAACCGCGTACGTCAAGGTCGACGAGCGCCCCGAGGTCTACGCGGTCTCCGCGCAGCTCGGCCGCATGCTCACCCAGCCGCTGTCGGCGCTCCGCGACCGCACGGTCCTGGCCTTCAACCCGGCGGACGTGCGCGGGATCGCGCTGACGGAGGGCACGCTCACGTTCACGATCGAGCGCGCGACCGACGGCCCCGGCTGGTCCGTCACGCAGCCCGCGAACATGGACGTGGACCCCGCGCTCGCCGACGCGCTCGCGGTCCGGCTGTCGACGCTGCGGGCCTCCGGCATCCCGACCGACGGCGCGTTCGCGCCCGGGGGGCGGCTCGTGGTCACGATGGCCGACGGGACGGCGACGGTCGTCGAGCTCGGGCAGCCTGAGAAGGACGGCGACGGCCGCCAGGTGGTCCGCGTTCGTACGCGCGCCGGCACCTTCCAGCTCGCGGTGCAGGTGATCGGGGAGATCGAGCGCGTGTTCGGCCGCTGAGCGCGCCGCCGGTGCCGACGCTCGGCACGCAGTGCCCGGGCTGGCCCCCCGAATTAACCCACCCCGATGCTGGCCCTCCTCCTCCTCGCAGCGTGCGCCGGCAAGACCGGCGACGACACCGCAGACACCACGCCGACCGAGACGCCGCGCGGGGACTGCAACCCCGTCGAGGACGCCGCGTGCTTGCTGCCGTTCCCCTCGTCGTTCTACCTGGCCGCCGACAGCTCGACGCCGTCGGGCTTCCGCGTCGACTTCGGGCCGACGTCGCTCCCCGCGGACAAGTTCGGGCTCGCGATGCGACCCGACGCCTGGAACCGCCGGGACGGCTTCTCGACGATGGCGCCGCTCTACGCGCTGCTCGCCGGTGCGGACGTCCACAGCCCAGGCTCGTTGTCGTTCGACAACCTCGCGGACTACACGGCCGCCGACGTGACCACCATCCTCGTGGACGCCGACACCGGCGTGCGGGTCCCGCACTACATCGAGCGCGAGGCGTTCACGTCCGAGACGTCGCGCGCCGCGCTCGTCATGCACCCCGTCGTGCCGCTGGAGCACGGCCACCGCTACGTCGTCGGCATCCGCAACCTGCTCGGGTCCGACGGGGCGCCGGTCGCGGCGCCGGCCGGGTTCGCGGCGCTCCGGGACAACACGTCCAGCACGGACACGGACGTCGAGCGGCAGCGAGAGGGCTACGAGACGCACGTGTTCCCCGCGCTCGAAGCAGCCGGCTTCACCCGCGCCGACCTCCAGCTCGCGTGGGACTTCGTGACCGTCTCCGCGGAGGGATCGCTCGGCGAGATGGTCGCCGCCCGCGACGACGCGCTGTCGAAGGTGCCCGAGGGCGGCCCGCCCTACGCGATCACGTCGACGACGGACGGCACGTGCGCCGAGGGCGAGACGATCGGCCGACGGATCGAGGGGACGATGACCGTGCCGCTCTACCTCGAGTCCGCTGAGCCCGGGTCGTTCCGGTCGCAGGACGCGGACGGTGGCTTCTTGCAGAACGGCACCACGGAGACCGAGTTCACCATCGTCGTGCCGTGCTCCGTGATGGCTGATCCGAAGCCGTCGCCGCTGATCCAGGGCGGCCACGGCCTGTTCGGCGAGCACGAGGACATCGCCTGGGGCCCGTTCGCGGACGTCGCCGAGCAGAGCCACGCGGTGATGTACGCGACGAGCTGGCGGGGCCTCTCCGGGGACGACTACAACGCCGTCACGCTGATGATGGCGAACGACCCCTCCGACTTCAGCATGATCCCGGACGGCCTCACGCAGGGGCACATCGAGGCCATGCTGATGACGCGGCTGATGCAAGGCGACCTCGGCGCGGACCCCGCGCTCCAGGCGGACGGCGTCTCCCTGGTCGACCCCGCGAGCGTCGACTACTACGGCGTGTCGCTCGGCAGCGTGCTCGGCGGCGCCCAGGTCGCGATGTCGCCGACGCTGAAGGACGCCGTGATGCAAATCTCGGGGATGCCGTTCTCGCTGATCCTCACCCGGTCGTCCGCGTTCACGAGCTTCCTGCTGCTGCTCGGCGCGAAGTACGACGACCCCGTGGACATCTCGCTGATCGTGCCCCTGGCGCAGATGCTCTGGGACCCGGTCGAGGCCGGGGGGTGGGCCCACTACCTGCAAGACGGCAGCGCGATGGGCGGGCGCGGCGACCGGCGGTTCCTGTTCCAAGTCGGCATCGGCGACGACACGGTCACGTCGATCGCGGGCGAGGCGTACGCGCGCTCGGTCGGCGCCGGGCTCCTGGACGACGCCCCGCGCGACGTGTTCGGCCTGGCCCCGGTCACCGATCCGACGACTGGGTCCGGGCTGCTCGAGTGGGACTACGGGTTCACCGAGAACGACGTCCCGCTGCCGGCCGGCCTCGAGGACAACCCCCACAACCTGCTGCCGGGCGAGACCTCCGCGCAGCAGCAGGTCGCGCAGTTCTTCACCACGGGGGACCTGGCGACCACGTGTGACGGGGTCTGCGACCCGGACTAGCCCGGGTCGAGCTCCTTCAGCCCGACCGCCCGAGCCGCTCGCCCACGAGCGTCGCCATCGCCATCGTCGTCAGTGACGGGTTCACCCCGAGCGACGTGGGGAAGACCGAGCTGTCGGCCACGTAGAGCCCGGGCAAGCCGTGGGCCTCCGCCCCCGCGCCGATGACGCTCTTGGCGGGGTCCTTGCCCATGCGGCACGACGACATCGGGTGGGACGCGTAGAGCACGAAGTTCTCGAGCGGCAGCGGCGCGAGCGCGTCGCGCAGCTGCTCGGCAGACGTGTACGTCGAGGTGCCGTGCACCGGCGCGAAGACCGAGCGCGCGCCCCCTGCGAGCAGGACCCGCGCGGTGTGGAACATGCCGCCCTTGATCCGGTCGACGTCCGCGGGCGCGAACGTGTACGAGATCCGCGCCCGGCCGTCGCCCCACGCGCGCACCGAGCCGGTGCCGGTGTCGCTGATCATCACGACGCAGCCGCAGAGGTTGCCGAGGCGCGGCAGCGCGGCCTTGGTCGCTTGCCCGGTGAGCGTGAGCATCGCGAGGACGGCCTCGGGCGGGGACGAGAACGTGTGCGGCAGCACGCCGTGCATGCCCGGGGGGTGGAAGTACGCGCCCTGCGTCGCGCCCTTCCACATGCTGACGTCGTGGTCGCACCACCCGAGCACGGCGTTCCCCGGGTGCAGGTGCAGCCCTTCGCCGAGCGCCGGGCCGAGCGTGTCGCCGAGCCCCGCGTGGTGCAGCAGCCGCGGTGTCCCGACGCCGCCGGCGCACACCAACACGCGCGGCGCCCGCACGGTGTAGCGTCCGCCCGGCGCACCCGTGTCTGGGTGCATCATCAACCCCGACACCCCGGCGGCCCGCGCGCGCCCGCCGACGTCCTCGACGAGCACGCGGTCGACCTTCGTCTCGGCCTGGATCCGTGTGCCCATCGCGACAGCGTCCGCGAGCAAGTTGGTGTCCATGCTCGCCTTCCCGCCGGTCGGGCACCCGAAGTAGCAGACACCACAGCCGACGCACCCGGGGGTGTAGCGCTCTAGGTACCCGCCTTCGTAGCCGAGCGCCTGCGCGCCGCGGACGATCAGCGTGTTGTTCTCGCCGGCCACCTCGAGGCGCGTGCTCCAGATGCCGAGGAGCTGCCAGAGCGTGTCATAGACGGGCGAGAGCGCCGCGCTCGAGAACCCGTCGTCGCCGATCACGTCGCGCCAGCCATCGAGCACGTCGGCCGGCGCGCGCCACGCGATCGCGCTGTTCACGATCGTGCCCCCGCCGAGGCCCCTCCCGGCGGCGATCGGGATCGGGGCCGACGACATGGCCACCATCGCGCCGCCCTCCTGCTGGTGGTAGCGCAGGGCCGGCCCGAAGTGCCGCTCCGCGCGCCGCACGCTCGGGCCCTCCTCCACCACGATCACGCGGGCCCCCGCGAGCGAGAGCGCACGCGCCGCCGCGGAGCCGCCGGGACCCGCGCCCACGATCACGACGTCCGCGGTCTCCTCGCGGTCGGTCGTCGACCAGCCCTCCGCCGGCGGGGGCGCGAGCCGGAGCGGGCCGCCAGCCGGGTCCCAGCTACTCGGCATAGCCAAACCCCCCGGTGCGCCCGCCAAAGCCGCACGCGAACTGGGCGGCGATCACCGGGGCGACCGCGGGGTGCGCGAGGTAGCCCATGCCGATGAAGATGTGCAGCGACTGCGCGATGCCTCGCAGGTTGCCGTCGTCCGCCACCAGCCACCGGGACAGCATCGCGGCGGCCTCCGCCGGGGGCATCGCGTCGACGGTCGAGCCGGCCTGGGCGAGCGCGAGCGCGTTCAGCCCGTGCACCGCGACGCGAAACAGGTTGCGCTGGAACGGGATCATCCCGCCGAGCAGCGCATCGACGTACCGGCCGACCCGCGCTTGCCGACCCGAGAGAGCGGGCTCACCCCCCTCGGGGAAGATGCCGTCCGCGAGCGCGTCGAAGAACGCCTCCTCGTCCGCGGAGAGGTAGAGCAGCGGCGCACCCGGGGGCTGGTCCCACCAGCGCACCCCGACCGCGACGGGCGCCGCGACCCCGAGCACGGCCACGCTCGCGAGCAAGTGCCGACGCGTGAAGGTCACCCGCCTGCCCAGCGCCTATTCGCTCGGCGCGATCTTGTAGATCTCCACGCGCTTCTCGGCGCCCTCGCCGATCGAGCGGGAGCCGACCCCGGGGACGGTCGCGACCTCGGTGTGCACGAGACGCCGCTCGTAGCTGTTCAGCTCGCGGCGGGTGACCTCGGGGTTCCCGCTGTCGAGCACCATGTTCGCCAGTTTGATGGCCAGGTCCTTCAGCCGCTGCTCGCTGCTGCCGCCGCGGTCGTCCCGGCGGGGGCCGCGGTCATCACGACGCGGGCCACGGTCGTCGCGGCGAGGGCCACGGTCATCCCGGGGACGGTCGTCGCGGGGACGATCATCGCGGCGGGGTCCGCGGTCATCGCCGCGGGGCCGGTCGAACCCGCCCTCGCGGGGCCGGTCGAACCCGCCCTCGCGGGGCGCGTCCTCGGGCGGACGCGCGACGTCGATCCGGAACTGCACGCCGGGGTGCTTCGACCCGACGCTCGTCTCGAGCAAGTACTGGACAGCGCGCAGCGTCGCGCCCTGGCGCCCGACCAAGTGGCGGCCGGACTCGCCGACGTCCACGTAGGTCAACACCGTGCCGTCCCGCTTCTCCGCGCGCACCGTGCCCTCGCGGCCCATGCACTTGATCAGGCCCGACATCCACGCCTCGGCGTCGTTGGACGCGGCGACATCCCCGGGATCCTTGGCCCACGCGAAGATCTTCACGGTCTCGGCGCCGGTGGTGCCCGCGGACTTGAAGTGGGCCATGTCGAGCTTGTGCTGGACGAGGTTGGTCGGCACGCCGAGCGTCGCGGCTGCGGACTCGATCGCGAGCTTCAGGCTACGGCCTTCGGCGACGACGTGGGAATCGGGGATGCTCATGGAAAAACTCCGGTGTCAGGAGGAGGAGGTGCGCCGGGGCCGTCAGGGGACGGGCACAGCCGGCGAAGGCACCCGGCCGCGCGTGTTGTACCACTGCTGCAGGATGGAGAGGAAGGTGTTGACGACGTAGTACACCGACAGGCCCGACGGGTAGCTGAACATCAGGAAGCCGAAGATCAGCGGCATGAACTTCAGCATCTGCGCCTGGTTCGGGTCCATGCCGGTGGTCGGCATGAACTGCTGCTGCACGTACATGCCGAAGATGATCAGCACCGCGAGCGCGCCGTACGGGTCCTGCATCGACAGGTCTTGCAGGTAGACGAAGTGCGCGCCGAACAGGTCCGGGCTCGCGTTGAGCCCCGCGACGAGCGCGAAGAACACGGGGATCTGGAACACCATCGGCAAGCAGCCACCGAGGGGGTTCACCCCGGCCTCCTTGAAGATCCGCATGGTCTCCGCCGACTGCTTCTCCTTGTCGTCCGGGTACAGCTCCTGGAGCGCCTTGATCTGCGGCTGGACGGCCTGCATCGCCTTGCCGCTCTTGAACGCGCGCGCGGCGAGCGGGTACAGCGAGGCGCGCACGAGGAACGTCAGCGCGATGATCGAGAGCCCCCAGCTGGGGATCACGCCGCGGAACATCTGCAGCGTGAACAGGATGATGCGCGCGAACAGCCCGAAGAAGCCGAGGCTGACGGCGCTGTCGAGCCCGCCGCCGATCTCGGAGAGGCGCTCGTACTTCTTCGGGCCGACGTAGACCTGGAAGTGCGCGACGAGCGGGGCGCCGGCGTCGATCTGCGCGGTGTCGGAGACGAAAAACACCCCCGCGCGGTGCTGCCCAGCGGCGGTCTCCTCGGCCGTGGCGCCGGGGAGCGGGGCGTACCGGACCGTGCCGGGCGTGTCCGCGCCCGCGAGCGCGGCCCCGAGGAAGTAGCGATCCCCGATGCCAAACCAGTCCGCACGCCCCGAGCCGACTACCCGGGGCTCCTTGAGGTCCTGCGGCGCAGTCAGCGTGTCCAGCTTGCCGTTGACGCCCGCTTCGAGCCGCGGGTGCATGTCGTAGGTGCTCGCGATCGGCGCAACGGCGTCTTGCACGGACACCCAGAACGGCCCGAGCAGCGGCCTGTCGGCCGTCCACGTGACGGTCAACGTCGCGAGGTCTGGGTCCGCGCCCGGCACCAGGATCGACGTGACCTGGAGCCCCGGCTCGTTGCGCGTCCAGCTCACCCCCCCGTTCGGCGCACCAAGCTCGACCTGGGTCGAGGTCGGACCAAAGTCGCCGCGGCCGACGGCCAAGAACGAGCCGGCTGGCGTGACGAGGCCCTCGTGGTCGGCCGTGCGGAGGTACGGGACCCAGGGGCCCGGATCGGTGCCACCGAGCAAGCCGCTGCCCTTCTTGTAGAGCCACGACCACCACGGCGTGACCGTGACCGGCGCGGGGAGCGCCGGCAGGTCGACGACGCGCGCGGCGCCGCAATCCGAGAAGGAGAGCCTGAACGTCGACGTCTCGAACGGCACGCGGCTATCCGCGCACGGCGTCCCGCTGGGGGTCGGGCCCGGGAGGGCGAGCGGCGCGGCGGCGGGGTCCACCGGCCCGGCGGTGGTCGTCTCCGCGGCAGGAGCGTCGGCCGGCGGGGTGGGCGCTGCGGGCGCAAAGAAGCGACTCCACGCGAAGAAGACCGCCATGCACAACGTGATGGCGACGAGCAGGCGCTGGTCGTTCGAGTCGCGACGGGCGGGCGCTGCGGGTTCGCTCACGGCTTGCCTCCGTGGAGCTCACAGCTCGCGTCGTGGGAGTGGGGATCGCTGGGCAGCGGCACGGGGTCGAGTCCACCAGGATGGAAGGGGTGGCACTTGGCCAGCCGGAGGGCGCCGAGCCAGAGGCCCCGGCCGGGGCCCCACACGCTCACGGCCTCGGCGGTGTACTTGCTGCAGGACGGGTAAAAGCGGCACACGGGAGGCATCCACCAGGAGATCGCCCGCTGATAGGCACGGATGCTCAACAGCACGAACCGCTTCATGTCACGAACCGTCTGCGCGGGGGAGCGGCCACGACGTCACCCGACCCGGGAGAAGAGGTCACGCACCTCGGCGCGGAGCGCCAGGTACCCCGCGGTCGCCGCGGAGGGCCGCGCGATCAACACGACGTCGAACGCCCGCCGCGGGAGGCTCGAGTTCTCCGCCCGGACGGCCTCCCGAAGCCAGCGCTTCACGCGGTTGCGCACGACAGCGTTTCCCACCTTGCGGCTCACCGCGAACCCGCAGCGGGCCTGCGGGGTGGGGCTGGGGGCGTGCACCGCTTGCAAGTGGGCGCCACGGACACGGCGACCGCCCGCCTGGACGCGTGAGAAGTCAGCCGACCGACGGAGTCGGTCGGGGATGGCTCTCTCCGCCATGCGGACGCCCTCCGCGCCGATCAGGAGCGCTTGTCGGCGATCGTGACGACGAGGCGCTTGCGACCCTTCGCCCGGCGGCGAGCGAGGACGGCGCGGCCCGGCGTGGTGCTCATGCGCTCACGGAACCCGTGAGTGCGCTTGCGGCGGATGTTGTGGGGCTGAAAAGTACGCTTCGACATGGGAATTCTCCGACCTGAACTCACGAGGGGCGCCGACGGCGCCCCAAAAAAACCGGACGATCTGCTGCCTGTGCTACGAGGAGCACCAAAAGGCCCCGGCGCCTATTGCACCAAGGCTCGCACCGCAAGTGTCAGACAGTCGAATATTTCCTTACTATTTCGATACACCCGGGGTAATTCGAAATCTCCGCATCGGCTCGGCTGCTAGTTGCGACACCCCTGGAGGTTGAGCAACTCCCGGCCTTCGGGTACATCTTTCCTCGAACAGGTGCCTACTCGCACGCCCGCCCCCTGGCCCGCCGCTCGGCAGGGCCCGTCGGCCGGGGGCGAGGGCCAGGCTGGGAAACGACGCATGGATGGCTTCTGGTCTCAATTCTGCACGGTGCTCGAGTCCAAGATCGGGGACCGCGACATGGACGCCTGGGTCCGGCCTGGCCTCTCGCTGGAGCAGGTCGCGCCGAGCCTCGCCGACCCGCACCTGGTGCGCTTTCGCACCACCTCGCGCTGGCACCACGACTGGATCCGCGACAACTTCCTCGCCGAGATCACCTGGGCTTGCTCGGAGATCTGCGGCCGCACGGTGACGGTTGAGCTCGTCGGCGAAGGGGCTGCGGCCCCGGCCTTGCCAGCCGCCCCGGCGCGGAAGGCGATCCCCACGGTTGACCGCTCGCTGGTGTTCGAGAACTTCGTGGTCGGCAAGTGCAACGAGTTCGCCCACGCCGCCGCGATCGCCGTCGCCGAGTCTCCCGGGCGGGTCTACAACCCGCTGTTCATCTACGGGGGCACCGGGCTGGGGAAGACCCACCTGTCGCACGCGATCGGCAACCGTGTCGAGCAGCTGCACCCGCACCTGAACGTCTGCTACTACGGCAGCCAGCAGTTCTTCGAGCAGATGGTGCGGGCGATCCAGAACAAGGCGAACCTGCAGTTCCTGGAGCACTTCCGGGCGGACGTCGACGTACTCATCCTCGACGACATCCAGTTCCTCGGGGGCCGGGAGCGCACCGAGGAGGAGCTGTTCCACATCCTCGAGGCGATGCAGGCGAACGGCAAGCAGGTGGTCATCACGTCGGACGAGCCGCCCCGGAACCTCGGCCGGCTGGCCCCCCGGCTGCGTACGCGGTTCGAGCAGGGGCTGCTCGTGGACGTGCAGCCCCCCGATGTCGAGACCATGATGGCCATCCTCGCCCAGAAGGCCGAGCTGATGCGCCTGGACATCCCGAGCGACGTCCAATACACCATCGCCCAGCGGGTCCGGTCCAGCGTCCGGGAGCTCGAGGGCGTACTGAAGCGGCTCTCGGCGCTGCACGCGTTCTACCGCGCGCCGATCACGCTCGCGTTCCTGCACGAGCGCATGTCGGACGTCATCCCGCCCGCGGCGCCACCCCCTACGCCCGACCGCATCATCGCGCGGGTGGCGGAGCACTACCACGTGCGCGTCAGCGACATCCTCGGCAACCGTCGGCCCGCCAACATCGCGTGGCCCCGCCAGATCGCGATGTTCCTCACGCGCCGGGTGACAGGGCTCTCGTTCCCCGAGATCGGCCGCGCGTTCGGCCGGGACAACTCCACGGTGCAGTACGCCTGCAACAAGGTCGAGGAGGGTGCCGAGCGCGACCCGAACATCCGCGCCGAGATCGAGCAGCTCGAGCGCCTCTGCCGCGCCCCGGTGGCGTAGGCTGCCTGTGGAGAACACTGGGGATTGCCGAGGGACGGACCCCGTACAACCGGGGCACAGCCGAGCGAGTTACCAGGAGGCGCTGCTCGGCCCCTGGGGCCGGGTGTGGACAAGCCCGGTGTTCTGCCGGAACGCTGCCCCGGTTGTCCATAAACTCGAACTACAAATCTCGGGGTACATCGCCGGTTGATCGGCTTCTCCCCACATCCCCAGCCGCACTACCACAACAACAGCTCTCTCTCTTGAATTCCCTTTCCTTGTTGTATGAGCGGCCCGCCGCCTGGAGTCTCCGATGGAATTCGTCATCGCCCGCGACACCTTCCTGCACGCGCTCTCGCGGGTGTCGGGCTTCGTGGAGAAGAAGTCCCAGAACAGCACCGTGCTCTCGTCCGTCCTGCTCCAGGCCGACGGCGCGTCGCTCCGCTACACGGGCACGGACAAGACGCTCACGCTGCTCGGCAACGTGCCGGCGAACGTGGTCCGGGCGGGCGACATCGCGGTTGACGCCGGGTACCTGCTCAACACCGTGAAGTCGCTGTCGGGCGACACGGTCACCTGCGTACTCCTCGACCAGCAGCGGCTCGAGGTCCGCTGCGGCAACTCGAACTTCCGCCTCGTCGGGCAGCCCGCCGCGGAGTTCCCGGTCACGCCGCCGCTCGACCAGAGCCGCGCGCTCACGATCCCGGCCGCCGCGCTCGCCCGGCTCTTGGACCAGACGCTCTTCTCAGTGGCGTCGGACGACAACCGGTACGGCCTCAACGGCGCTCACTTCGAGCAGGTGTCGGGCCCGGACGGCGGCCCGTGGCTGCGCGTCGTCGCGACGGACGGCAACCGGCTCTCGTGGAGCCAGGCGCCGTTTAGCGGCGAGCTCGCGATTGGGCGCAAGTCCCTGGTCCCGCGCAAGGGCCTGGCGGAGGTGCGCCGGCTGATCGAGGGCACCAAGGCCGACGTCGAGATCGCGTTCGGGGAGCGGGCGGCCGTCGTGCGGCTCGAGGACTGCACCATCCACATGCGGCTCCTCGAAGCCGACTTCCCGGACTACCGGCAGGTGCTGCCGAGCACGTTCAAGCGCCGCGCGAACGTCGACAGGCTGGAGCTCCAGGAGGCGCTCAAGCGCGTGCTGATCTTCGCCCAGGACAGCTCGCGGTCGGTGAAGTGCGCGCTGTCGGAGGACACCCTGACGCTCACGTCGCGCAAGCTCGACGCGGGCGAGTCGAAGGAGGAGGTCCGCCTCGACCTGCACGGGGAGCCGATCACGATGGGGTTCAACGGCCGGTTCCTGCAGGAGGTGCTCACGGTCCTCGACTCGGCGCGCGTCGTCCTCGAGCTCGGCGACACGCTGTCGCCCTGCCTCGTGAAGAGCCCGGACTCCCCGGACGCGCTGTTCGTCGTGATGCCCGTCCGGCTGGACTAGCGCGCTCGCCGTGCGCGTCTTGCGCTTCCAGGCGAGGTCGTTCCGCAACCTCTGCGCAGACGTGGTCGACGTGGACGCGCCGATGGTCGTGTTCCACGGCCGCAACGGGCAAGGAAAGACCAACGCGCTCGAGGCCCTCGGCGTGCTCGGCAGCTTGCGGAGCTTTCGCAGCGCGCGGCTGCAGGACGCCGTCCCCCGGGGCGCCCCGGCCGGCGGTCTCGACGTGCGCGCGGTCGTAGAGTCCGAGGGACAAACGCGGCAGTTCGCGTTCTCGAGCGGCGACGCGGGCCGACGGCTGCAGCGCGAGGAGCGCCCTGTCGACGCCGTGGCGTGGCTCACGTCGCTGCGGGCGAGCTGGTTCTCCCCGGCGGACGTCGGCGTGGTGCGGGACGAGCCGCTCGCGCGCCGCGCGTTGCTCGACCGCACCATCTTGACGTTGACACCGAGCTACCTGGCGCTCGCGCGGGACCACCGCCGGGTGATCGACCAGAAGTCCGCGCTGTACCGGGGGGCGCGGGCCCAGGACGCCGAGCTGGACGTCCTGGACGCGCAGCTGGCAGTGCTCGGCGCGCGGGTGACGGTCGCTCGACGGGCGATCCTGGACCGGGTCACGGGGGCGTTCGAGCGGCTCTACGCCGAGATCGCCGGCGGGGAGCGCGCGACCGTTCGGCTGCGCTCCACGCTCGGGGAGGGCGACGAGGCCACGCTCGTCGAGCGCTACGCCCGCTCGCTCGAGAGCCAGCGTCCCCAGGAGCGGGAGCGACGGCGGGTCCTCGGCGGGGCCCAGCGCGACGACCTGGTGTTCGAGGTCGGCGGGCACCCGGCGCGGACCGCCGCGTCCCAGGGGCAAGCCCGGTCCGTCGTGCTGGCCTGGAAGCTCGCGGAGATCCTGGCGGCCGGGGAGAGCGGGGAGGTGCCGATCTTCCTGGTGGACGACCTGGGGAGCGAGCTGGACGCCGCCCGGACTGCCGCGTTCGTCCACCGGTTGTACGAGCTCGGGGCCCAGGTGTTCGTCAGCACCACCGACGTCCGAGCTGTCCCCGCCCTCGGGGGCGGGAAGGTGCGTGTAATCCCGGTAGAAGGCGGGACGTTCGGTTGACCGGCCGCCGGTTCGGGGACCGCGTGAGCGCGGCGCCCGGGGGGGCCAGCCCCGGCGCTGCGAGGGCACAGAAACCGTGCTCTCGACTACCAGAAATGCCCCAGCTGGGTTACGTGGGCAGGTCTGATCAAAGCGGAGTTTTTCCAAGATGTCGAGCGACGAGACCCAGGCCGGGTCGGCCGAACCTACGGAGGCCGCTGGGCCGCCGGTGCCGGCGGTGTACGACGGTTCTAGCATCAAGTCCCTGAAGGGGCTGGAGGCGGTGCGCGTCCGCCCATCGATGTACATCGGGGACACGGGGGTGCGCGGCATGCACCACTTGGTGTGGGAGGTCGTGGACAACTCCATCGACGAGTCGCTGGCCGGGCACTGCAAGCGCATCCGCATCGAGATCCACGCCGACGGGTCGGTGTCCGTCGAAGACGACGGGCGTGGCATCCCGGTCGACATCATGGAGGACGAGGGCAACCGCTCCGCCGCCGAGGTCGTGCTCACCGAGCTGCACGCCGGCGGGAAGTTCGACCGCGACAGCTACGAGGTGTCCGGCGGGCTCCACGGCGTCGGCGTCAGCTGTGTAAACGCGCTCTCGGACACGCTGTGGCTGGACATCTGGCGCGACGGCTTCCACTGGTCCCAGCAGTACCACCGCGGCGTCCCGGTCGCCCCGCTGGCCCAGCGCGAGCCGAGCACCAAGCGCGGCACCCGCGTGCACTTCTTGCCGGACATCACGATTTTCCCCGAGGCCGGCGAGTACGTCTACGAGACCCTGCGAAACCGCGTCCAAGAGCTCGCGTTCTTGAGCCCCCAGCTCACGATCTCGCTGCAGGACCACCGCGACGGCCAGCAGGACGAGTTCCACTACGAGGGCGGGCTCATCAGCTACGTCGCGCACCTGGACCAGGGGCGCACGCCCGTGCACAGCCCGGCGATCTACCTGCGCGGCAACAAGAAGGGGCTCGACGTCGAGCTCGCGTTCCAGTGGAACACCGAGTACACCGAGACGTTGATCAGCTTCGTGAACAACATCAAGACGGTGGACGGTGGCACCCACGTGACCGGCTTGCGTGGCGCGCTCACCCGCACCGTGAACGCGTACGGGACGGCGAACGCGCTGTTCAAGAACGCGAAGATCGAGGCCGTGAGCGGCGACGACATCCGCGAGGGCTTCACCTGCGTGCTGTCGGTCAAGATCGCCGAGCCCCAGTTCGAGGGACAAACAAAGGGAAAGCTGAACAACTCCGAGGCAAAGACGTTCACGGAGGCGATGGTCAACGACGCGCTGGCGACCTGGTTCGAAGAGCACCCGGTGGTCGCCAAGGTGATCGTCAACCGGTCGATCCAGTCCGCGACGGCGCGCGAGGCGGCGCGGCGCGCACGGGACCTGGCGCGGCGCAAGACCGTGATGGACGGGGGCGGGTTGCCCGGGAAGCTCGCAGATTGCCAGGAGCGCGACCCGCGGAAGTGCGAGATCTACATCGTCGAGGGCGACTCGGCAGGCGGTTCCGCGAAGCAGGGGCGGGACCGCGCGTTCCAGGCGATCCTCCCGTTGCGCGGCAAGATCTTGAACGTCGAGAAGGCCGCCTTCGAGCAGATGCTCAAGAGCGAGCAGATCAACATCCTCACGCAGGCGCTTGGCGCCGGGCTCGGGGAGGACTTCGACCTCGCCCGGCTCCGCTACCACCGTGTCATCATCATGACGGACGCCGACGTGGACGGGTCCCATATCCGCACGTTGCTCCTTACCTTCTTCTGGCGGCAGATGAAGGAGCTGGTCCGCGGCGGCTACGTCTACATCGCACAGCCGCCGCTCTACAAGGCCAAGAAGGGCAAGACCGAGGTCTACCTGAAGGACGACGGCGCGAAGGACGCGTTCTTCCTGACGCGCGCGGCGAGCAACCTCCGTATCGTCGCGGAGACGTCGGACCCGGAAGCGCCGCGGGTGGTCGCGGGGAAGGACGTCGAGGAATTCATGGAGCGGCTCGGCAGCTACGTGACGCGCCTCCACCGGCTCGCGCGGAAGTACCACCCGGACGTGCTGGACGCGTTCCTCGCGCAGGGCGACCCCGCCCCCGAGACCCGGGACGGCTGGGCCGAGCGCGCGACGGACCTCAAGGCGCGGCTGGCGCAGAGCGTGCCTGACCTCGACCTGCTCTCGATCGAGGTGTCGGACGACGGCGCGGCGATCGACGTGCGTACGCTCGCGGACAGCCTGGAGAAGCTGACCCGCCTCGGGGCCGCAGAGCTCGCAGAGCTCCACGTGCTCCTCGACGCCCGGGTCTCGCTGTCGAACAGCATCCCGCTCCCCGCGCGCGTCGACGAAGGCGCCGTGCGCCACACCTGGCGCGAGCTGCGGGCCGACCTCTCGGCGGCAGCCGAGAAGGGCTGGGAGCTGCAGCGCTACAAGGGCCTCGGCGAGATGAACGCCGAGCAGCTCTGGGACACGACGCTGAACCCGAAGGAGCGCACGTTGCTCCGCGTGGCGATCGACGACGCCGAGCAGGCAGACAGCTGGTTCTCGAAGCTCATGGGCGACGAAGTTGAACCCCGGCGCCTGTTCATCGAGACGGAAGCGCTGAACGTGCGTAACCTCGACATCTGAATTCACCCCGCGCTCCCGGAGGCCGGTCATGACAGGCAGCACCCTACTCGGCATGGGCCACTTCCTTCCCCCGCGCGTCGTCACGAACAACGACCTCGCCGGGCTGATGGAGACGACCGACGAGTGGATCACCCAGCGCACGGGCATCCGCGAGCGCCGGTGGATTGAAGGCGACGTCGGCGCGAGCGAGCTCGCCGAGCACGCGAGCCGCGAGGCGCTGGCCGAGGCCGGCCTCGAGCCGAAGGACATCGACCTGGTGCTGTTCGCGACGCTGTCGCCCGACCTGAACTTCCCGGGCAGCGGCTGCTTGCTCCAGGCGCGCCTTGGCATCCCGGGCGTCCCGGCGATGGACATCCGGAACCAGTGCACGGGGTTCCTCTACGGATTGAAGACAGCTGACGCGTTCATCCGCTCCGGCATGGCGAAGCACGTGCTGCTCGTGGGCGCCGAGGTGCACTCCACCGGGATTGACGTGACCACCCGCGGGCGCGACGTCGCCGTGCTGTTTGGCGACGGCGCCGGCGCCGCGGTGGTCGGGCCCACCGAGGGCGAGTCCCGCGTGATCGACACCGAGCTCCACGCGGACGGGCGCTTTGCCGAGATCCTGATGGTCGAGGCCCCCGCGAGCCGCCTGAACCCCCGGCTCACGGCCGAGATGATGGCCGAGGGGCGCCACTTTCCGAAGATGGACGGGCGCAGCGTGTTCAAGCACGCGGTCGAGCGCTTGCCCGAGGTCATCAAGAGCGTGCTCGCGAAGAACGGCTACACGCTGGCCGACGTCGACGTGCTGGTGCCGCACCAGGCCAACCTGCGCATCAACGAGATGGTGGCCCGGCAGCTCGGGTTCCCGGCCGAGAAGATCGTCAACAACATCCAGAAGTACGGCAACACCACCGCGGCCAGCATCCCGATCGCCCTGCACGAGGCCGTGCAGGACGGTCGGGTGAAGAAGGGCCAGCTGGTTCTCCTGGCGGGGTTCGGGGCGGGCCTCACCTGGGGTGCGACCCTCGTGCGCTGGTAGACATGGCCGACCAGCCCTCCGAGCTCCCTGCCGACACGAGCGTGCTTTTTCGCTCGCGCGTCCTGTTCCTGACGGGGAAAGGGGGCACGGGCAAGACGACCCTCGCCGCGGCGATCGGCCGGCTGGCCGCATCGCAGGGCAGGCGCACGCTCGTGTGTGAGCTCGACAACCAGCGGTCGTCGTTGACCGCGATCTTTGGGAAGACCCCCACGTACCAGCCGACCTCGGTCGCCCCTGGCCTCTCGGTCGCCAACATCGAGTGGATGCCTGCGCTCGACGACTGGCTGGCGGACCTCGTGGGCGCTGGGCGCATCGTGCGGATGATCATGAAGAACCGCATGATCAGCATCTTCTTGGAGGCTACGCCGGGCGCGCGCGACTTGATGCTGCTGCACCGCGTCGTGAAGCTCGCGGAGCAGTTCGACCTGGTGATCGTTGACATGCCGGCCTCGGGCAACGCCGTTGGCATGCTCTCCGTCGTCGGGACCTCGCGCCGGTTGTTCGACGCCGGGCCGATCCGGCGCTGCGCGGAGGAGATCGACGCGATGTTCGCGCGCGCGGACACCAACCTCGTGCTGGTCGGCCTGCCCGAGGAGATGGTCGTCAACGAGACCGTGGAGACCCGCGGGCGCGTGACCGCCGAGCTCCCGCGGCTGCACCAGCCGCTGGTGTTGCTGAACAGGGCCACCCCGGCGACGCTGTCCGACGGCGAACGCGCCCTGCTGGACCAGCTCGAGGGCGGCGAGCTCGGCGTCGAGGCCCGCGAGCTCGTAGACGCCGGCCGCTGGGAAGAGCGGCTCGAGTCGGCCACGGCCGAGGCGCTCGGCCGGCTGCGCGCCGTCGTCCCCGTCGCGCTGCTCCCGGTGCTGGCCCGCGGCGAGGGCGCCGCCCGCGTCGTCGGCCAGCTCACGGCCGCCCTCGCCCGGCAGAGCCGCGCGAAGGTCGACCTCGTCGGCGACGTGCCCGGATGAGCCGGTCCCCCCTCGAGGCGCTCGCCCGCACGCAGAAGCTCGTCGTCTGCGTCGGCTCCGGCGGCGTCGGGAAGACCACGACGGCCGCGTCCCTCGCGCTCTGGGCCGCGTTGTCTGGGCGGCGCGTGCTGGTGCTCACCATCGACCCTGCTCGGCGGCTCGCGAACTCGCTCGGCTTGAGCGAGATCGGGAACGAGGAGGTGCGGATCCCGCTCGAGCGGCTGCTCACCGAGGCCACGGGCGCGCCCGAGCCCGTGCCGGGCGGGCAGCTGTGGGCGATGATGCTCGACCCGAAGAGCACGCTGGACGACGTGATCGGGAAGGTGTCCAAGGACACCGCGACGCGCGACGCGATCTTCGCCAACCGGATCTACCGGTCCATCGCGGGGAGCTTCTCCGGGAGCCAAGAGTACATGGCCACCGAGCGGCTCTACGACGTGTACGGGTCAGGCCGGTACGACCTCGTCGTGCTCGATACACCGCCGGTGAAGAACGCCCTCGACTTCCTGGAGGCGCCGGGGCGCCTCGCGCGGTTCCTCGACCGGCAGGTCATGAAGTGGTTCCTCACGCCCTACGACGAGGAGGGCGGCGTCGGCAAGCGGCTGATGCTCGGCACCTCCGCGGTGGTGTACCGGCTGCTCGGCCACATCTTCGGCCGGGAGTTCCTCAAGGAGCTGTCGGTGTTCTTCACGCTGTTCCGGGACCTCTACGACGGCATGCGAGAGCGGCACGAGGCGGTCGGCCGGATCTTCGGGGACCCGCGCACGACGTTCTTGGTCGTGAGTGGGCCGAACGAGCCGTCGGTGGACGTCGCCACGTTCTTCGTGCAAGAGCTGCGGGCGAGGTCGCTGAAGATTGGCGGCGTGGTGGTCAACCAGCTCCACCGGGCGCGGCTCGTGAACCCGGACGTGGACGCGCTGCTCGGACGGAAGGCGCGGGAGCTCGACCCCGTGCTGGCGCCGCAAGTGCTCGCTCGGCTCGGGGCGGCGCACCGCCGGTTGCGGGACCTCGCGGCGCTGGAGCGCCAGTGGGTGGGGCGGCTCGCGGCGGCCGCGCCGGGTGTTCCGCTCGTCGAGATCGACCGCCAGCCCGGCGAGGTCCACGACCTGTCGGGGCTGCTCCTCCTGCACCGCTGGCTCTTCGCGCCAATTTGATCCTCGACAGCCCCACGGGCCTGCTATAGTCGCGAGACCCTCGGGAGCCCGATTGCTGTCCCTCGCCCTCCTGTCGCTCACTGCCGTGGGCGCAGCACATGCCTCCGCGCTCCTGGACCCGCAGAACCGGCTCCACGTTGGCGTGAGCGTCGTGGACGCGCCCAGCCCGGTCGGGGTGGGGGTCGGGTTCGACTCGCGGCTCTCCCGCGTGTTCTCGATGGACATCGGCGGGTTCGTGTCCCCCGTACCCATCTTGCCGGATGTCGCGGCGAGCGGGTCGGCCGACTCCTACCCGGGGTACTTCGAGCTCCGGCATGGCCTGTACATCACCCCGGGCCTGCGCATCCCGCACGCCCAACCGCGGAACTGGGCCTTTGACGTAGTCGGTCGCCTCGGCGGCGGCGCGGCCTGGATCGCGAACACCGACCCTGCGCGGGCCGGCTTCCACTCTACGAACTACCTGGTGACGGCGACGCCCGCGGGCATCGCGGGCGCCGAGGCGCTGGTCCGCGTCGGCAACGTCGGCGTGCGCGTGTCCGGTAAGGCCATCGGCTTCAGCGCGTCGACCGATACGCCCCAGCAAGGCTGGTTCCTCGTCCGGAGCCAGTGGGGCGTCGAGGGCTTCTACCAGTGGTAGCGCCGCAAGCCGGAATTTTCTGATACACTCCTCCCCGGGCGCGCTAATCGGCGTGGCCTGTTCACCCTCCACCCGCTGGGTGGGGCAAACCGTCCCTCTGATCAGTCACAGGTCGAATGTCTCGTAACGTATATGTGGGAAATCTCCCTTATCGCATCACCGAAGACGACGTGCGAAGCGTCTTTTCACAGGGTGGTCGTGAGGTACTCTCGGTAAACCTGATCACCGATCGTGAGACCGGGCGCCCGCGCGGGTTCGGATTTGTCGAGCTGGCGGACGAGGCCCAGGCGGAGGCCTCGGTCCAGGCGCTGGACGGCTTCATGATGGAGGGGCGGCCGCTCAAGGTGAACATCGCGCGGCCGCGCGAAGGTGGCGGCGGCATGGGTCCTGGCGGCCCGCGTCGTCCTCGTGATCCGGGCGCGCCTGCGCCGTTTTACCGCGGGCCTCGGCCCGAGGGTGGAGCTCCGGGCGGCGGCGGCGGTTGGGGCGGCGGCGCTCCGAGCGGCGGTGGCGGTTGGGGTGGTGGTGGCGGCGGCGGAGCTCCGAGCGGCGGTGGCGGC
>CALQBK020000053.1 GCA_943328795.2 Bifidobacterium breve
CGCGCGCGTCATCGGCTGGTAGTCGTACACCAGCCGCCCGTCGGGCCGCACGACCAGGATGTGCTTCTGCGTGTCGGCGAGCATGGTCTCGACCTTCTTGACCCGGGTGTCGGCCGAGAACGTGCGCTGTTCCCACTCGCGGACCATCCCGACGCGCGTGGCCATGTCGACGCGCTCCCAGGGCTTCGACACCGCGTAACGGTCTGCCCTCGGCCCGCCCCTGGACCCGACCGCCTCGACCGCCCGGGGCTGCCCGCCCGCCGCGATCTCCGCTGCGACTTGCGCCGCCTCGCGCATCGCTGCCGGCGAGAGGTCCTCGGTGTACGCGTACCCGACGGAGTCCCCGACCACGACGCGAACGCCGAGCCCCAGGTCCACGTGCGTGCTCGCGCGGTTCACCTTGCCGTCCGACAGCGCGACGGACGTGCTGTTCAGGTGCTCGAAGTAGAGGTCGGCGTCGTCCGCGCCTCGCCCGAGCGCGTCGGACAGCACCTGCCGGATAAGCTCCTCACTGAGGCCAAACTGCGCGAACCAGGTCATCGAGCGCTCCTCGTGCGAGTAAGCCGCACCGGTCGAACATAGCGCCCTCGCGGCCTCGCGGGCACTGGCCGATCGGGCAGGGCGGGATCAGCCCCACCGGAGCGGGAGCGGGCCGCGCGCGTAGACAACCTCGCGCACGTGCACCCGGACAGCGCGAGCCGGGCCCCACTCGATCTCGGCGTCCCCCGCGAGGTGCAGGCGATCGCCGGTCGCGCGGTCCAGGTGGCCTCGGCGCGAGCGCGCACGCCGACGACCTCCTGGACCCACTGCTCCCCCGGGTGGAACGGGCTGCCCGCTGGCACTCACCCCGCCAGCCCGACCGGCGTGCGCCGCATCGGCACGAACCCGGGCAGCGCCTCGACCCTCCCGAGCCACGCGCGGACGTGGGGGTGCGGCGCCAGGTCCACGCTCCCCTCGGGCGCGTGCGCCGTGTAGGTGTACATCGCGATGTCCGCGAGCGTAGGGGCATCTCCGGCGAGGAACGGCTGCCCGGCCCGCGGGGCACGTGTTGTGTGCCACTGCGCCGATTGCCAAGCGTGGGCCCGCTGGCTCGGCACGGACGGGATCCTGGACGGGAACGGCGGCACCGAGGTGGTCCAGGCATGGCCGGCGCAGGTCCGGTTCACGCGGGGCGCGGAGCACGTGGCGCTCGCGCGCCTCTCGGCCAAGGGGCTGCACCGCTGGTACGCCGCCTGCTGCCGGAGCCCGGTCGCGAACACGATGGGCGCTGGCCTGCCGTTCACGGGCGTGATCCGCGCCGCGCTCGCGTGCGAGGATGCCGAGCTGGACGAGCGCTACGGCGCGGCCCACCGCGTGCAGGGGCGGTACGCGCCCGGGGGGTGTCCGCCCGGGGTGATGCCCTCCGCCAGCTTCGGGGTGATCGCAGGCGCCGTGCCGATCCTGGCCCGCGGGTGGCTCGCCGGCGGCGCGCGCCCCTCGCCGTTCTTCGACGACGCCGGGGAGCCCATGCGCCCCCCGAGGGTGTTGACCGACGCAGAGCGCTCCGCCCTTGGCTAGCTAGTCACTCGTCCCCGTACACGTTGTCCACGGTCAGCCCGACCAGCCCCGACCCCGAGTCCGGCGTGTCGTTGGCCATCACCACCAGGTAGCCGCTGGTCACGTCCGCCGCGGCGAAGCTGTCAATCTCGGCGCCGTTCACGTACGCATAGAAGCGGGTGCCCGAGTGGTACAGCCGCAGCCGGTTGGGTTGGCCGAACGCTTGGTAGCCGGTCACGGCGGGTCGGCCCGAGTGCTCTGCGGTGTACACCCCGTCCGCGATGTGCCCAATCTGGAGCCGGAAGCCGTCGTCGACGGCGATCCACGCGTAGAGGCCGTCGTTGCAGGCCGGCGTCTCACACACCGCGAGCCCGACCAGGCTCGTCGGGTCCCCGGCCGTGCGGGTGAAGTCCGCCTCCAGCAGGTAGGGCGCCGTCCAGTCTTGCGGCTGGTAGGTGAGCTCGTGGACCTGGCCGTCCCCGACCCCAGTGAACGTCACGGCGCCAGGGCTCACGGCCCACCCGCTCGCCAACTGCCAGCCCGGCGCGCCCGCCGCGAAGTCGAACCCGCCCGGCAGCGCCTGGTCGCACGGGTCGGCCGTGCCGTCGCAGTCGTTGTCGAGGCCGTCGCACACCTCCGTCGAGGAGCTCCCCACGTTCGGCAAGCTGTCGTTGCAGTCGCCTTGGCCGCAGTCCACGGCGGACTCGCCGTCGCCGTCGAAGTCGGCGTCGTCCAGGTCGCCGTCGCAGTCGGCGTCGTACCCGTCGCACTCCTCGGTCAGCACCCCGCTGACGGAGGGCTCGGCGTCGTCGCAGTCGGTGCCGCCGCACGCCGCGGCGATCGCCCCGTCGACGTCCTCGTCTTTGTCCTCCGCGGTGCCATTGCAGTCGTTGTCGGCGCCGTCCCCGCAGATCTCCGGCTGGCCGGGTAAGCTGGTCGGGTCGTTGTCGTCGCAGTCGAAGCCCCCGCACTCCTCCGGCTGGGTGTAGTCGCCGTCGTCGTCTTGGAAGTCGATCTCGCCGTCGCAGTTGTTGTCGATGCCGTCGTCGCACCAGTCGGTCGCGGAGGGGCCCATCGTCGGATCGGTGTCGTCGCAGTCGTCCCCGCCGCAGTCGGGCGAGATGTCGCCGTCGCCGTCGGCGTCCACGTCGTTCACGAGGCCATCGCAGTCCTGGTCGATGTCGTCGCAGAACTCGGCCTCGCCCGGGTGGATGTAGGGGTCGGCGTCGTTGCAGTCGTCGCCGCCCGGGCACTCGTCGGAGGCATAGCCGTCGCCGTCGTTGTCGGCGCCGTCGATGGTCCCGTTGCAGTTGTTGTCGATCCCGTCGGTGCAATCCTCCTCGACGTCCGGGCCGAACGCGACGTCGTCGTCGTCGCAGTCCGAGCCGCCGCAGAGGGCGTCGACCGCGCCGTCGCCGTCGCTGTCCTTGTCGTCCACGACGCCGTTGCAGTCCTGGTCGATGGTGTCGCAGGTCTCCACCGCGCCGGGGTGGACCTCGGAGTGGCTGTCGTCGCAGTCGTCGCCGAGCGAGCAGGCGTCGGACATGTAGCCGTCCCCGTCGGCGTCCATCACCGCGATGTCCGTCGCGTTGTCGACGTTGCCGTCGCAGTCGTTGTCGACGCCGTCGCACACCTCGACCGCGCCCGGCTTGATCTCGGCGTCCAGGTCGTTGCAGTCAGTGCCGTCATCGCACAGGTTCGACGAGAAGAACCCGTCGTTGTCGTTGTCCGAGATGCACTTCACGCCGCAGCCCGGCAGGAGGAGGGCCGCAATCGAGAGCGAGAGTAGGACGCGCAAGGTCACCGGATCCTCCGGGAGATCTCTTTGAACAGCGGCGTGCCGGCGCGCTCGATCATGCCGAACAGCACGGTCTCGGACGACACAACTCGGGCGCCCGCCGCCTGGGCGAGGGCCAAGCCCCGGGCGCGGTCGGCCTGCGTGCGCGAGACGCACCCGTCACCAACGATGTAGACGGTGGCCCCGCGGGCGAGCAAGTCGATCGCCGTGAGCGCCACGCAGATGTGGGCCTCCATGCCAACCAGGATGAACTCGGGGCGATGGAGGTCGGGAAAGCCAGGTTCCCGGACGGCGGAGAAGGCGGACTTCTCAAAGCGGAACGCGCCGCGTGGCAGGCTCGAGACGATCGACGGCAGCGAGGGCCCGAGCCCGCGGGGGTACTGCTCAGTGAGGAGCGCGGGGATCGCGAGCTCACCCGAGAGGTAGAGCAAGTTCTCGACGGCGCGAAGCGCCCTGTCGCGCTCACCGTCGCCGTCGCCTGCTGGCATAGCGGCGAAGAGCTTCTCTTGGAAGTCGACGACGAGGAGGGCGGCGCGGTTGGGATCGAACATCACCGCGATGTAACGCCCCCCGATGCCGACGCTCGGCACACCTCGCGTCGGCACCGGCGGTTGCTTTGCGCCGTTCCAAGGCACGGTCTGGCGAAGCCGCCGAAGACGTCGGCTCCGCCAGACCCTGCGGGGAACGGCGCAGGAGGGGGCCAGCGAGCGTCTCGTTTTCAAGCGATTTCAGGATGTTGGGGCTCATTTGTGTGCGCAGCGCCCGGGCTGGCCCCCCCACTCGCGCCGTTCCCCGCAGGGATAGCACCACGGGATGTCGAAGCTGGTCCCGCTGCTCGTGCTGCTCGTTGGCTGCGGGAGCGTAGCGCCGGGCACCTGCTCGGAGGCGCTCGGCGTCGTGACGTGCGCGGCCAACTCGGACCGCGTGGGCGAGCCGGGCCACCAGCGACGCGTGATGTGGCAGGTCCCCCCGGGCGATCCGCCCGACGCCGGCTGGCCCGTCGTGCTGTTGTTCCAAGGCTCGCTCGCCCCCGCGCCGACCTTCTGGACCGCCTTCGCGTCCGAGCCGCTCGGCGCGATCCACCAGGTCGAGCTCGTGCAGCGGCTCCTCGGCGACGGGTTCGCCGTGTTCACCCCGCTCGCCGTCGCGGGCGGTTGGTGGTGCTGGAACACCAACGTCCCCCCGTGGGCCGCGCGCTGGGAGGACTCCCCCGACAAGTCTGTCATGGACGTGCTCTTCGACCGCATGGACGCCGGGGACTTCGGCCCGTTGGACACGAGTCGGATGTACGCCTCCGGCATCTCGAGCGGCGGGTACATGACGAGCCGCATGGCCGAGGCGTACCCCGGGCGCTTCTCGGCGCTGGCCATCGTCTCCGCGAGCTGGGCGACCTGCGCCGGAACGCTCTGCGAGCTGCCGGACGAGCTCCCCGGGGACCACCCGCCGACCTTTTTCGGGCACGGCGCGAAGGACATGGTGGTGCCCCCGCGCACGATGTTGAAGTACCGCGACGCGCTCGACGACATGGGCGTCGAGACGTCCACGCTGATCGAGCCGATGACCGCCCACGCGTGGTTCGACGGGGAGGCCGAGGGCGTGGCGGACTGGTTCGAGGGGCACTAGTACTGCGTGAGCGGGACGATGATCGCCTCACCGGGTCCCCACCGGAGCGTGGTCGTCGCCTTCGTTTGCTGGCTGGGTCGGGGCGCTAAGGCGCCCCTCCTGGCGGCCCTTCGGCGAAACTGGCGGGCGAGTACACCCGCCAGTTTCGCCCACGGTTCGGTCCCGCCGAAGACGGCGGAACCGAGACCGCGCGGGCCGATGCTCGCTGGGTCCGGGCGCTAAGGCGCCCTACCGGTCAAGATCGCTGTGACGCGCTGCTACCTCGGCGAGCGCCGGTCCGTGCGGCCGACGGACTTCGGCCGTGACCTCGGGGCGACGCGCGCCCGCTCCGGGTGCAAGGACTCGCCGGTGTCGAGCCGACCGCCGCGCGCCATCCGCTCGATCTCCTTCAACATCTGCTCGTCGCTCGGCGTGATGAAGTTGTACACCGTGCCCGAGGTGGTCGTGCCGTCCGGCTTCAGCCGGCCAATTCGGCCGACGCGGTGCAAGTACTCGCTCGGGCGCTCCGGCAGGTCGAAGTTCAGCACGAACTCCAGGTCGGGGATGTGCAGACCGCGGCCACCCAGCTCGGTGGTCAAGAGGATGCGGCCCTCGCCCGCCCGGAACCGCTTCAACGCGGCGGCCCGCTCACGCGGCAGCCACGCGCCGTGCACGACGATCACCGAGTGGCCGCGCTCCGTCAGCGCCTCCGCGACCTCGTCCGCCGTCTCGCGGCGGTTCGTGAACCCGACCCCGCGCTGCCCGTCCTTGAGCGCCACGAGGATGTCGCTCGCGACGTCGAGCTTCTCCTTCCAACGGAGCCGGATGTTCCGGATCACGATGGACGCGGGGGCCTTGTGCGAGTCCTTGGCCTCCAGCAGCACGGGACGCTCCATCCGCGTGTTCGCCCACGCCCGGATCGGCTCCGGCAGCGTCGCGCTCACCAGCACGAGCTGGCGCTTCGCCGGGGTCGCGTCGACCACCGCCACGGTGTCGTCGCGCTGACCCGCGTCCAGCAGCGTGTCGGCTTCGTCCACCACCACGATGCGCACGTCGGACAGGTCCACCGTGCCCGCGGCGACCAAGGCCCGCAGCCGCTGGGGGTTCGCGATCAGCACGTCCGCCGCCGTCGCGAGCTGCTTCCGGGTGTCGGAGGGCGTCTGCCCGCCGGCCACGGAGCGAACGCGCTGCTTCACCCCGTGCGCGACCAGCTTGATGGCCTTCTCGCTCTGCACGACGAGCTCCCGCGTCGCTGTCAGCACGATCGCGCGGGGCCGCGCGAGCGCCGTGACCATGCCCTCGGCCTCCTCGATGCCGCGCAGCCGCTGCAGCACGGGCAGCCCGTACGCGAGGGTCTTGCCCGACCCCGTCGGCGCCAGGCACAGGCAGTTCGCCCCGCCGAGGATCGCGTGGATGACGAGGCGCTGGACGGGCGAGGGCTCGACGAGCTGGGCCTTGTCGAGGCACTCGACGAGACCGGGGAGGAGGCCGAGGGAGGCAAACGTGCTGGACATGCCGGCGGGTAACCTGGCCGGCGGGACTTGGAGCGGTGTCAGCCCACGATGCGCTGCAGCAGCGCGACGAACTCGGGCGCCCGGGACGCGACGTGCCCGAGGCCGATCCGCAGCCGCGGGGGGAGCTGCAGCTTGGCCGCCGCCGCGGGGCGGAACAGGACGTCGACGTAGCCATCGCCGGGCTCGACGCGCTCGATGCCGCCGTAGTGCGTGTGCCCCTCGTGGGTCGCGACGCAGTAGGTGTCCATCTCGAGCCGCGTGTCTTGCTCCGTGAACTCGAGCGCGAGCTGGAAGTCAATCCAGGCGCCGGATCCGTCGAGGTTCTCGCCGGCCATCGCGATGAGCACGCCTCCGTCCTCGCCGCTGAAGACGTCCCGCGCGTCGAGGAGGAGACCGGGTTCCGCGGGCATCACGGCACGGACCGCGCAACTCGGAAGCCGAGGTTCACCGCGGTGTAGGACGGGGCGTCCCAGGAGCGGTTCGTGACGCGGGCGGCGCTCGACTCGTCGTGCCAACTGCCGCCGCGGTTGATCACGAAGTCGGCGCCGTCCACGCCGTGCGGGTCGACCTGGTCCTCCGCCACGTAGGCGCCGTAGCCATCACCGACCAGCTCCCACACGTTCCCCGAGAAGTCGCAGAAGCCGAGCGCGTTGCGCTGCAACGTGCACGCCTCGTGCACCTCGCCCCCGCTGTTGGACGAGGTCCACGCGACGTCGTCGGCGGTGTTCGAGCCCGAGTAGGTGTCGTCCTCCGCGCCGCTGGCCGCGTACTCCCACTCGGCCTCGGTGGGCAAGCGATAGCCGCTGCAGGCGTAGGGGTCGGGGTCCTTCAGCGTGAACGTGCCATCGCCCTCGGGGTCGTGGTAGCACGACGGGAAGCCTCCGATGTTCGACAGCACGTTCGCGAAGTGCGCGGCGTCCCACCAGGTGACCTGGTCGACCGGACAATCGTCGCAATCCCCGTAGAACGACGGGTTGACGCCCATGGCGGTCTCGTACTGGGCCTGCGTCACCTCGCTCTCTTGCAGCCAGAACGCGTGGGTGAGCGTGACGAGGTGCTCTGGGCGCTCGTTGGACTCCACGTCGGCCGAGTCGCTGCCCATCGTGAACGTGGCGGGCCCCAAGTACGCGAGCATGTCGATGCCGAACGTCTCCGTGTAGGGCTCCCCGGCGTCCGGCCACGCGGCGGTGTCGTAGGTGTCGGAGGTGTCGCCCCAGGAGTCCGGCGTGCTGTCGTGCACGCTGTCGTCGGCCGTGTGCTGGCCGCAGGACTGCAGCGCACGACACCCGGCGAGCAGGTTCAAGGCCGGGAGTAGGAGAAGGAACGGTTTTGGTGTCACGTGCTCATCGTACCCCGGTGAGCGCGTGATCGCGCGGCACTATAGGTTCGCGACTTGGAGTCCCCGCATGGGCGGCATCGCCGGCCTCTTCCACCCCGGCTCAACCGGCCAGCCCGACCCTGCCGAGCGCGACGCGTTGTGCTCCGGGTCGAGGTTCACCGGCGATGGTGCGGTGCTCGCCTGCCAGCCCCGCTCGACGATGGCGCAAGACGACAAGCTCTGCGTGCTGGTGTCGGGCCACTTCGACCGGGCGCCCGTCACCGGCCAGTCGTCGGCAGAGGTCCTGCTCGACTACTGGGCGCGGCTCGGCATCGACGCGCTCGCGCACTTCGAGGGCGCGTTCGTCGCCGCGATCTTCGAGCGCAAGTCGGCGACGCTGCACCTCGTGCGCGACGCTTTTGGCATTCGCCGGCTGTTCTACTCGGCGCGCGGCGGGAAGTTTGCGTTCAGCAACAGCGTCCGCCCGCTGCTCAAGTTGCCGTGGGTGAGCCGCGAGCTCGCCCGAGAGAACCTCGCCGAGTACCTCTCGTTTCGCTACACGCACGCGCCCCGAACGCTGCTCCGGGACGTGTCCGCGTTGCCGGCCGGGCACCACCTCGTGCTCAACGCGAAGGGGCTGAAGGTCGAGCCTTGGTTCAAGCTCCGGTACAGCCCCCCGTTCGCGGACCTGCCGCCGGATGGCCCGACGCTGAAGGAGCTCGAGCAGCGGCTGAACCGCGCTGTGGCGTCGCGGGCATCGGGGAAGGAGCGCGTGGGCGTGTTCTTGTCCGGCGGGCTCGACTCGAGCGCGATCGCGCTGCTCGCGTCACGCCTCGGCCCGGTCCACACGTTCACCGTCGGCATGCAGGACGCCGAGGGCGACGAGACCCCGTACGCCGGCCGAGTCGCGAGCCTGCTGCAGACGCGCCACGAGGTGCTGCGCGTCTCTGCGGACCAGTTCCGCGACGCGATGGACGACGTCGTCGGCCGCAGCGACCAGCCCCCGCCGGACCCCGCCGCGATGCCCCACTACCTGCTGGCGAAGGCCGCGCGGCCGCACGTGGACGTGATCTTGTCCGGGGACGGCGGCGACGAGGTGTTCGGCGGGCGCATGGTCGGCGTGCTCGCACAGGAGATGAAGCTCTCGGCGCTGTTGGCGCGGCTGCCGGGCCGCCGGCTATTCGCAGGGGCGCTGCCCCGCAGGCCCGAGCTCAAGGACCCGTGGTCGCCGTTCGGCCTCTCCCGGCTGATCGGCGGGGTGCACGCGTTTGACCACAAGGCCCGCGGGGGGCTGCTGCGGGACCCGGGCTGGGTGCGCACGGGCGTCCGCCGGCTGTGCCTCGAGCCGCTCTACCGCGAGGTCGCGAGCGACCCGTTGAACGAGATCCTGCACGTCTACCTGCGCGGGCGGATGGCCGAAGACACGCTGGCCCGGGCCGGCACGGCGGCGTCGCTAGCAGGCATCGGGCTTCGCGAGCCGCTGTTGGACCGCGACCTGGTCAGCTTCCTCGCGGCAATTCCAGGGCACTGGAAGGTCCGCACGCACGTCGGCGGGGCGGTCACCAAGTGGCCGCTGCGGGAGCTCCTGCGCCCGGTGCTCGGGAAGCAGCTCGTCCAGCGGCCCAAGCGCGTGCTCCCCGGGCCCTGGCGGCGCTGGCTCGCCGGTGGGCAGCCGTTCATCGACGAGCGGCTCGCGGCGTTGACCGAGGACAAGTTCCGGCTTTTCCAGCCCGGAGCCGTCCCGGCGCTCATCACCGCCGTGCACGCCGGGGGCGAGAACCAGGCCCCCGGCGCCGAGGGCAAGCTCTGGACGCTGTTGCTGCTCGACGCTTGGCTGCGCGACATGGACGTCGGCTAGCCCAAAGCGCGCAATTTGAGCTAGCCGGGACACGCGGCGTCGAGCGCGTCGAAGTAGGACGAGGTCGCGTGCTGGTAGGGATCGAACCCGTACGGCGCGAAGTCGTCCCCCTCCTCCGTCACGAAGAGGCGTCCGGTCCAGCTCCGGTACAGCTCTCTCGCGTCCCCGTAGTGCGCGAACCCCATCGACGGGTACGGCACCCCCACCACCGGGTCGCCCCAGCGCGCCCACCGCACCTTGTCGACCGTCGCCTGGTAGCCCTCCGCCGCCTCGACCGCGAACGCCCGCGGCTCACCGAAGGTGTACACGTGGACGTCGCCCCCCGTCGGCTCGACGGAGAGCTCCGCGCCGAGCAACGACGCCTCCGCGCCGCCCAGGCTGTGGCCGTAGACCCAGACCCCGCCCGGACACCCCCCGGCGTCGACCCTCGCGCGCAGGTCGTCGACCAGGCCGTCGTCCCGCAGCGCGCCGTACTGGGAGATGAACCCGTCGCCGCAGTCCCCCATCGGCGTGCCGTCCTCGGTAGCGCACGCGACGAGGTACGAGGACTCGAGATCCGCGATCACGTCCGCGCCGCTGTCGGTGCCCTTGAACGCGACGTGACACGCGCCGTCGTCCGTCGTCCCGAGGGCAGCCCGGCCGCCGAGGTCGCCCCCGCTGTACGTGTTGGCGAGCGCGAACGTTGGGACGTCCGCGAGAATGTCCGACTCCATTTGCGCGTCATCGGCCGTGTACACCGCCGTGGCCAACGCCAACCCAACGTGCGAGGCCTCGCAATCGACGGGCTCGGTGACCCCGCCGCCGTCGAGCGCTGCCTCGTACCCCTCGACGCAAGTCGCGCCTGGCTGCTCCTTCTTCGTGCAGTACTCGGAGATCTCCGCGTAGCAGGCTTCGGGCGTGTACGAGACGCTGCACCAGTAGTCATAGTCGACCTCCTGGTAGCAGCGGAGCACGTCGACCGCGAGGGAGAGATCGTCCGCGGAGCACGCCGAGGTCGCGTCGTCCAACGACACGGACAGGTGCGCGACGTCCCACGCGGGGAGGACCGGCTCCAGGCTGTCGAGGAGCTCGGTCCGGCGGCTGGTGCACCCGACCGAGTTTCGGGTCGAGGCTGCGCTGCCGGAGGGGCTCGCGCGCGGCGTCTTCGTCCCCGGAGCCGCGTACCGCGCGTGGATCCGCTTCTCGAACGGCAACGCGGATGCCACCCGCCCAGACATCCGCGGCGACGCACGCGGCATGGCGATCAAGCTCACCGGCGTCGGGGGGGAGAAGCTGCTCGCCTCGGAGCGCGACGCGACCACGCAGGACTTCATCCTCATCAGCAACCCAACGTTCTTCGCGGACGACCCCGCGCGGTACGCGAAGCTCATCGAGCGCGGCGCGAGCAAGAACCCCGTCGTCGCGGCGAGCGCGCCGCTTGCGTTGGGCTGGAAGGGGTTGATGATCGCGCAGGCGACGGCCGCCAAGAAGATCGCCTCGCCCTTGGAGACCCAGTATTGGTCCACGGTCCCCTTCAGCTTGGGCGTCGGACCGGGTCGGAGAGCGGTCAAGTACACGGCGCGGCCGTGTGTGCCAGGGACCTCCACGATCCCGGACGATCCTGGCCCCGACTACCTGCGGGAGTCCATGGCGCGTGCCCTCGGGGCTGGCGACGCCTGCTTCGATTTCCTTGTGCAGACGCGCGCCGGAGACGGGATGAGCGTCGAGGACTCCCGCACGGAGTGGACCGAGCAGGAAGCCCCCTTTGTCAAGGTCGCTACCCTCACGATCCCTCGGCAGGTGTTCAGCACCCCGGCGCAGGACGCCTTCTGCGAAAACCTGTCGTTCACCCCGTGGCACTCGCTGCCCGAGCATCGCCCGCTCGGCGGGATGAACCGCGTCCGCCGGGTCGTGTACGAGGCGATCTCCAGTCTGCGGCACGAGCTCAACGGCGAGGCGCGCCGGGAGCCGTCCGGCGACGAGGTCTTCCCGTAGGCGGCTCGGCACGGCGCTTGCTTCGCGTGCCTTCCACGTCCTGAATTGCTCAACGTGACCCCCGGTCACGGTGTCGGAACCCACGCCATGGTGTGCGAACTGCCACACTTCTCCTCGGATCCTCCGCCATGAAGCCCCGCAGAACCCCCGTTCACGCCGCGCCGTCCCAACACGGTGGGCGCGCCTGGCTCGTGGTGCTCGCCGTCGTCGCCAGCACGGCGGCGAGCGCCCGGGGTGCGGAGCCTGGGCAACCCGTCGACCTCGATGGGCTGCTGGCGCTGGCAGTCGAGCGTCACCCGGAGATCGCGGCGCTGACGCTGGATGCAGACGCCGCGCGGGCGGGCGCTTCTGCGAGCGGGCGGCTGATGGATCCGCAGTGGATGCTCGGCGCCCAGGCGCTTGGCGCGATGCCGGACTCTGCGGACCCGACGATGTTCATGTTCGGCGTCCAACAAATGTTTTCGTTGCCTTGGACCTACCGTGCCTCCCGAGAGCGAGCGGCGCTCGACGTGCAGTGGTCGGAGGGCCAGCGCGCCCGCGTCGAGGCAGACACCAAGGAGGCGCTCTGGGAGACGGCGGCGCGGCTGCGCGCACAGGCCCTGCAGGCGGCTGCCCTCGACGAGCAGATCGCAGCGGCGGAGGCCGCACTTGCGTTCGGGCGGGCGCGGTACTCGGCGGGCGTGAGCTCGAACGCGCAGGGGGCGACATCGACTGCCGAGGCACCCGCAACGGCCTACGCTTCACCCCCGGTGGTGAGTCGGCCGACGCCTGGCAACGGCGGAATGACGGGGATGGGCGGAGCGAAGTCCGGCATGGGCGCGATGGGCGGCTCGTCGGCGATGGGCAGCATGCCGGGTGGATCGCCCGCCGGGATGGGGGAGATGACCGGCGGGATGGGCGCGTCGATGCCGTCGTCGATGGGAGAGGGCCTCGCCCCGCTGCTGCGGCTGGATGCCGAGGTGGCGCGGATCCGGGCAGACCGCGACGCGCTCGATGCGCGGCGCGCCGGGGAGCAGGCGCGACTCGCGCTGCTCGTGGGGGAGGACGCCGCGCGGGCGGTGGGCGCCGATCCCAGCAGGTTCCTGGGGCACACGTCGACGGGCGATGGTCCAGCGCAGTCATCTACCGGGCAACCCGAGCGCGTCCTCGCGGCGACCTCCACCCGGATGGCCGAGGCGGACGCCAAGGTAGCGCGCTCCGGGGGCCTCCCTACGTTCATGCTGGCAACCGACGTGCGGGTGATGCCGGAGGGGATGGTCGACGGTGTCGACGCGGAGTTGGGGGTGACCGTGCCGCTCTGGAGCGGGACGAAGGGGCGGGTCGACGCTGCGACGGCGAGTTCGGAGGCGGCGTCGAGGCGATCTGAGGGTGTCGACCGGGGCCTCGCCGACGCGATGGCGGCCGCCCGCGCGGACGAAGCGGCGGCCGAGGTGCGGGCTCGGTCGCTCGCCGAGGTCGCGGCGCCGCGCGCACGGGCAGCCTGGGACGCGACGGTGGCCGCCTGGAGCGCGGGTGGCGGTTCCGCGGCGGACCTCGTCCTCGCCTGGCAGACCGAGGTCTCCGTCACCCGCGACACCGTGGACGCCCAGCTGGCGAACGAGCTCGCCCGCGCCCACGTCGCCCGGTTGGAGGGACAATGACCCGGACGTCGAATCGAACCCAGTGGGTCCTCCTCGCGGTGCTGCTCGCAGGGTGCGGCAAGCCGCCCGCCCCCGCGGGCCCGGGCGACATGCCCGGCATGCCCGGCATGGCCGCGAGCGCGGGGAGCGACAACACCGGCGGCATCAAGCCCTCCGCGGCCGCCGCCGCGATCATGGGGCTGACCGTCGCGCCGGTTCGCGCGGGCGTGGGTCAGGTACCCCGTCGCGCCCCGGCCTCCGTCACCTTCGACCCGACGGCTTCCGTGCGGGTGACCAGCCAGTCCGGCGGACAGATCCGCTCGCTCACGGTCCCGGCGCAGGGAGAGCCGGTCACCCGGGGGCAGGTCCTCGCGCTCCTCTACGATCCAGGTCAACGCGCGATCCTCGAGGAGGTCCGGGTCGCGCAGACGCTGGGAGAGCCGTGGCGCAGCGCCGCCGCCTCTCGTGCGCGGGCCAGCGGGATCAGCGAGGCGCAGATCCGCGCAGTCCTGGACGGCGGTGCCGTGCCGGACACGTTCCCGGTCAGGGCGCCAACGAGCGGAATTGTCTCGTCGCGGCCGGCGTCCGAAGGCGCGTGGCTCGCCCCGGGCGGCGTCGTGGCCATCCTGGTGGATCCGGACGCCGTGCTCGTGGATCTCGTCGTGGACGGCGCTCCCCCGTCGCCTGGTGCTGCCCTGGCCCTTCGCGACGCCGGCGCCGACGGGGTTCGCACCGCGGCGACGGTGACCGCCGTGCTGCCCGAAGCCACGGCCGCCGGAGTCCGCGTGCGGGTGAAGCCGCTGCGCCCCGTCACCCCGGGCCGCCCGCTCGTCGCGGAGTGGATGGACGTGACACCGCCCTCGCTCTGGGTCCCGTCCTCCGCGCTGGTGGACACCGGCACGCGGCGGGTCGTGTTCGTGCAGACCGAAACGGGCTTCGTCCCGCGGGCGGTGGAGCCCGGAGTCCGCGCGGGCGACGAGATCGAGATCCTGGCCGGCCTGGCCGCCGGCGAGTCCGTGGCCAGCGGAGCCGCGTTCCTGCTCGACTCCGAGACCCAGATCGCGCCCGTGACCCCGGGTCCAGCGGCAGCGCCGGCCATGTCGATGTCCGCGGAGGAGATGAAGGCGATGCCCGGAATGACGATGCCTCCCGCCGCGGCGGGTAGCGCGAGATGATCGCTCGTCTCATCGACTGGAGCGGCCGCAACCGGTGGATGGTCCTGGTCATCTCGCTCATCCTGGCGGTCACGGGGGCCTGGGCGGCCGTCACCTCGCCGCTCGACGCCGTCCCCGACCTCTCCGATCCACAGGTGATCGTGTTCTCCGAGTGGATGGGCCGGTCCCCTGAGCTCGTCGAAGCCCAGGTCACGTACCCGCTGGTGACGGGGCTCCAGTCGCTCCCCGGCGTCAAGGCGGTCCGCGGCTTGACCATGTTCGGCATGGCGTTCACCTACGTCCTCCTCGACGACGGGGTGAACCCCTACGACGCGCGGTCCCGCGTGCTCGAACGACTCCAGCAGCTTCAAAACCGACTCCCGGCCGACGCGCAAGTCTCGCTCGGGCCGGACGCCTCCGCGGTCGGCTGGGTGTACGAGTACGTCATCCAGGACACGAGCGGCACGCGCACGCCGGGCGACCTCCGGGCGCTGCAGGACTGGACGCTCCGGTTCGAGCTGGAGTCTGTTCCCGGCATCGCGGAGGTTGCGTCGCTGGGCGGGTTCGAGAAGCAATGGCAGGTGGTGCTCGACCCGGACCGGCTGCGGGCCGGCGGTGTCAGCGTGCAGGACGTCGCGTCGGCCGTCTCGCGGAGCAACCGGGAGACCGGCGGCCGGGTGATCGAGAGCGCGGGACGCGAGCTTTACGTGCAAGGACGCGGGTTCCTGGCCGACTTGGACGACCTGCGACACGTGCCCGTCGGCATGGCCGTGGATGGGACGCCCATCCTCCTCTCCTCCGTCGCCAGCGTGGAGCTTGGACCGGACATCCGGCGCGGCCTCGCCGACCTGGACGGCACCGGGGAGGCCGTGGCACGGTGTCGTTCTATCGCGGCCATGATCCGTTCGCCTGCCGTCACGCGCCCACGTTCAGGGCGCCTCGATCTTCGTCAAACCTTGCTTTCGGATCACCAAACTCCACCCGGCCCGCCTGAGGGGTCAGCCCCGATAATCCGGGGATGGGTTCTCTGCGGGGACGTGTCGAGGCCGAAAGTGTACGTTACTGCGGCGTTGTAGCCCCATTCAGCCTCGCCGCCATCTCATGCCGGTCCGGTCCCTGACGAGCGCACCCAATATCCGGCTCCGCCGGCCCGCGACCGAAAGCGCTACGGCCAGCCATCCGATCGCGGCGTCGGCCCCGCCCCCGAGGGCGGGGAGGCTGCTGTCGGCGGCATGCCCTGGCGAGGCCAGCGCCGGGCGCGCTGCGAGCCCCGGCGAGATCACGGACCGGCGCTGCGGGTCTGCGTCTCTTTCAGCGTGAACTCGAACGGGAGCTGCATCGGTCACCTCATTTTGGAGTTTACGACTAAACGCACCGCAGAAGTTTACGTACCCTTCGCAGGCTGCGTCAAACTGTCGCAGAGCCAGGCCACCCCGCCGGGGTCCATCTGGCGTGCAACCTGCTCGATCGGGGTGATCCCCGACGCCGCGGCGGCCTCCGTCAGGGCGTCGATCGAGCGCCGGCTCCCGAGTCGGCCGGCGCGCAAGACGGCGATGGCGGTGCACAGGCGAAGGATCGAGTCCACGTCGGAGGAGGCCAGGACCACGGCGCGATCGGGCCCGGCGCGCTCGCTCACCAGCGCCTGCGCAGCAAGCTGGGCGGCCGGGTCGAGGCCGAGGAAGGGGTCGTCGAGGAGCAGCAGGGAGGCTTCCCGCGGGAGGGTCACGAGCAAGCCGAGGCGCGTGCGCTCGCCCATCGAGAGCCGCCCGACCGGCCGGTCAAGGGGCACCGGCAGGGCTTCGAGCGCGCGAGCGGCGAACGCGGCGTCCCAACCCGGTTGCGCCGCCGCCATCGCGAGCCACTCCCGGCCCGGGACCCCCGGGTCCACCCGAAAGCCCTCGGGCATCCACGCGCGCGACCCCGACACGGAGAGCGTCCCCGCGTCGGGACGGATGCCGCCGGCAAGGACGGCGAGCAGCGTGGACTTTCCTGCGCCGTTGGGGCCGACGATGCCGAGGCACTCCCCGGCGGCGACCTCGAGATCGACCGCGAGGAGCATGGGACGGACACACAGTCCGCGGCACTGGAGGGCGGTCATTCTTCTGCTCCGTTGGCTTGGGTGAGGGCGTCGGTCCACCAGCCGGCGATCTGGTCCGGCTGGAGGCCATGCGAGAGCGCGGTGGTGGCGAGGGCACGGAGGCCTTCCCGCAGCGCGGCCACGGCGGCGTCGTCGCGGCCGCCGGCGGCCACGCGGAAGGGCCCGCCGCGCTGACGTTCCACGAGGCCGGCGGCTTCGAGCTCCTGCCAGGCCCGCGCCACCGTGTGGTAGTTGATGCGCAGCGCGGTGGCGAGCTCCCGGACCCCGGGGAGCTCCGCGCCGGCCACGAGCTCGCCGCTCGCGATTCCGGCACGGACGGCCTCCACCACCTGCCGGTAGAGCGGCACCGGCAGGGCGGGGTCGAGCAGGATCCGGGGCATCATGGGGCGACCGCGCCGAGCAGCGTCAGGGCCGTGCGGGACCGCCCCCCTTCCGGACCGACCTCCAGCACGGAGCCCTCGTGGAAGAACACCCGCACTCCATCACCCACCCGAAAGAGCGCGCCCCCCTGGCCCTCGAAGTCCGCTGCAACCGGCCACACGTCGCCCGAGTCCATGTCGTAGAGGAGTCCACTCGTCACGAGCCCGGTCCGTTCGGTGGCCATCGGTGGCGTGGGCGTGACGAAGGCGAAGCCCTCGGGCGTCCGCCGCCAGGTGAGCGCCCCCAGTGACCCCGACTCGCCCACGGCGCTCTCGCAGCGGCCGTCCGGATGCACGACGATCGCGGCGGTGGGCTCGCTCAGGAGCAGGAGGACGGCGCCATCGGCAGAGGTCTGCTGGATCACCCGGCTCGAGGCGGCCGGCAGGGGGCAGTGGGTCAGGTTGTGTTCGTCACCCACCCACACGCCGCCTCCGTCCCCCGGAGCGAACAGCAGGAGCCGGGCGTCGGGCAGCATCGTGCCCCACGTCACGCCGGCCGGACCGACTTGCCGGAAGCCCACTCCCTGCCGCCACAGCACGGCTCGGCGCGAGGCCACGGGCCCGGCGGCCTGCTGCGGCAGGTAGACGGCCGCCGTGCCGTCGGCCGCGGTCCCCGCCAGAGTGGGCGTGATCAGGAGCGGACGCCCGCTCCACCCCGCGTGGAGCAGCGTGACGAGGGCAGCGAGGCCCGTGGCCCCCAGCAGCAAGCGCCGCGCCTCGGTGCCCCCCGCGAGCCGACCCTCCTTGCGCACCAGCACCACGAGCCCAGCTGCCACAAGCACCGCCAGCCGGACGCCCACGCCCTCCACCACGCTCCAGTTTCCCAGCCGCTCATCGATGCCGACCCCCAGCGCGAGGAGACCGCCGACCAGCAACGGACCCGCCAGCGCGGCCGCCGCCGACATGCTCCGACGAGCGAGCGCGGCGGACACATAGACGGTCCCCACGGCGAGGCCGAGGAGCGCGAGCGCGAGGGGCAGGAAGAGGGGGGCTTCAGCGGGGTTCCACGCGCTCCAGCGCAGGTGGGGGAGCAAGAGGAGCCCCACCACGACGAGGAGACCGAGGTGGCCGAACACGCGCACGAAGGCGCGATGCAGCGGCCGCCCGCCAAGGGAGGCCCAGTAGCGGTCGGCCTCCGTGTCGGGCGTGACGGCGAGGCCGAGGGCGAGCAGCGGGAGGATGCAGAAGAAGCCGAACCCCGCGTACGCCGCGCGGACCTCCGACTCGTAGAAGAACGGCAGCCCGAGGAGCGCCACGAGGGCGACGAGCCAGGCGCGGCGGGTGAGCCACTCGCGGCGCAGGAAATTCTGGATGGCCGGGAAGGACGACATCGGATCACCGGGGTGCTCCACCATTATATACATATAGAACAGTGAACGACCACGCCGGAGACGAATTTCTTTTCGTGGGCCGCGAGGCCGGGCACGACGTGCGCACCCTGGCGCGCGCCCAGGACGGCGCAGGCGGCTTCACCGACCCGGCCCACCTGCGCGCGCTCGCCCCGTTGTGTGTCCCCCAACTGGACCGCCGGATCGGAGTCGGGGGGCGCCCGAGGGGTGATGACGGGCGATACCGTTGCTCCGGATCGGCGATGCCGATGACGGAATTGTGGACGTGATTCCGTGTCATCATCGACATCGGCCGGGTTGTCATCGGGGATCGTCGTCATCGGCATCGGGCCTTGTCATCGGTGAAGGCATCGTCATCGGCATCATCGGTCTTGACACCGTAACTAATGTTAGTATAGATAACGTGTGCTGTCTCGGAGCCTCATGCCTACCCCCGCTGCCTCTCGCCCCATCGTGGACTCCGCAACGCTGTTCGGGCGCTGCATCGCGATCATCCGGGCCGACCTCGGCCTCACCCAGGCCCAGATGGCCGCGATGTTGCGCGTCTCCCGCCCGACGCTCACCCACTTCGAGACCGGGCGCGCAACACCGTCCTTCCACGTCCTGCTTCGGCTCGGGCAGCGCGTCGCCAAGGCGCGGGTCGACAGCGACGCCACCGCCGTGCTCGCGCTCCTGCACCTGACGGCGAGCGCGCTCCAGGCCGACGGCATCCGCGTGCTCAACCGACCGGTCCGCGAGGGCGACGTCATCCTCGACTTCGCCAAGATCGACCGCGTGGTCGGCCGCGTCTTCGACCGCGAGTTCCGCGAGTACGTCCCCGCCAAGATCGCCGACTTCTCCGGCGACGACGACGAATAGCCAACCTTCAACCAACCAACCTGAACAGGAGAATCCCATGGGCAAGTACGCATTCATCGACAACTTCTTCGGCACTGACGACGAGGAAGAGACCGGGGCGAACGACGCCTTCGACGAGGAGGGGGAGGACGACGACGACGAGTCCGAGGACGACTCGGATGACGACGACGAGGATGACGACCAGCCCGCGGAGGACGACGCCATGCTCGCCCGTCTCGACAAGGCGTACCGTGCGCTCCGCGCCCAGATTCGGGCGGTTTCCGACCTATCCGAGCTGCGGACGATGCGGTCCGAGCACGCCGCTGCACTCGCCGGCCGTCAGAGCCCGACCCTGCGCCTGCGCACCCTCGACATCATCGAGGCCATCGACACACGAGTCACCGATCTGCGCGCCAGCCGCGGCGGTCCCCGGAGCCAGTGATGTCCGCCACCTTCCGCGACTTCTCCTCCGACCGCTCGTTTATCGAGGCTACCGAGGACGACTGTGCGATCCTCGACTGGATGCGCGAGTACCGCGAGGATCGCGGTCAGGCTGAAGCAAGCGGCGACGACGACGCGGTGCAGGAACTCGACGATCTGCTCGAATTTGCCGAGGACCGAATCGTGGAGATCAAGGCGGCGCGTGTGGCGGACGCCGCGCCCAAGGTAGTACCAGCGCGTGCCGAGCCCGCGCCGGATCCGCGCCGTGCCGCGACCGCGCCAGTGGTCGCCCAGCGTGCGACTACCCGGCCGGTCCGGGAGGAGAGTCAGGGCCCCGAGCGGCCGCGCCGCCGCGAGGGGAACGATGCCGCGGATGTCGCCGCCGAGAAGCAGCTCGTGGCAGAACAGGCTGCCGCAGAGCGGGCGGCAGCGGAGGCGAAACGGCAAGATGATGAGGAGCTGCGCGAACTCCGTGAGCGGGCGCGGAAGGCGGAAGCTCGGGTGAAGGCGGCGCAGGCGGAAACGGCTCGACTCAAGGCCATGCAGCAGCAGGCAGCGGTGGAGCAGGAGCGCGTGCGTCGGCAACGCGCGAAGGAACGCGCCGAGAAGGAGGCGAAGGCGCAAGAGCAGGCGGCGGCCGAGGCCGAAGCAGTCGCGAGCGCCGCTGCCAAACAGGTGGTACCCGGGGTGCCGGCGACGCCCTCGCGCCCCGCCACGCCCGTGGCCCAAGGCCAGCGCCGCGGCGCCGGTCCGGCCGAGCCGGGGCCCAACACCGTACCCCCGGACTTGACCCCGATCGCTCGTCTCTTCCAGGAGCGGCTCGCCGACGTGGTGCCCGACGCCCCTGCCAGGGCGCCCGCCGCGCCGAGGGTGGCCGCGAGCGCGGCGCCCACGCCCAAGCCGGCGACGAAGGCACCCCTTCCCCCGCCAGCGACGCGCGCCGTCGATCCCTACGCCGACCTCCCGCTGCTCACCGGCTCCGACCTGACCTCGTTCCGGAACTGGCTCGGGGTGAGCCAGCGCGCGCTGGCCTCCAAGTTCACGGTGGAGCAGAGCGTGATCTCCAAAAGCGAGGGCAAGCCCACCACCGTCCTTCCCCCGCAGCTCCGTAAGGCGCTCCACCACGCGATGGGCGAGCCCCGCCCGGACGTCGGAGGTGCGTCGTGAAGCTCGCCTCCCAACTCGCCGCCGGCCAGGAGCGCCGCATCGCGCGCGCCATCGGTCCGATTCGCGCCGCCGTGCGCGAGGGGCGCTCCCTCTTCTGCTGCTTCGACCAACCGATCGGCACCACCCGGCTGGATCTGCTCGGCCCCAACGGCATGATCGGCGGATCGAACGACCGGTTCCTGTGCGCCTCGGTCCCCACGCTCCGCCTCTGGTCCCCGACGGCGACGGCGCGGCCGATCGCCTTGGCCGCCGCGAACAAGGACTTCCCCTCAGGCCTCGACACCATCGCCCGGCGCGCCGCTCCGCTCATCGGCGACGAGCTACCGCTCCTCCTCGCGATGCTCGCCGCGGTGCAGGAGGAGACCGCCGGGATGCGCTTCCGCACGCCCAACGTCGGCGACCTCATGACAAGTTCCGGGCGTCCGACCGCTGCGGCTTGGATGTCCGCGTTGTCCCTCGCCGACATTCAGGCGGCGGTGCTCAAGGCGGTTGCGTAGCCCCCGAAAACTATGTCAAGTACAACCGGCACCTCTGGAGCCCCCATGACCATGATCGGAGCCGCGTACCTGCGGTGCAGCGACCCCCGGCAAGACAAGTCGGTCCAACAACAAAACGAGGAGATCGAACGCCGTGCCGCCGCCGATGGCGTCGTCATTCCCGCCTCGAATTGGTTCGTTGACGAAGGGATCAGCGGGCGCACCGCCAAGAAGCGCGCCGCCTACCAGTCGCTCCTTCGCGCTGCCGAGGGCCAGCGCGATTCGCGCCTCGGTCGGCGCGCCGTGCGCGTGCAGGGCATTGACCGGCTTTATGTCTGGGCTTTCTCGCGCGTTGCCAGGAACATGTTCGACTGTCTCAAAGCGTTGGCCACGCTCGACGAAGCCGACATCGACGTGATCTCGCTCACCGAGCCCGACGCCGGTGACAAGTCCTTCCGCAAGTTGATCCGGCCGATCCTCGCATGGCTCGCGGAACGCTACAGCGAGGAACTGTCCCGCAACGTCGTGCGCGGGATGCGGTCCCAGGCGGAAAAGGGGTTCTGGCAAAATGGACACGCGCCCTACGGGTACGCGCTCCAGAAGGTCGAGGGCGGAACCAAGCTCGCCGTGACCGAGGACACGCGCGCCGACTTCGAGACGGTGCAGCGGATCTTCGCCGAGTACCTCGTCGGCAAGGACGGCCAGAAGCGGCTCGCCGAGAAGCTGACCCGCGAGGGCGTGCGCCCTCCAAGTCGTGAGGTCGCACGGGACCGCTTCGCTGGGACGTGGCGCCCGAGGCACGTCCAAAACATCCTCACCAACGTGACGTATTGCGGACACCTCGTCCAGAAGGGCGATGCGCTCGCCAGCAACTGCCACGACGCCGCCGTCTCCGACGAGGACTTCGCCCGCGTCGCCGCCCTCCGCAAGTTGAAGGACCGCAACAAGGACGAAGGCTGCAACGGCAACCACGCCATCCACATGAGCGAACGCGGCGTGCTCACGCCGTGGCTGCGGTGCGGATCCTGCGGCGGGCGCATCGCGATCACCGGCGGGGGACATACCGGAAACGTCCGCCACTACTACACCTGCGCCACCCGGCAGGAGAACAAAGCGAACTGCTCGGGCCTCTCCGTCCGGGTGGAGAAGCTCGACGCCGCCGTCCTCGACTACATCCACGACGAAGCCCTCTCTCCCGAGAGCGTCCGCGAAATGATCGACCAGGGCGTCGTCGCGCTCGCCGATCAGACCGACGAGGTGCAGGCCGAGCGCGCCCGCCTCGCCAACGACATCACCGAGTTGGACGGCCGCATCCGCAAGATCGGCCTCCAAGTCGCCGACGACATCCTCACGAGCGACGACGCGAAGGCGATCAACGCCCCGCTCATCGGCCGCCGCGAGTCTCTCAAGCTCCGCCTCGCCGCCCTCCCTGAGCGCAAGGCGGTGCCCACCCCTGACCGGATGGACCCGGCCAAGTTCCGCGCGGCCGTGTTGGAAGCCTGGAGCACCCGCCCCCTCGACGAGCGCCGCGACGCGTTGGATCGCCTCGTCGAAAAGATCACGCTGTCAGCCGGCGGCGCCCACGTCGACTACCGCGTCAAGGACGAACAGATCGCGTTTCACCAGCCTGACCCCTCAGGCCCGCCATACCCCCCCATGTCATTCCGCGTCCCATCGACATCGTTGTACCCGGAGAGCGGATTCCCGGCGTCGACGCACAGGGAAAACCCACTATCGAGGGTAAAGTCCGCGGCTGCTGCGTCGTTGAACGCGGGGTCCTCGCTGATGTTCCCGGTGCCGGTCGTCCACGAGCCGAAGTCCCCGTACCCGTTGGAGTACGCGTCGTTGTAGTCAAGGTCGGAGGTTGACCCAGAGAGCGCGTAGCCGGAGTTGGCGTACAGGATGTTGTTGTCGAAATTCACCGAGTAGCTGCCAACGTCGACGGCCGTGCGGACGCTGTTGTCGTACCACACGTTGTTGTAGGCCCAGACCGTGTTCGACGCGTCGGGGCTCAAGGCGACGAGCAGGCTGCTGGCGCCGCCGGAGTTGGAGTAGAACAGCGAGTTGTGAAGCTCGACGTCCACGCCCGCGAGGTTCAACTCAAACCCGGTGTTGTCCCGGAACACGGTGTGGCTCATCGTGAAGGAGCCGCCGCCGTCGGCCTCGAAGAGGCAATTTCCGACGGCATTGTCCTCGACCGTGACGTCCTCCCACGTCGTGTCGGCCCCCGCGATCTCGAGCGCAAAGTTGTTGCCGGTCATCACGACGTCCGCGATGCGAATGTCGTGGGCGTACAGCGTGCCCCCGCTCATCAGCAGGACGGCGTAGTCACCGGTCATGGTGTCAAGGTGACCCCGCTGATGTCGATCTCACTGTCGTCGAGGTTCAGCGCGGGGTCGTGGGCACCGCCGGCGATCACGGTGGTGTCGGCGTCGTCGCCCACGATGGACAGGGTCGCGCGGGAGATCACCGCGTAGTCGTACACGCCGGGGCAGAGCGAGAGGGTGTCGCCGTCCACCGCGGCGTCGATGGCGTCCTGCAGGTCGGTGTAAGCGCCCGTCCCGTCTGAGCAGACCGTGTACGCGGGCCCCGTGTCGGTGTCCGTGTCCGTATCCGTATCGGTGTCCGTGTCGGTGTCCGTGTCGGTGTCCGTGTCGGTGTCCGTGTCGGTGTCCGTGTCGGTGTCGGTGTCGGTGTCCGTATCCGTATCCGTGTCGGTGTCCGTGTCCGTGTCCGTGTCGGTGTCCGTGTCCGTGTCGGTGTCCGTGTCGGTGTCGGCGTCCGCAGTGTCGTCGAGGCCGTCCGCGACGCAGCTGCTGCCCTCTGAATGGGTGCCCTCACCGCAACGGGGTGCACATCCAAGAAATAGGGAGATAATGATCATCACGACCCTCGGGTGCGGCACTATAACACGTGCCGAAGGCTCCTGCCTTGCTGGGCTCCCCCCCGGACCTCCGCGCCCCCGGATACGCGGCCCCATGCTCACGCTGTTCCTCCTCGCCTGCACCCACGACCCCGGCGGCCTCGTGGTGGTCACGTCCCCCGACCTCGCGCCCGTCCTGTCGGACTTCGTCGCGGACTTGGACGACCCGCGGGTCACCCTGGTCGAGGACGACGACCCGGCGCGGGGCATACGTCCTTATGACGACGCGCTGTCCGTCACGCTCGACGGGGCGCTCTCGCCTGGCTCGTACACGTTGACCGGCCTGGACGTCTCGACCCCCGACGCCGAGCGGGGCTTCCACGCGGTCGGCGGGGACATCCTCGGCGCGCAATACGCGCTGGCCGACGCCCTGGAGCAGCGCGGCTACGGGTTCTACCACCCGCAAGAGACCGTGATCCCCGCCGACTTGGGCGCCACGTCGTGGGAGACGTACGCCTGGGATGGCGAGCCCGAGATCGCCGAGCAGTCCATCCGCGGCCTCGACCCGCACACCCTGCACCCGATCGAGTTCCTCCAGGACGCGTGGGTGCCGAGCGACGAGGGGTTGGAGCGCGCCGAGCGCGTCGTGGACTGGCTCGTGAAGAACCGGGGCAACCAGCTGGAGTGGCCTGGGTTGGAGGACATCCTCACGTCGTCGTCCGACGCGAGCGCCTGGGCGGACCACACCGCAGCGTTGGTGGACTATGCCCACGAGCGGGGCGTGCTGACGTCCGTCGGGATCCAACTGTTCGGGGGAGCCAA
>CALQBK020000054.1 GCA_943328795.2 Bifidobacterium breve
CGGCGGTTTCGCCAGACCGTGCCTTGGAACGGCGCAAAAGAACCGCCGATGCCGACGCGAGGTGTGCCGAGCGTCGGCATCGGCGGCCCAGACCGTCGACCTGGCCACGCTACGGCGTCCGGATCAGGGCGAGCAGCCGCTCGCGCGTCCTTGAGTTGCTGGCGACCCTCAACGGGGCTGACTTCCCTTGCTTCCCGTTCATCGAGGTCGTGGAGCCCGCTTGATCGGCCCTGGACGCTACCGCACGTAGATGCTGACCGCGTTCTCGCCCGCGCCGGCGGTGCCGGTGTTCAACCCCAGCGCCTCGGCGAACCCACGCGCGCCGGCCTCCGCCGCCGGGTCGTCCCCGTCCGGCCCGATGCCGCCGTACAGGCCCGGCAGGGTGCGGCAGCCCGCGCCGCTGTCCACGTCCCAGGTCGGCCCGAAGCTGTCGTGCCCAGACGTGCTGTCCGACACCGAGAGGTAGAGGTCCGTGCTGCACAACGTGCTCGCGGCCGCCAGCGTACCGGCGGCCATCGGCCAGGCCGTCGTAGCCGGGTCGTCCAGGTACATCCCGAGCGGGCTCCCGTCCCCCACCGCGTACGCGGCCCAGGTGCCCGACGGCGCGTGCATCGCCATCAGCTCCACCATCCCGAGCCCGGCGTAGCTGTCGCCCCGGTAGTCCGCCGTGCCGTCCGCCGACCCTGTCCCGTCGACGCTGGTCCGGCCGTCCCACGTGAACGTGTCGACCCCGTCGTCGCTCGACCGCTCCGCGAGCGTCCAGCCGCCGCCGTCCGTGGTCATGTCACACCACGCCTCGTCGACGATCCCGTCCAGGTCGAGCCAGTAGAGCCCATCGCCGCCGCTCCCGCCCCCGTCGAGCGCGGCTTGGCAGTCAGCCACGGGGCAGCTCACGTCGCCCCCGGCGCAGGTGCGCACCGTCGTGGACGACGTCACCACGGCGCCGTCCTCGTACCCGTCGTTGGACAGTACGCTGCACGTCCACGTCTCGCCGGCCACTGTCGCCGCGGCCGGGATCGTGTCCCCGTCGTACACGGTGGTCGTCGTGTCGGTGAACGCGACGCCGTCCACCGTCCACGAGAACGTGAGCGCCACGGCGTCGGTGTCACCGTCGTCGGGCTCCACAGTCACCGCGCAGACGATGTCCTGCAGCTCCTCGATTGCCCATGGCGTCGCCTCGATCGTCGGTGGGACAGGCGGCGTGTTCACCACCGTGAGCTGTGCCGATACAGGCTCACCCGATGCCTCGGCGTCCGACGGGGTGACCGTGACCCGAACCACTTGGTCGCGCCGGAAGTTCAAGCCCGAGAGCGTGTCGCGCCCGGTGAACACCTCGCGGCCGTTCACGCCCCACGTCCATACGTACGACACCTCGTCCCCGTCCGCGTCGTACACCTCGACGACGGCCTGGGCCGTGTCGTCGGTCTGGAGCGGGTCCGGGGTGATACTAACCGATACAAGTTGCGGGGGTGTGTTGACGATCGTCGCGCTCGCTTCGCCAGCTACGCCGTCCATCACGCCGTCGTTCGGCACCGCGCGCGCCGTCCACACTTGCCCACGTGTCGTCGCTGTCGCAGACAATGTGTCGGTCGTGCTCCAGCTCGAGAGCACGCCGTCCGCGTACCAGAGCCACGAGTAGGTCACCGGGTCGCCCTCGGGGTCGTACGACTCGGTCGTGACGCTGGCGACGAGCTCGTCATCGGCGCCAGGGTCGGTCGGGGTGATGGTCACGACAGGGGCCTCGGGCGGCGCGTCGACCACCACGTCCACGCTGACCGACATGGTCGCCCCCGCGGGGTCTGTCGCCGTCGCGGTGAGCGTGTGTGCGCCCGCAGGGCTGAGCTCGGTCACGACCGTGGCCGTGCCGTCCGAGCCCGGCGACGCCGAGCCCAGGTCCCCGGCGACCGAGTCTGACCAGCTGACGACGATGTCGCCCGCGTCGTCGTCTACGTCCGTGACCGAGGCGGACAGCCCCACCGCCGTGGACGAGGCCACGACTTGCCCATCGAGCGGAAACAGCACCGCCAGGGTCGGCGCGACGTCAACCGATACAGTGACACTTGCATCACATGTGTCACCGTGGTCATCGAGGCCCTGGACCGTGATGATCTGCGAGCCGTCCGGCAGCACCGCGCTCGTCGTCGCGCCATCGGCGATCGGCCCGCTGGCGGTCGACGTCCAATACACCGATACATATTGACCCTCGGGGTCGACGATCTCCGCCTCCAACGGGACCTCCGCGCCGCTCAAGTACACGGCACCGTCCTGCGGAGAGGTGATGGCGCAGGTGGGCGGCTTGTTCTCGGCCTCCTCCTTGCCGGTACAGGCGAGCAGGGAGAGCGGGAGGGAGAGCAGGAGCAAGGAGGACGAGGGCCGGAGGCGCATGCCCCAGTCTACCCGGCTTTCGGAGCCGGGGGCGGGCTCACTCCGCCGCTCCCGCCTACACGGGGGACAGCGACGTCCCACGGTCCGGCCCGCGTCGGCGCGTTCACCAGCTCGGCGAGCCGGGCGAGGTACCGCTCGCGCGGCCAGTTCTCCGCTCCAAAACGCTCCAGGTGCTCGGTGTGCACCTGGCTGTCCACGAGCTTCACGCCCGACGCGATGAGCCAGCGCATCAAGGTCACGAACGCGCACTTCGACGCATCCGGGGCGTCGGCGAACATGCTCTCGCCAAAGTACATGTCCCCGAGGCTCACGCCGTACAGCCCGCCGACGAGCTTGCCATCCCGCCACGCCTCCGCGGAGTGCGCGAAGCCGAGCTGGTGGAGCGTCACGTACGCGCGCTGCATCGCTTTGGTGATCCACGTGCCGCGCTGACCGGGGCGCGGGCGCGCCGAGCACGCGCGGATGACGTCGGGAAACGCGGTGTCGAAGCGGATCTCGTAGTCCCCGCGCCGCAAGATCTTGTCCAGCGACCGGGGCACGTGGAGGTGCTCCGGCTCGAGCACGAACCGAGGGTCGGGCGAGTGCCACCAGATCGGCTCCCCCTCGTTGTACCAGGGGAAGATCCCGGCCTGGTACGCCGCGATGAGCCGCTGCGAGGACAAGTCGCCGCCAACGGCGATCAGCCCCTGCTCGGCCAGGTGGGCCGGCGGGAAGATCGGGAGCTCGTTCAGCCGAAAGACAGGCATCAGCGCGACCAGAGCGACGGCAACAGGTCGCCTTCGATGTCCGTGGCGTAGTCGGGCAAGAACGGCGCGAGGGCCTTACGGACCTGGGCGGTCGCCTGGATCGCCGCGGGCAAGACGCCGCCCCAGGGCTCGCCGTGCGCCTCGCCGAACGCCTCCCGGGCACGCGCGCAGACCCGTGCCTCGCGCTCGTCGCCGCTGCCGAAGCGCTCCGGCGACGGCACGGGCTCGAACGGGTCGGCCGGGATCGCGTCGAAGTACTCGCGGAACTGGCTGGTCGGCGCCAACACGTGGCGCAGCCCCCGCACGTCGGCCAGCGCCGCCTGGACCCGCAAGCACGCGTGCTCGCGCCAGTCGAGCTCGGCGTCGAGCGCAAACCCCCAGTCCCGGTGATCCTTCGCGTCCACCCCGTTGACGATCCAGTGGCAGATCTCGTGGAAGATCATCTGCGCCGTGCTGTCGTCAGCGTCCAGCGTGGAGAGCGGCCCGAGCTCCAGCAGGCCTTGCCCGTCGGTCGCGGAGAAGATCGCGGGGTTGCGCCGGACCGTCAGGCCGAGCCGCCGAGCCGTCGCGAGCCAGACGAGCTCGACGGGGTCGAGGTATCGCGAGCGGATCGGGCGCTCATACGGGGTGTTCCAGACGTCGTACACGCGGGGGCTCTACCAGGCCGCGACGCGTTCGCCCACCGGCAGGCCGATCACGTTGGTGACGACCGACCACGGCCAGGGCTCGGCGCGTAGGACGCCGGGGTACACCTCGTCGAGGACGGCGCGCACGGCGATCGCCAACGCGGCCTCGTTCCCGGTGTGGACCTTCACGACCAGGCCCGCCGCGCGGTCCGGCAGCGCGATGGTGAACAGCCCCTCCGCGCCCACCTTCACCGTGAGCGGCTCCGTCGCGTCTTGGACCACGCGCAGGTCGAGCCGCCCTTCGCCGCTCATGTGCAGCGGGTGGCGGTGCATCGCCCAGCCAATGCGGGCAGTAGCGCTCTCCCCGGGGGCGCTGGAGGTCCCCATCTCCTCCGCGAGCCGGGCGACCGCACGCGCCATCGCGTGCAACCTGGCGTGAAAGCTCGGCACGCCGCAGCCATCGACCGCGATCGAGGGCGCCTCGCCCATCCAGTCGGTCATCCGCGCGGTGTTCTCCCGCTGTAGCGGGTGCTCGGGGGGCCGGTAGTCGGCGTCCCACCCCTCGAACTTCGCGGCCGCCCGCATGAACGTGTGCTTGCCCGAGCAGTTGTTGTGCAGCTGCGTCGGCCGCTCCCCCGCGCGCTCCAGGGCCCGGGCGCTGGCGTCGTGCATCGGCCGGTGCGCCCCGCAGCGCAGGTCGGCCTCGGTCAACCCGAAGCGGGCGAGCAGGGCCTCCACGTGCGCGACGTGCACGGGCTGCGCCGAGTGCGAAGCGGCGCCGATCGCCAGCTCCTTGTCGGTCAGCCCGGCGACGAGGTCCGGCGGCAGGTGGTTCAGCGACGACGTAAGCTGCAGCGCCTTGCAGCCCGAACGCCAGAAGCTCGCCATGTCCGGGCCCACCGACCAGCGGATGGCCCCATCGGACCAGGTGGCGGCGGACACGGGGTGCAGGGTCTCGACGAGGCCGCCGCGGGTTTGGAGGATGTGCACGAGCGCTCCTTGGCGCCCCCCTGCTATCCTTGAACAAGGCGATGGACAGAGCGCAGGAATCCCGGCTAAAGCGCGGGCCTCCCGGATTCCCGATGCTCCTCGCGCTGGTCCTCGCCCACCCCGCCTACGCCTCGCAGCTCTCGGACCTCCAGGTGCAGCTGGACGACCACGTGCGTTGCCGCACGCCGGAGATGCGGATGCGGCGCTGGGAAGAGAGCACCCAGGGCCCGCCCCCGCCGGACGCGTCGATGACCCGCCCGGAGGAAGCCGGGTACGTGGACTCGGCGACCTACCCGATCCGCATCCACTACCGGAAGTCCGCCGACGCCGAGCGGGCCGAGACGGTCGTGCTCCCCATCGCAGAGGACGTCTGGACCGCCGAGATCGAGGAGATGGGCTGGCCGACGCCCCCGACCGACTACGGCGTAGGCGGGAGCGACGACTACGACATCTACCTGACGAACGAGGAGACCGCGGGCGGTGCGTGGACCTACACGACGTACGACACGGGCATCGAGCCGGACGCCTGGCCGGACGACGACCTGTTCTCGAACTCGTCGTACATCGCCATCGACGACGACGAGAGCTGGATCCCCGACGACTCGATGCCCGGGTTCGTGTCGCACGAGTTCAACCACGCGCTGCAGTACGGGATGGACGCGAACGAGTACACGCTGTTCGCGTGGGAGAGCACCGCCGAGGCGATCGCCGAGCTGTACTCGGGCAACGGCCGCGACTTCAAGAACGAGATCTCGGACTTCCAGTCGCACCCCAGCCTGTCGATCCTTTTCGACTCGTACACCCGGCAGGTCACGAACTACGGGAACGACACGTACTACTACGAGTACGGCGGCTGGATCTTCGGCGCGTTCATCGAGCAGGGCATCGGGACGAACGACGGGTCGACGCTCGCACAGGTGTGGCGGGACCTGGCAGCGGGGGGCCGGGCCGACGAGCCCGACTACGTCGACGCGCTCGGGATGATCGGCGGCGCCGACTACCCGGATGCCGGCGCGCTGTTCCTGGAATTCACCGAGTGGCGCTTGGCCGTCGCGACCGACGACGACGGGGCCCACTACAGCGACGGGTCGACGTGGCCGAGCAGCGCAGAGCCGGGGCTGGAGGGCACGGTGAACTTGAGCGAGGTCGACGGGACCGAGCTCGCGCCCGAGAGCCCGCCCTACTACTTCGGGGACTCGGTGTGGGAGATCACCGTGGACGAGGCGTCCGAGGGCGCGCTTCACATCGAGGTCGGCGGGGATGACACGACGAACTGGGGTGTCGTCGCGATCGGGTACGACGCCGCCGGGGGGACGACGTTCGCCCGCGCGCAGGGCGTGAATGGCGCGCGCGTCGCCGCGGACCTGCCGCTCACGGGCGTCACCCGGGTCCTGCTGGCCGTCGCGAACGTCGGGCCGAGCGGCCTCGACCCCGAGGACCAGAGCATCAAGGCGACGAACGACTTCACCGTCGCGCTCTCCGTCGAGCAGTCGGACACCGCGGGTGAAGACACCGCGGGCGAGAAGGACAAGGGCGGAGTCGCCTGCGGCTGCGCGACCGGTGGCCCAGCCGGCGGCCTCGGGATCGGCGTGCTCGTCGGCGCGGCGTTGGTCCGTCGCCGGGCCGACGCGCGTCGCGATCAGCGCACGGTCAAGAGCCTCGCCCGGTAGCCCCCCGCGGGCTTCGGGATCGGCGTGCCCGCGTACCAGTCCACCAGCGCGTACCGGCCGCTCGGGAGCGTGACCTTGAGCCACGACCGGCCCGGGGCGAGCTCCCGCTCCTTCTCGAGCACGATCGCCGTCGAAGGGCTGGTCCACCAGTCGCCGTTCGCGTGCTGGAGCGCGTAGGCGCACCCGTCCGCCCCGACCGGGAACAGCCTCCAGTCGACGTCGTGGTTGTCCAGGAGCTCGACCTCGCCAGCGACCACGCTGACCGGCGTCGCGTCCACGGGCTCTGCCGGGACGCAGAACGCCCAGCCCGCGGTGTCATCCCCTCGGCGCTCCAGGGTAGACGGCGGGAGCGGCAACATCGCCTCGCCGTCGGCCACGAACACGCCGGGCTCGGTCGGGATGGGCGTCAGCACGACGTTCACCTCGCCTTCGGTCCACGGCACGCGGCGGGACACGAAGGCCGGGTGGGACACAAGGAAGGTGCGCGGGGCGTCCGGGCATTGCACGACGAAGGTGCCGTCTGGCCCCGTGACCGCGGAGCAGTCCGGCGCGGTCAAGCTCGCGCCAGCCACACCCGCCCCCACGGCGGACGTGACCGCGCCCGTCGTCGGCGCAGCGCAGCCCAGGAACCCGAGCGCCCAGGCGAGCACTACAGGTAGGCGACGTGGTCGAGCTTGGCCTCGGGGATGAGCAGATCGCGGGGCTCAGCGGTCAGCTCCTTGCCACGCTCGTCCATCCACCGCGTGACCTTGACTCGGACGCCGAGCGCCGTCACCTCGACGAGCTGGCCCTCGAGGATCACGGCGGTGGCCGGGAGGTGCTCGCCTTTCTGCGAGAACAAGGACTGGCGAAGGAAGACGCGGACGGTCATGGAAGCTCCGAAGGCGCGCTGCTTATCAGGAAACCCCCGAGCGAGCGCTTTCAAGGTTAGCCCCCTGCCCTTCGCGGAGCTCTGATGACCCTCTCCCTCCTCGCCCTCACCCTCGGCCTCACCGGCTGCAAGGACCAGGCCACCCTCGACGAGAACGCCCACCTCACGCAGCGCGTGGCCGACCTGGAGCGCGCGAACAAGCGCCTCGAGGCCGACAACACCGCGCTCTCGTCGAAGGCGAAGGAGGAGGCCGCCGCTGCCGAGAAGGCCAAGAAGGCCGCCGCCTGGGAGTCCCTCGGGCTCCACGGCGACCAAAAGCTCCACGCCACGTTCGTCACCACGCTCGGCGACATCCACTGCACGCTGCGGCACGAGCAGACGCCCGAGACCGTGATGAACTTCGTGCAGCTCGCGAAGGGCGAGAAGACATGGACGGACCCGCGCTCCGGCCAGGAGAGCCACGCGCCGCTCTACGACGGGACGATCTTCCACCGCGTCATCCCCGACTTCATGATCCAGGGCGGCGACCCGCTCGGCAATGGCACGGGCGGGCCTGGCTACCAGTTCGCGGACGAGGTCGGCGACTTCAGCTTGTTCGACCACAAGGGCATCCTCGCGATGGCGAACAGCGGCCCGAACACGAACGGGTCGCAGTTCTTCATCACCGAGGGCACGCCGGACTACCTGAACGGCAAGCACACCATCTTCGGGGACTGCGAGGACCTCGACGTCGTGAAGAAGATCACGCACACCGCCACCGGCCCGCGCGACAAGCCCGTCACGGACGTGGTGCTGAAGACGGTCCAGATCTCCGTCAAGTGAACCCGATGCGCTGGCTCCCTGCAGGGTTCGCCCTCGCGCTCGGCGTCACGGCCGCGGGCTACGCGCTCGCGGCGGACACCACGTCCACGGTGCCGACCAAGCGCCCGCCGGACCAGGAGGTCGGGCAAGCGTTGTGGGTGCAGTCGTGCGCGGCGTGCCACGGGACCAAGGGCCTGGGGGACGGTCCACTGGCGGCCGCGCTGGGCGGGGTCAAGACGCTGAAGGGGGCCATCACCGCGGACACGCTGGACGGGCTGGTGGGGGTGGTGCGGAACGGCAAGGACAAGATGCCTGCGTTCAGCGAGACCATCGACGCTGGGGACACCCGGCGCGTGCTCGAGTGGATCCGGGACATCTCCGACGGCAAGATCCAGCCGAAGGCGCCGAAGGCCGCGCCCGCGAGCGGCATCAAGAAGCCGGACGTCGAGGGCAAGAAGGACGTAGAGGCCGAGGCCGCCGACGAGGAGTGACATGATAGCCCCCGCCCGGAGCTGACCTCATGGAGCGCCTTCAAGACCTGTTCATCGGCATCGCTGGCATGATCGGCGCCGGCAAGAGCACGCTCGCGACCGCGCTCGGCGACCACCTCGGCCTGCCGGTGTACTTCGAGCCGGTGCAGGACAACGAGTACCTCGCCGACTTTTACCGCGACACCCCGCGCTACGCGTTCGCCACCCAGATCTACCTGCTCAACCGGCGCTTCCAGCAGCACCAGGAGATCATCTGGCGCGGCGGGGGCGGCGTGCAGGACCGCACGATCTACGAGGACGCCGTGTTCGCGCGCACGCTCGTCACGCTCGGGATCATGGAGGAGCGCGACTACCGGAACTACTTGTCGTTGTTCAAGCACATGTCGAACTTCATGTGCCGCCCGAACGTGATCGTGTACCTGGACGTCACCCCGGAGCGCTCGTACGAGCGCATCAAGAGGCGCGAGCGCGACGTCGAGTCCGGCATCAGCATGGACTACCTGGTCGCGCTGTACGACGAATACGAGCGGTTCATCAATGACATCTCGCGGTCCGTGCCCGTCATCCGCGTCGACTGGGACCAGTTCCGCGACGTGAGCGAGATGGCGACGGTGATCGAGCAGGAGTACCTGCGCGGCAGCTTCCTCCGCCGCGCGGCGTGGACCCCGACGCGGGGCTGAAGGGAGGGAGTTTACCCCCCGCGAAGGTGCAAGGTCCTGCCCTCCAGCTCCACCTCCTCGGTCCAGCACCGTTGGTCCCACGAGCGCCCCTCGCGAGAGTCGAAGACCAGGAGCCAACCTTCGTCGGCCCCGAGAGAATCCAGGTAGCCTGAGAGCTGCGTGATGCCCTCTGTTCGGATGCGCTCCAGGCCGTCCCGGGGGCGAACGCGCTTGATCTCGACGACGAAGCGATCGGGGCCGTAGAGCACGACGAGGTCGATGGCGCCACGGTTTGCGGCATACTCGCGAAGGACGGTGCCGCCGCCGTTGACCACGCGTTGCAAGAACGCCATGAAAGCAAAGTGGGGCACGGCTTCGGGGTAGAGCGGCAGGTCCTCGGTGAGCGCGTCGGCATTTTCACGCCACCACGTGATGAATGCGTCGACGAGAGCGGGAAAGTCCAGGCGCCCCTCGGGGGTCGCCCAGCGCCACCACGGGCGGCGCAGGTTCTCCTGGAAGTTGTAGCCAATCTGTCGGGCGAGGATTTCCCTGTAGATGGGGTTCGCAGTCTCCGCGCCGCCGTGGCCGCGCCGAATCAGGCCGAGATCCACGACGTACTGGAAGTCGTCGGTGTCGTAGGGAATGCCGAGGTCTCCAGTGATCACCGCCTGCACGATGGCCGCGACGCGCGGTTCCTTCAGCCGCTCGGCCAACGAGTCCAGGTGAGTGGTCCGGGAGAGGATCAGGCGCTCCTTGGCCGTGTCGATGTGGGCCGAGGTGATTTCGGGTGGCGGTTGGTCTTCCACGATCGGCGCCAACTCGCGCACGCAGATCCGCGCCAGGGCGTTGACGAGGAACGGCTGCCCGTCGGTCCACCAGGACGCACGGGCGACTGCCCCAGGGGTGAACTGCTGGCCGGTGTCGCCGGTGTGTTGGCCATACAGCGTGCCGATCTCCGCCTCCGTGAAGTTGCGAAGGGTCAACGAGTCGGACTTGATGTTGAACGGCGAGCCCGGGCTCACCGGGCGACCGTCCTTCGCGCGCGCCAGGTAATCGCGCAGGTCCCGCATGCCGATGAGGGCGACCGAGCTCGGAAAGTTCTCCGGACGCGTATGAAAGCCGGCGCGAAGCTGGCGCAAAAGGCTGATCAGCGCGGGCCCGGCGACTACGTCGGCCTCGTCGAGCAGGAGGACGATGCGCGCGGGGGCCACCTGCGCCGCCCAGGAGGAGAGCAGGGCCTGCAGGCGAGAGCCGGGAGGCTTCCCTTCCAGATCCGCGGGTGGAACGGGGCGAAGCGCCAGGGGGAGCTGCTGGCCCGCGTACAACTGCACACTCTCCAGCCATAACGGCTCGGCGTCCGCCGTCTCGTCCAGCCCCTGGCTGGCCTCCAGCGTCGCATGCACGGCCACGTAGCCTAGCCCCCGCAGTCGCTCGGCGAACGCCCTCATGGCGGTGGTCTTGCCGGTCTGCCGTGCGGCATGGAGCACAAAGTAGAGCCGCTCCTCGATCAGCGAACGCAATTGGGGCAGACGCTCCTCGGGCGGGAGCAGGTAGTGGAACCGCGAATCGCAGGGACCGGTGGTGTTGAAGGTGCGCTTCACGGTCGGAGCTTATCGCGGGAGGGCGCCAGCCCGGGCTACTCCGGCGTCCCCGGCCCGATCGGCCAGGCCACGATTTCGCCCGCGACGAGCGGCTTCACGCCGATCCAGCCATCGCCCTCGGCGACGGGCCCGAGCTCCCGGGCCATCCACCGGCTGGGGATCACCTCCTCGGGCTTTCCGGGCTTCGGGGCGAACAGGATCATCCGCTCCGCGCGCGCCCCGCCGAGCTCGCCGACGATGCGCGCCGCGCGCTCGGGCTTGCCGTCCACTTGGATCAGCACGCCCTGGGCGCTCGCCACCATGTCCGGCTGGTCCTCGCGGCCACAGATCCAGCGGACCATGTCGTCCCCCGCCGTCGGGAGGTCGCTCAACAGCCACTTCTGCCACGCGCGCCCGCGGATCAAGAACACCACGAGGTGCTTGAGCCCCTCAGTCTCTAGGCCCCCGATCACCTCGTTGCCGGCCCACGCGGTCATCTCCATCGCGGTGGTCGGGAGGGGCACCGCGTCCGGCAGGTCGCCTTGGCACATGAACACCTTCGGCTCGGGGCGCTTCGCGGCGAGCACCTGCGCCGGGCGCGCCCCCGGGCGAGCGTTCACGAACTGCGCGAAGGGCTCCGGGAGCTCGCCCTCGCCCGCGCTTTGCTCCCAGCCGTCGGCGAGCAGCTGCCCGATGCCGTCCTGGACGGTGAACGGCCGGAGCGCGATCCACCACGCGTCCGACCCGTCCCTGGTCTGCTCGACCACCGCCGCGAGCGTGTTCCCTTCGGCGTCCTCGAGCCGCAGCACGAGCACTTGCCGCTCCAGACCCTTCCGTCCGGAGAGGGCGTGCCAGGTAGCGGGGAGGTCCGCCCCTGGGTCGGCCTTCGCCGTCGGGGTCCACTCGAGCACCTCCTCGTGACCGTCGAACAGCAGGTGGATCGCCGGGATCGGCTGCTGCATGGTGAGGACTTGCGCCCCCACCAGGTCTGCCAGCCACGCGTGGATGGCGTCGGTATCGTCGACGTCGACGGGGAGCGGGCGGCGGACGGGGGTGACCGGGGTGGGCATGGTGGCGTCCTATAATCCGTCAGTACGCGTGATCAAACGCCAAGTAAAATCCAAGCGAGCGTCCGTACCCATCCTCGACGATGTCCTGGCCCAACCCAACGTCGAACCGCCCGACGAGCGTCTCCCCCCAGATCCCGCGCACGCCGAGCCCACCCGCCGGGTGCACCGGGAACCGCGGGGCGACCACCGCCGCGTCGCCCAACAGCGCAGGATCCTCCTGGGGGAGCCCCCAGACCGACGCGACGTCCGCGAACGGGACCAACTGCCAACGCACGGACTTCTTCAAGAACCGGTGCTCGAGGACGTCGATCCGCAGCTCGTCTTGCAGCACGGCCTTTCCAGGGCCATGCCAGCGCCCAAACGACGCCCCGCGCAGCGTATCGGATCCCCCAACCCCCGCGATCGGGACGAAGCCGCCCCAGTGGACCATCTCGTAGAAGGGCACCCGCCCCAGGAGCCACTCCCCCATGATCCGGGACGCCCACGTGAGCCGCGGCACAACCGGCACGTAGCCGCGCACGCTGACCATCGGGCCACCAAACCCCGAAGGGTCGAGCGTGTCGCCGTCCAACATCCCCAACACACGCCCGGAGACCTCGACCAGGGCGCCCTTGTCGGGCGTGATCTCGGGGGACCGCGAGTCCCAGAGCACGCCGGCGGTGAGCTGCATCGCGGGGCCGCCCGCGATGCCGTACGGCCGCTCCTGCTCCAACAGAGAGCCCGGGTACGGGTTGATGATGCTGTACCGGCCCTCCCAGCTCCCGTAGACGAGCAGCGAGCCTGGGCCCAGCGCGGTGACATCGTCGCGCAAGGTGAGGTGCGCGAAGGGTTGGATCAGCTGGTAGTGGTAGTACTTCCGGAGCGGGTCGTCTTTCCCGAGGTCGTCGTACGCGGTGTCGTGAACGCTGCCGTTCCCGAGCCCCCAGTAGCCGTCGTTCAGCCACGCCCGGAACGCAAAATGCCCGGTCAGGCGCAAGTTCCCGGCGGGGCCGAGGTCCACGAGGTCGAACTTGAACCGGTGGTGGTGGTAGCCCTGGGTCGTCGTGAACAAGTGGATGACGAAGCTGGACTTGTACGGGTCCGTGCCTGTTTTCAGCATGTCGAGCTGGCCGCGCACCCCAAACCCGACGCCGTCGTCGCTGTCCACGCCGGCGACGGGGAACAAGCTCCAGTTGGGCTTCAACCCCGGGGAGTCGGACGGGGCCGGGGGGACGTCGACGGGGGCGGCGTCTTCGACGGGTTCAGCGTCGGGCACGGCGCATGCTCCCCGGCAGGGCGAAGCAGAACAAACTAGCCCAGGAGGGGCCGCGTGCGGCACATCCTGGGCTAGTCACAGAGACCGTCGGAGATCACGAGCGTGTTGTTGTCCTCGTTGCACTCCGTGATCGACGCGCGGCCGTTGTCGTCGTCCGCGATGAACTCGACCGCGCCGTACGGCAGATCGGTCGTCGCGAAGTCGAACTCGATGCCGACCGACGAAGCCCCGCTCGCGATGGCGTCGGGGACGACTTGGGTCTGCAGGTAGACGGGATCGGCGTCGGTGATGGCGTAGGCCGAGATGGCGACGCCGGCCGGTAGCTCGCTCGTGCCCTGGTTGCCGACGGCGACGACGACGTAGACGCGTCCGCTGCTGCACTCCTCGATGCACACGTCGCCGGCAACGGGGAGCGCGTCCGAGAGCGCGCCACCGGTCGCGGCTGCCAAGTCGCCCGAGCGGAAGTTGTTGTACGAGAGCCAGTTGGTGGCCGGCACGGCGGGGATGGTGCCGTCGTCGTTAACGTTGGTGATCGAGTACGCGTGCTCGTTCCAGACGGTGCGGGCGGGCATCCACGAGTCGTCGGCGTCACCGACCACCCGCACGCCCTTCTCAGTCCCCGAGTAGGCGGAGGAGGTGTAGATGATCTCGGCGTGGCCGTCGTTGTCGACGTCCGCGATCGCCGGGTACTCGGAGCACGTGGCGCTCGAGTGCTCGGTCTCCTTCAGCTTGATGGCGCCGGTGGCCCCGTCGAGCACGTAGAGGTCGTTCTCGTCCGCGTACACGACCTCGGCAGCGCCGTCGCCCTCGAAGTCGAACACCGAGCTGCCTGTGAAGCCCGAGGACTCGTCCTGCACACGCAGGCTCCACTTGGTGCTGCCATCGGTCTCGAACACCATGTAGACGTTGTGCCCGGCCACGCCGACCTCGGGCTCGCCGTCGCCGTCGAAGTCCGCGACGGTGGGTGAGCCCGACGTGCTGCCCATGACCCCGGGGCGGTCCCACAGCACGGTGCCGTCGTCGTCTTGCAGGCGGACCGAGCCGACGTTGCTGACGACGATCTCGCCCTTGGTGTCGGAGTCGAAATTGGCGACGGCTACGAACCCGTCCGACTTGTGGTTCTGCCAGATCGCCGTGCCGTCCTTGTGGTACAGCGCGTTCCCGACGACGACCTCGAGGACGCCGTCCTGGTCGATGTCCGCGGCGACGCCGAACGGCGAGTACGCGTAGTTGCCCGAGCCATCGCCCGCGCCCTGGGAGATCTTGACGCCGGTCTGCCCGTTCATCACCTCGCCGCCGATGACGATCTCCGGGGCGCCGTCTGCGTCGAGGTCGTAGATGCCCACAGCACCGCACTGGGGCTGCTTGCCGCCGACGTAGGCGCGCGCGTTCCAATACGCGGAGCCATCCCGGCCGTGGAAGGCGAGCGTCCCGGTAGAGCCGGAGCCAACCACCTCGGGCCAGCCGTCCCCGTCGAGGTCCCCGATCGCGGGGGTCATCGGCTCGCTGCCGAGGTTGCCCGTCGCGGTCCACAAGATGCGGCCCGTGGACCCGTCCATCGCGATCAGCGACCCGACGGCGTTGGCGACCACCACGGACGGCGTGTCTGCCGAAGTCAGCGCGCCATCTCCGTCGGTGTCCACCAGGCGCGCGACCACGGGGGTCGCGTATGCATCGCCGATCGCCTCGTTCTTCCACTCGATCACCGGCGTGAACGTGCCGACGTGGGCCTCGGCCTCGCAGGTCTCGTCGACGCCGACGTCGGGGCAGTCGAGATCGAGGGCGCCGCACACCCCATCGTCGTGGTTGTCGGTGTCCGTCGAGAAGCCGGTGTCCGAGTCCCCCGTGCCCTGGTCGTCGGTGATGCCCTTGAGGCCGTTGTCGATGGCGCAGCCGGAGCCGAGGGCGGCGAGGCAAACGAGGAGGGAGGACAAGCGCATCAATGAACCCGGGAGCGGGCGCATCCTACACGGGATCGCGAGGATCCGGAAGCCGCCGAGCCTACGCCGGGGCGTTCGGGGCGGGGGCGACCAGCGCTCGCTCGACCGTCGCCCAGAGCTGCCGTTGGCGCTCGGCGAACTCCGACGGGTGCACCATCGCCCGCACGGCCACGCGGATCCGCTCCGCCTCGACCTCTTGGACCACGACATCGCAGCCGAGGGGCTGCACCGCGGCCTCGACCGAGGTCACGCACCCCGGCGTACGCGGGACCCGCACGACCAGCTCGAGCCGCACCTTCCCGTCCGCGGCGTGTCGCTCCATCGGCACGGCGAGCACCTTGTCGTTCATCACGCTCACCCGGCGCCCGTCGTCGGTGTCGAGCTCGACCATCAGGAACCCGAGCCGCTGTACGATCCCGGTGTGCCCAGCGACCGTGACGCGGTCCCCGACGCGGAACGGCCGCATCGTGAGCAAGATCGCGCCGCTCGCGACGTTCGACAACGCGTCCCGGAGCGCGAGCGCGATCGCGAGGCCGGCCGTCGAGAGCACGGCGAGCACGCTGGAGATCGAGACGCCCAGTGCCTCGAGCGCGGGGGGCAGCGCGACGATGAGCGCGACCGGGCGCAAGGCGCCGAGCAGGAACGCGGCTGTCGTCGGCTCCAGGCGCGGCGTGATGAATTGCCTGAACGGCCGCCGCACCCAGGTGGCCACCGCGAACGTGACCCCCAGGATCGTCGCCGCGCGGACCCACTCCCAGACCATCGACTCCACCGGCTGGGCCTACCTAAACGGCCTTTCCGAACACGCGGGTGTAGAGCTCCCGGTACGTGTCCGAGAGGTCCCCAAGGTCGCGTCGGAACACGTCCTTGTCGAGCTTGCGGCCCGTGCCGCGCTCCCACAGCCGCGAGCCGTCCGGCGTGATCTCGTCGGCGAGCACGACGGCGGTGGCCGTGCCGACCGTCACGCGGCCGAACTCCAGCTTGAAGTCCACGAGATCGATGTTCAGCTCGCTCCAGAAGGCCTTGAGCACGCTGTTCACGCGCAGCGCGTGCTCGTGCATCGCCCGGAGCTCCCAGGCCTTGGCCCAGCCGAGCACCACGGCGGTGGACTCGTTGATCTGCGGGTCGTTGAGGCTGTCGGACTTGTAGAAGTGCTCGACGAGCGGCGCCGAGAGCACCTGGCCCTCGGGCAAGCCGAGCTTCTTCGCGAGGCCCCCGGCCACCACGTTGCGCACGACGACCTCGACCGGGATGATGTCCACCTTCAAGCAGAGCTGGTCGCGATCGTCCAGGTTGCGCTCGAACGCGACCGGCACGCCCGCCGCGGCGACCTTCTCCATGAAGAACGCGCTGATGCGGCAGTTGATCACGCCCTTGTCCGCGATGTCCGCCTTCTTGATCCCGTTGAAGGCCGTGGCGCCGTCGGTGTAGTGGATGATGATGCGCGCGGGGTCGTGCGTAGCGTAGACCTGCTTCGCCTTGCCCTGGTACAACAGCTCGCCGCGGGAGTAGGGACGGGGATCAAGGGACATGCGCGCTCCAAGGATGGCGCGGGGGCTAACCCGGAGCGCGGCCGGGCGGGGCCAGCTTGGGAGCCGCGCCCCCGCATGCTTGAACGCGACGGGCGCCGCCGTTAGGGGGATTCATGGCCACCTCACGGCGTTGGTCCTTGGGTATCGTCGCGGCGCTCAGCGCGCTGATCGGCAGCGCCGGCTGCTCAGCGAAGCCGACTGCGCCCCCGCCGGAGCCGCCGTCCCGGCCCAACTTCCTCGTCATCGACGTCGACACGATGTCCTGGGACCACGTCGGGGTTGACGACGCCGGCGTGTCCCGGACGCCCAACCTGGACGCGCTGGCCACGCGCGGGACCCGGTTCACACACGCCTACTCGCACGCGGGCTGGACCCTGCCGGAGCTTCACGCGCTGCTGACGGGACGTCGTCCGCAGCCCTTGCGCGCGACGGAGGGCGGGCTGCGTTGGCGGTCGGACCTCGCGCGGGACATGCCGCAGGTCTTGTCGTACTACGGGTACCGCTCGGTCGCGTTCTTCGGAGACACGCTGGACATCGGGATGGCCGGGACGCTCTCCAAGCAATTCGAGATCCGGAGCGCAGCCCCACGCCGCCCGGCGGGCGCGCGGCCCATCCCGTCCGGCAACCCGGGTACCGCGGAGGTCGTCGCGTTCCTGGAGTCCTCGCCGAGCACGCCCTTCTTCGCGTTTGTCCACGACGCCGACCTGCATCGCCCCGACGTGTTCTTGCCGATCGCGGCCGACGACCCGCTCGCTATCGAGATGTCCGCAGCACCTGGCGCCGACTACACCGACCTGTACGTCGCAGCGCGCGCCCGGCTCGGCGACGAGGGGGCGAAGCGGGCGGTGACCGCCCACTACCACGGGGTCGTCCGCCAGTACGACGCGCGCGTCGGGCGGTTGGTCTCCGCGCTGGACCACGCGGGGCTCGCGGGGAACACCGTCGTCGTGGTCACCTCGGACCACGGGGACGACTTCTTCGAGCACGCCGAGGTCGACCACGGGCTGCTCTACGACTCGACGATCCGCGTTCCGCTCGTGATCGCCGCGCCCGGCCAAGCCGCGCCGGGCCGCGTCGTCGACACGGTCGTCCAGGGGATGGACCTTGCGCCGACGGTGCTCTCCTTGGCCGGGGCGGCCCTCGACGTCACGATGGACGGGCGATCGCTCCGACCGCTGCTCGACGGCGCGCCCGGCTACTCGCCGCGCCCGGTGCTCGCGTTGTCGGACCCGTGCAACGCGGCGTGGCGCGACCAGGGGAGGAAGCTGATCGTCCGCAACCCGGCTACCGCGCACCGCCACTGGTACCCGGCACCAGGCCCGGCCCCGAGCGTCCGGACCTTGCTGGCAGCCGCGAACGTGACCGACCTGGCGCCGCCGGACTGCACGCAGCCAGCGAAGGGCGCCGGCCGGCCAGCGGTAGGGGCGAGCGCTGATGACCTCCAGGTCGAGCTTTACGACCTGGCCGCCGACCCCGGGGAGCGCACCAACCTCGCGAACGAACGCCCGGAGGACGTCGTCGCGATGCTGCGCCTGCTGCTCCCTGCGCTAGCCGGCGCAGAGTCGAGCGCAGCGTCCGGGTCGAGCGAGCGCCTCGACCCCGACCAGGTCCGGCGCCTGCAGCAGGACGGCTACTGGAGCTTCGTGAGCCAAGGCGCGCCGGGACAAGCGATCCGCTGATACGAGGCCCGACGGTTCACTCGAGCGTGAGGGTAGCCTCGCCGACGTCGTGGGTCCCCTCAGCCACGCGGGCGTCCGTCGTCGCGCCCTTCACCCCGATGCGGGCGTAGTCCGCCGTGAAGCTCGAATCCTCGTCGCCATACTCGATCGCGGAGCTGTTGGTCACCTGCGCAGTGACCGCGCCAGACCAGGTCCCCTCCCCGTCGTCAGCGCCCTCGGCCTCCACTCCAAAGCTGCGCAGGTAGTCCCCGGCTGCGCTGCCATCGACGTTCGTGAAGTCCGCCTGCAGGTCGAAGCCCGTGAGCGCGAGCACGCCGTCGGGCTTGTCGCCGGCGATGCTGAAGTCCTGCGTGACCGGCGCCTGCTCGGTGTACGGCGGGTCCCACGCGTAGTCCTCGCCGCCGCTCACGCTCGTGGTCGCGAGGTCGCCCTTGAAGCAGACGAACAGCACGCGGGCGCTCACGCCGGTCTGGGCGTACGGGATCGCCGCGTTCATGTCGTCCCGGTCTTGCGGCGCCCAGCGCACGGTGGCGGTGACCTGGACAGACAGCGTGCCGTTCGGGTCGTGCTGGTCACGCCGGGTGAGCACCGGCTCGCCGAGCTGGAAGCCGAACCCGTTGGACGTGTACCCGAGCGACGGGTCGTAGTCGGCCGGGAAGTCCGCCGACTGCGGCACGTCCGTGTCGATGGAGAAGCCGTTCAAGAACACGGCGACGTCGTGATCGCAGCCGTCAGGCGCGACGGCGCTCACGGTGCTGGACCCGGACGCGCCGGGCCCGATCGTCCACTCGGCCGAGCCTTCCACGTACGCCGCCCCAGGGACGGCGACCTGCGCGTAGCCGAGCCGGTAGTGCGGCGTGTCGCTGCCGTCCTCCCCGGTGGTGTAGCTGCCGCCGATGAGCCCCATGTCGGCGGTCCCGTCCTGGTTCACGCCGACGCGCAGCAGGGAGACGCGGTGTGAGAGCACCTCCCACTCGTACTCCCACCCGGTGAGGACCAGCGCCGGCGCGGAGTCTTCCTGGCAAGCGAGCAGGGTGATGAGCAACATGGGAGACTCCGAGTGGCGAAGACCAGCACGGCAACATATCGCTCCGCGGAGCGCGGAGTCCCGGATGATCGACGTCGGTGTAGCCGGATTCGAAGCCGAGGTGATCGAGCGGTCCCGGCTCGGGCCCGTCGTGGTGGACTTCTGGGCGCCGTGGTGCGGGCCCTGCCGGACGCTGGGCCCGGTGCTCGAGGAGCTCGAGCGCCAGTCGGACGGGGCCTGGACGCTCGCGAAGGTGAACACGGACGACGCGCCAGCCCTCGGCCAGCGCTTCCGGATCGAGGGCATCCCAGCGGTGAAGGCGTTCGTCAACGGCGAGGTCGTCGCCGAGTTCGTCGGGGCGCAGCCGGAGGCGAAGGTGCGCGCGTGGCTGGCCGCGCTGGTACCAGCCCCCGCCGAGCGGGCGCTCGCCGCTGCGTTGCAGGCGCAGGCCGCGGGGGACAGCGCCGGCGCGGACGAGCGGTTCGACGAGGTGCTCCAGCTGGACCCGCGCAACCCAGTCGCCGTCTTGCGCCTCGCAGCGGCGGCCCGGGACGCCGCCGAGGCGTTCGCGGCGCTGGACCGGCTGATGCCGTCGGACCGTGTCCGCCACGCCGCGGCGGTGGCCCGGGTCGAGCTCGGCTACGTCGGGGCGGTCGACCCTTTGGCCTCGGGGACGGCGGCGGACGGCTGGCGTGCGGCCGGGGCGGCGGTCACCCTCGCCCTCGGGCAAGGCGAGAGCGCAACGTGGAGTGCGAGCGCAGAATTGCTGCTCAGCTTTGTCACCTCGCACCGGGGATTCATCGCGCCGGGGTATGGGGCCGACGCCGGACGCAAGGCGCTCTTGTCGGTGTTCGACTTGCTTGGCGCCCAGGACCCGGTCTCCCGGTCCTTCCGGCGCCGCCTCGCCTTGGAGCTGTACTCTTGACCCTCCTCACCGCCGCCCTCCTCTTCGTCCTCGTCGGCTGCAGCGGCGCGGGCTCGCCCTCGCTCACGCCGGTGGCTACTGCCCCGGCTGTCGGTACGGCCGCAGGCGGCGGTGCGCTCAGCCCCGATCAGCTCTACGGCGCCTGCGAGGCACGCGTCGAGGGCACCTCGACCCCCGGCGAGTGTCACACGGACTCGGACTGCTCCCGTGCGGGCTGCTCGCAGGAGGTCTGCGTAGCGACACGCGAGGTCGCCGAGGTGATGTCCACGTGTGAGCGCTTGCCCTGCTTCAACACGCTCGACGCCTGCGGTTGCCACGAAGGGCTGTGCACGTGGACGCTCAAGGCCGGCGACAGCGCGCTCCGGACGATCCCCGGGGGCCCAGGCTCCACGCCAGCGGCCGAGCCCGCGCCCACGCCTGCTGCCCCTCCGCCGACGCCGTAGCGATGATCCGCGTCTCTGGCGGTCAGCTTGGCGGCAGGGTGTTGAAGGCGCCGGTGCCAGACGGCGTGCGGCCGACCGCGATCCGCACCCGGGCGGCGCTGTTCTCGATGCTCGGCCAAGACCTGTCCGGCTGGTCCTGGCTCGACGCCTGCGGCGGGACGGGGCTGATGGCCATCGAGGCGCTGTCGAGGGGCGCCGGGCCCGTCATCGTCGCCGAGCGGGACCCGGCCGCGCTGAAGACCATCGAGCAGAACCTGGCCGCGCTGGGCTTGACCAGCGTCCGCGTCGTCCGCGGGGACGTCCAGCGCGCGCTGCTGGGCACCGTGGACGTGGTGTACATGGACCCGCCGTACAAGGACCCGATCGGCCCGTGGATCGCGTGGGCTGCGGGCGTCGCGCGGCGGTACATCGTCGCGGAAGCCCGCTGCGGCACGGCGTGGCCCGACCCGCCGGAGGGGTTCACGAGCGACGGCGTCCGGCGCCACGGCGAGGCCGAGATCGCGCTGTTCGAGCGTACGGCGGTGACGTGACGACGGTGCGCAGCGTCGGGCTCACCGGCGGCATCGCGTGCGGGAAGAGCACCGTCGCGAAGATCCTCGCGGGGCGGGGCGTGCCCGTGCTCGACCTGGACCAGGTCGCGCGCGAGGTCGTGGCAAGAGGCCAGCCCGCGCTCGTCGAGATCGCCGAGCGGTGGCCCGCTGTGGTGGTGAACGGCGCGCTGGACCGCAAGGCGCTCGGGGCGGTGATCGTGGCGGACAGCGCCGCGCGCCGGGCCCTGGAGGCGATCACCCACCCGCGGATCTGGGAGCGGATGGAGGCGTGGCTCGCTGAGCAGCGTGAGCCGGCCGTGGTGGAGGCCGCGTTGATGGTGGAGACGGGGAGCTGGCGGCGGTACGATCGGCTGCTGGTGGTGGCTTGCGCGCCCGAGGTGCAGCGGGCGCGGCTCGCGGCGCGCGAGGGCTACGACCCAGCGACCGTGGAGCGGTGGCTCGCGACCCAGGTGCCGATCGCGGACAAGGTGGCGCTCGCGGACGCGGTGATCTGGAATGACGAGGACGAACGGGCGTTGACCGAGGAGGTCGGCCGGGCCTGGGCGCTCGTGCTCTCCGACGCCGCGAAGCACCGGGCCCGGGATTGACGGCTTCACAGCAGTTTTCTCAAAGGGCTTGCGGCGCCGCCGACTTTCATGCTACCAAGCCGCGCCGCATGTCCTGCGGAACCACTTTTCCGGAGGTCCCATGAGTCGTCTTCTTCCCCTCTCTGCCCTGTTCGGCGCTGCCGCCCTCCTCTCCGCGTGCACCGGCAGCTACAAGCAGACCGACAACACGTCCGACGGCAGCGACCTCGACAGCGCGTCCGACGCCGACACGGACGCTGACTCCGACGCCGACTCCGATGCCGACTCGGACACCGACACCGACACGGACACGGATGCCGACACGGACACGGACACGGACACGGACACCGACACGGACACCGACGCCGACCTCTGCATCAGCGCCTGGGAGCCCCTCGACGTGAGCGGCTGGACGCGCAACTACGACATCACGCTCCAGGGCACCGCCGGGACCGGCGTGCAAGAGGTCTGGGGCACCACGTACACGACGAACGGCACGCCTGCGTACAACCTGTACGACGAGGTGGACGCGGGCGGCACGGGCTGGTCGGGCAACAGCTACATCGGCTGCGACCTCGGCAGCACCGGCATGTACATGGCCGAGTGGACCATGTCCGGCAACTACGGCGGCACCGCGCTCGCCTCCGGCACCGCGACGCCGGACGTCCCCCGCCGCATCCTGCCCAGCGACGCCGAGATCCCCGGCGCGGGCACCTGGACCTACTCCTACACCGCGTCCTTGTCCTTCAGCGGCATGCCGGTCACGATCACCGCGAGCGGCGCGTACACCGAGGCCGCGATCGAGACCTGGACGGCCCCGGACGGTACCCCTTACGACAGCTACCACCTGTCGAACGCGTACAGCGAGGACTTCGGTGGAATGTACCAGCTCTCCGGCGTGCTCGACCAGTACTACGTGAAGGGCCTGGGCCTCGTGAAGGAGGTCAACACCCAGACCGACGGCACGGTGTTCATGACCCGCGACATCACCACCTGGTCCGGGCTCTCCCCCTACTAGTGCTGTGGGTGTCGATGCTCCTCGGGCTCGCGCACGCCGCGACCGGGAGCACGTTCCCGACCAACCCGAACGTCACCTCCGGGCCCTTCTCGGGCCTGGAGTCCCTCGTCGTGGACCCCGTCGCGACGGGAGCCGAGCTGGTGCCTGACGCTTCGCTCGTGCCGCGCGCGGTGCAGGTGATGCGCAGCGAGGCGCACCCGCCGGACGCCGCGCTCGTGTTCACGAACCCGACGAGCACGTGGGCGTGGCTCTCGGTGAACCAGCACCGCGTCGGCACGATCGGCCCATACGCCACCGTGCGGCTCGAGGGCCTGGCGCCCGGGCGCTACCGGCTGGAGCTGCTGCTCCCGAACGGGTTCGTGCGTCCGTTCGAGGTCGTCACCCACGTCCCGGTGGTCGACGTGCCGGGCACGCTCGCGCCCGTGGCGGTGGCGCTGGTCGACGACAGGCTCGAGCTCTCCGAGCGGCTCTACTTCGAGCCGGATTCGGCGAACTTGCAGCCGGTGAGCCGGCCGTGGCTGGACGCCGTCGTAGCGCTGCTCGCGGCGCGACCGGACCTCCGGGTGCTGCGCGTCGCGGTGCACACCGACGCCCGGGACGACGCGTCCTACGACATGGCGCTCTCGACTGCGCGCGCCGAGGCTGTCCGCGCCTACCTCGTCGCCGGCGGCACCGCGCCGGAGCGGGTGACAGCAGTCGGGTTTGGGGGCACGCGCCCGCTGGTCGCCGGGGAGACCGAGGCCGCGTTTGCGGCCAACCGCCGCGTCGAGCTGGTCGTCGTCGAGCGGGCCCCGGAGCCCGCGCCGGTCACGACGCCGGCGCAGTAGCCAACGCGAGGAACCGCTCCGGGTCGGCGAGCAGCCGGCCGAGCAGCTCCCTCGGCACGACGCCGGCGCGCAGCCACACGAGCTCGACGGGCTCGCCGATCGCCACGGCCAGCAGCCCCAGCGCAGCCTCGGACAACGTGCGCTCGTCGCTCTCGACCTTCGACAGCAGGCTGTGGCTCACGCCTACGCGCGCCGCGAGGTCCCCCTGCGTCCACCCGCGCTCGGTCCGCACCGCGCGCAACCAAGCTCCGAACGGCACCACGCCCGAGGTGTCCGCCGCCGAGCGGGCTGGCGTTGGCGCGGCCGGCTTCGTCCAGGCCAAGCTCGCGAACGCCGAGTGGTTGTGGATCGACTCGATGTTCTCGACCTCGACGTGGAGCTGGGTCACGCCGGCAGGGTGCTCGGTCAGCACGCGGACGCTCTCGCGGAGCAGGTCCTCGACGAACACCGGGTGGTCGTACGCGCGCTCGGTCACGAACTTCTCGTCCTCGCGCTTGAGCAAGCTGTACAGCGGCGACGACGCTACGCCCTCGATCGCGTTCACGACGTCCTCGATCCACAACATCCCCGCCGAGCGCACCCGCACGCGCACGTACCCGCGCTGGTTGTGCGCGCCGCGCTCGCTCACGGCCTTCGAGCACGGGCAGAGCGTCGTGACCGGCACCTCCACGCGCAGCTCGAAGCAGAACCGCGCCCCGTCGCGCTCGGCGTGGAACCCACACCGGTACGACGACAGCGACGTAGCGCCGCTCACCGGGGCCGCGCGCTGCAGGAAGTACGGGAACGTGGCGTCGAGCTGCGCACGTTCCGCCCCGAGCCGGCGCTGCATCTGCGCGAGCAAGTCCGGCAGGTTCTTCAGCGACAGCTCGGAGTTGACGTCGTTCAGCACCTCGACGAACCGGCTCATGTGGGTGCCCTTCACGTCGGCCGGCAACGCGACGCTCGCGTCGATCTCGGCGACGGTGTGCTGCATCCCGTCGGTGCGGTCCCACACGGTGATCGGCCACGACAGGCCCTTGATGCCCACCCTGTCGATCGCGATGCCGCGCTCGTCGACGTGGCTGGCGTGGTCGGGCAGCCGCTCGCGGAGGGCGGGGGCGCGGGGACGAGGAGCGGTGCGGGTCGTCATTCGGCCGCCTACCGGTTATCGCCATATCTGTCAAC
>CALQBK020000055.1 GCA_943328795.2 Bifidobacterium breve
AATTCCTCCGTCGGCAGTTTTGGTAGATCGGGCGTGGGCGCTATTCGCCCGGGCGCTGCGCCGCCCAATTCCTCCGTCGGCAGTTTTGGTAGATCGGGGCCCTACTCGCCGGGCTTCTCGTCCGCGGGCTTCTCGTCCGCGGGCTTCTCGTCCCCGGGCTTGTCGTCACCAGGCTTGCCGTCGCCAGCCTTGGACTCGCCGTCCTTCGGCGACCACACGTCGGCCAGCTTCACGCGCCAGCCTGTCAACGTCGGGGGGCCCTTGTGCACGAGGGCCCGGGCGCGCACGTAGGACTTCTCCACGCCCGAGCCCGGCTTCGCCGCGGGGAACACCCCGGACGCCCAGTGCTTCGAGCGCAGCGCGCGCGTCACAGCCACGGGCGCCGCGGCCCTCGGCACCGAGTCGTCGCTCACGTCCCACAGCGCGATCAGCGCGAACGACGGCTCGTGCCCCGCGATCACCGCGTAGTACGGGGCGTGGGGCAGCAGCACCGGGCCGGGCAACGCGCGGAGCTCCTCGATCAGCGCGTCGGTCTGGCGCCTGTCCGCCTGCGTGGGGATCTCCCGCTTGTAGTCCGACCCGCCAAGCCAGACCTGGGCGGCCACGAGCGCCGAGAGCGCCATGCCGCCGAGCCCTTCGCCAGCGCGCCGGCTGGCGAGCGACGGCCACAGGGCCTGGATCCACATCATCGGGATGAGCACGTTGGTGAACCCGCCGACGTGGCCGCGCATCAGGCTCACGACGAAGAGCCCGACAACGCTGACGCCGAGCCAGTACCCGAACCGGGGGCTCGCCTTCAAGCCCGCGGCGTCGTTGCGCGCGTGGACGGCAACCGCGAACGCAGCGAGCCACGCGAGCGGCATCGCCTTGATCACCTCGGTCGCGGCGCCGGAGACCTCGTACTTGAGCGGCGACAAGGAGGTCACCGCGATCCACGGGAAGAAGCGGTTGGCGACGATGCCATGGTGGCTCGGCACCTCCACGAGCCACAGCAGGAAGCGCCCGCCGGTCCCGACCTGCATGCCGATGACGAAGAGCACCGCGGGGATCGCGGCCGCGAGCCCGAACCGCAGCGCGTGGGCTCGGCCGTCCCGGTGCCACAGGGCGAGCACGACCGGGAAGCCGAAGATCGCGGCGTGGTGCTTGCAGGCGAACGCGACCGCGAGCACGACGCCGCCCGCGATGGCCCGGGCCGGGGTGCGCCCCGCGGCGAGGACCAGCGCCCAGGCGATGAGGCCGATCGACAGGCCGTCGATCCGCACGAGGTCGAAGAACGTGCCGGTCTCCTCCCACGTGCCCAGGAAGATGGCGGCGCCCGCGATGGCTGTAGACCAGCGCGCGCCCGCCTCGCGCCCAGCGAACACGAGCGCCGCCGCCGCCACCAACGTGCCGGCGATCGAGACCGACCGGGCCAGCGCGTACCCGAACGGGAACACCGTTGAGCAGGCGGCGACGACCCAGGCGTACAGCGGCGGGTAGATGAACGGGATGTAGGTCGGCTCCGGGGCGCCGTAGAGCGGGAGGCCCTGGGTGACGCGCAGCGCGGAGATGAGCGTCGCGCCCTCCATCCACTCGATGTCGTAGGGGTAGCCGACGCGCTGCCAGAACACCCACAGCAGCATCCCGACTTGCCGCGCTGCCAGCCCGAGGACGAGCACGTCCAGCACGAGGCGCAGGCCGCGCGAGATTCTGCCTTCGCTCCAGGACATTGGCCGTTCCCGTCAGTACAGGTGGGTTTCGTCGGTCACGGCGGTGACCTCGTCGATCGTCGTCTCGCCGCGCGCGAGCTTCTTGATCGCGTACTCCCGCAGCGTCAGCATCCCGTCGTTCACGGCCTCGCGCTTGATGTCCTGCGCGGACGCCTTCTCCTGCACGAGCCGCTGGATCCGCGGCGTGAGCGGCATCACCTCGAAGATCCCCGTGCGGCCCTTGTACCCAGTGCCACGGCACTTCGGGCAGCCCGCGCCGCGCTTGACCTTCAGCCGCCGCCCCTCGGCCCCGCGGATGTTGAGCATGTCGATCTGCTCGGGCGTGAGCAGCTCCTCGTGGGCGCAGTGGACGCAGACCTTTCGAACGAGCCGCTGCGCGATGACCCCGAGCAGCGTGCCCGCCACCAGGAACGGGTACACCCCCAGGTCCAGCAGCCGCGCGACGGCCGACGCGGCGTCGTTCGTGTGCAGCGTCGACAGGACCAAGTGCCCGGTGAGCGCGGCCTGGACGGCGTTCTCGGCGGTGTCGGGGTCCCGGATCTCGCCGATCATGATGACGTCCGGGTCCTGCCGGAGCACGTGCTTGAGCGCCGACCCGAACGTGAAGCCGATCTTCGGCTGCATCGGCATCTGGTTGAACGCCTCGTGGACCATCTCGATCGGGTCCTCCAGCGTCGAGATGTTGATCCGCGGGTTCGCGATGTGGTGCAGCGTGCTGTACAGCGTCGTCGTCTTGCCGGACCCGGTGGGGCCGGTGATCAGCACCATCCCGCTCGTGGCGCGGATCATGTCGTTGTACTGGCGCAGCTCGGTCTCGAAGAAGCCCAGGTCAGACAACGGCTGCTTCAGCACGCTGGGGTCGAAGATGCGCATCACGGCCTTCTCGCCGAACACCGTGGGCACGGTGCTGACGCGCATCTCGACCTCGGTGGCGCCGAAGGTCGTCTTGAACCGGCCGTCCTGTGGGCGCCGGCGCTCCGCGATGTCGAGCCGGGAGAGCAGCTTGATTCGGCTCACGATCGCGGGGTGGACGCTGCGCGGGAGCCGGTGGACCGAGTGCAGCACGCCGTCGATCCGCATGCGGACGAGCGCATCCTCGCGCTTGGGCTCGATGTGGATGTCCGACGCGCGGTTGTCGAACGCGTAGTTCAACAGGTACCACACGGCCTGGACGACGGGCTGGTCGGTGGCCTCCAGCTCGTTCGTGCCCTGGACCTTGTACAGCGACTCCAGGTTCGAGATGTCCGGCAGGTCGGACGCGAAGTCCGCCTCCGCGGCGCGCATCGAGCGCCGGAACCCGTGGAACTCCGCGATGACCTTGAGGATCTCGGACTTGCACGCCATCACCGGCCGGATGGGCTTCTTCTTGAACTGCGCGAGGCTGCCGAGCAGGTCCGTGTTCCACGGGTCGCACAGCGCGACGGTCAGCGCGTCGGGCTTGTCGTCCACCGCGATGACCATGTGCTTCTCGGCGAACGGACCGCCGAACGCGTCGACCACGAGCTTGAAGTTGAGCTGCAGCGGGTCGATGCGGACGAACGTGTAGCCCTCGTGCTTCGCGACGGCCTCGGTGATGTGCTCCTCGTCGAGCGACTGCGCGCGCTCGTCCTTGCGGAAGCGGAAGCTCGCGATGAGCTCGATGTCCGAGATCGTGTAGCTGACGCGCTGGCGACCGAGCAGCCGCCGGAGCTCAGCCCGCCGGTCGAGCAGCAAGTGGCGGGATTGCTCCTTCCCACGGTTGAGCACGTCCTGCTTCTGCCCCGCGTGCAGGAGCCCCGCCGCGACCAGGATGTCGAGGATCTGCGGGAGCGTAGGGCCCCGGCTCACGGGCTCTCAGCGGGTCCGACCACGACTTCCCGCTCGGCCTTGATCGTGCCGACCTGCACGGAGAGCGTGCCGGTTCCCTCTTCGTTGAAGGTCAGGTGGTAGTCCTCGATCGTGGCCATCGTCGGAGGGTCGATGCTCATGTGCATCGCGCCGGTCATCAGCGTCTCGTCGCACCACAAGAACACCTCCCAGTAGTCGCCGACCACGGGCGGATCGTCCCCCGTGACGTGCATCTCCGGCGTCGGGCACTCGAAGGTGTCCTCGGTGTCGACACCGTCGTCGGTGTCCGTGTCGACGACGCCCGCGCTGTCGGAGTCGCCGCCGGTGGACGTACAGCCTGCGGCCAGCGCCAGCGGCGAAAAGAACGGCAGCAAGAGACGCACGTTGGGCTCCGGTGAGTCGCCTCGTCTATCGCGTCGGAGGGCGACGGTCCGGGATAGGGTGCGGCGATGTCCACCGCCGTCGTGCTCGCCGCGGGCCTGGGAACCCGGATGCGGTCCCCGCTCGCCAAGGTCCTCCACCCGTTGCTCGGCCGCCCGATGGTCGGCTGGATCGTGGCCGCGCTGCGCGAGGCGGGGGTCGACGACATCATCGTCGTCGTCCACCACCAAGAGGACGCCGTCAAGGCGGCGCTGCTGGCGCAGGACCCTGCGCTCCGGTTCGCCCGGCAGGAGGACCCGCGGGGCACGGGCGACGCGCTCCGGAGCGCGCTGCCGCTGCTCCCGGCGACGGGCACGGTGCTGGTCACCGCGGGCGACACGCCGCTGTTGCAAGGGCGGGACGTTCGTCGACTCTTGGACGCCCATGCCGCCGTGCCCGGCCGGCTGGCCACCGTGGCGAGCTTTCACGCGGACGACGCGCACGGCTACGGGCGGATCGACCGCGGGCAAGGCATCGTCGAGCACGGCGAGTGCTCGCCCGACCAGCTCGCCATCCGCGAGGTGAACAGCGGGATGTACGCGTTCGACGCCGAGCACTTGCACGCAGAGCTGCCCCACCTCCAAGCGCACCCGCCGAAGGGGGAGTTCTACCTGACGGACCTGGCCGGGCGGCTGGACGGCGGCGCGACGGGCGTGACGAGCGAGTTCCCGGCCACCGCGTTCGCCGGGGTGAACGACCGGGCGCAGCTCGCGGACGCGCGAGGCGTGCTCCGCCGCAGGGTGAACCGCGCCTGGGCCGAGGGCGGGGTCGATTTTGCGGACCTCGACCACGCCAGCGTCGATGTCACCGTCGTGCTGCACCCCGGCGCGGTGGTGGGCTTCGGCGCGGTCATCGAGGGGACGTCGGTCGTCGCAGGCAGCGTTGGCGCCCACTGCGTGATCCGGCACGTCAACGTCGCCCCCGGCGCGGTGATCCACGCCGGCTCGGTGTGCGAGGGCGCGACGGTGGGCCCAGGCGCGCTCGTGGGCCCGATGGCACGGCTCCGCCCCGGGGCGGTGCTCGAAGAGGGGACACACGTCGGGAACTACGTCGAGATCAAGAACGCGGTCATCCGGCGGGGCGCCAAGGTGAACCACCTCTCGTACGTCGGCGACGCGGACGTGGGGGAGCGCGTGAACGTCGGGGCGGGCACGATCACCTGCAACTACGACGGCGTGAAGAAGCACCGCACGGTGATCCAGGCGGACGCGTTCATCGGGTCGAACACCGCGCTGGTGGCGCCGGTCACGGTCGGCGCGGGCGCCATCGTCGGGGCGGGGAGCACGATCACCCAGGACGTGCCGGCCGACGCCATCGCGATCGGTCGGGGCATGCAAAAGAACCACGAGGGCCGCGCCTCGCAGCTGCGCGCGCGTCAGACGCGGTGAACCTCCTCGACGGCCTGAACCCCGAGCAAGCCGAGGCCGTCCAGACGACGGAGGGGCCGCTGCTCATCCTCGCGGGCGCCGGCTCGGGGAAGACGCGCGTGCTCACCCGCCGCGTCGGGTACCTGCTCGAGTCCGGCGTTCGCCCGTGGAACATCTTCGCCGTCACGTTCACGAACAAGGCCGCCGGCGAGATGAAGGAGCGCGTCCGCGCGCTGGTGGGCACCACCGCGGACGACGTCTGGGTCAGCACCTTCCACAGCTCGTGCGTGCGCATCCTCCGCCGGGACATCGAGCCGCTCGGCTACGGGCGCAACTTCGCGATCTGGGACGACGACGACCAGCTCCGCGCGCTCAAGCAGGTGCTGTCTGAGCAGAACATCGACCCAAAACGCCTGCCGCCGTCCAACTTCCGCTCGCAGATCGACCGCGCGAAGAACCGCTTGCTCGGCCCCGACGCCATCGTCGCGGCGGTCCGCGAGACGGGCCCGCTCTCCGGCTGGTCGGACAAGCTGCCCGCCGTGTACACCGCGTACGAGGCCCGGCTCAAGAAGGCGAACGCGCTCGACTTCAACGACCTCATCGGGAAGGTCGTCGAGCTCTGGACGCAATTCCCGCAGGTGCTGCAGCGGTGGACCGACAAGTTCCACTACCTGATGGTGGACGAATACCAGGACACCAACGCCGCCCAGTACAAGCTGATCCGCTTGCTCGCCGAGGCCCGGCGCAACTTGGCGGTGGTCGGTGACGACGACCAGTCGATCTACAGCTTCCGCGGCGCGGACATCCGGAACATCCTCGACTTCGAGAAGGACTTCCCGGACGCGAAGGTCATCCGGCTCGAACAGAACTACCGCTCGACCGCGCTGATCCTGGACGCCGCGTCGGGCGTGGTCAAGAACAACCTGTCGCGGAAGGACAAGACGCTGCGGACGGACGCCCTCGCGGGCGAGCCGCTGCGCTTGTTCCACGCGCCCGACGAGATGGCCGAAGCCGACATGGTCGTGACCGAGATGCGGCGGCTGATGCGCGGGGGGCCGACGTACGGGCCGCAGGGGCCGGTGGCGCCCGCGAAGGTCTACAAGGCCGGCGACATGGCGATCATCTACCGCACGAACGCGCAGAGCCGCGCGTTCGAGCGCGTGCTCACCGACGCCAAGATCCCGTTCACGCTGGTCGGCGGCCGCAAGTTCTACGAGCGGCGCGAGGTGCGCGACCTGCTGGCGTACCTGCGGGTGGTCTTGAACCCGGCCGACGACATGAGCTTCTTGCGGGTGGTGAACGTGCCGACCCGCGGGGTCGGTGAAAAGGCGCTCGAGGGGCTGAAGCTCGAGGCCCAGCGCCAGGGCACGTCGCTCTACCGCGCGGCGCGCACGACGGGCGGGGTCGGGCGCGCGTCGAAGGGGCTGACCGAGTTTTGCACGATCATCGACGGGCTCTCGGGCGCGGTGATGACGATGAAGCCGGGGGACCTGGTCCTGCACGCGGCGAAGATCACCGGGTACATCGGGGAGCTCGAGGCGGAGAACACCGACGAGAGCCGCGGCCGGCTGGAGAACATCCACGAGTTGGCGCGCGCCATCGCGGAGAGCTCCCGCGAGTTCGACCACGAGCAGCCGGACGCCGATCCCTACGAGCGGCTAGCGAGCTTCCTGGACCGCGCCGCGCTGTCTGGACAAGCGGACGAGCTCCCGAGCGAAGACGGCAAGGTGACGCTCCTCACGGTGCACCTCGCGAAGGGCCTGGAGTTCCCGGTGGTGTTCGTCGTCGGGCTCACGGAAGGTTGCTTCCCGCACGCGCGTTCTGAGTCGGAGGCCGAGATCGAAGAGGAGCGCCGACTCGCGTACGTCGCCTACACCCGCGCGCGGGAGCGGCTCTACCTGACCGCCCCGCGGATCAGGAGGCAGATGGATGGCGGCATCATGCCGACGACGATCTCGCGGTTTGTCGTCGAGGTGCCGCTGCCCGCGTTCGGCGCGCGGCCCCCGGGTCCGGAGTCGTTGCCGTTCGCCTCCGGGCGCTCTCGGCTCGAGCCGCGCCCGACGTGGTCCTCCGCGCCGCCCCAGCGGAGCGGGCGCCCGGCCGCCGCGCCGCCGCCGCCCGCGCGCGCCGCGCAATTCGTCACGGCGGTGGCCCCTTCGGACCGCAGACGAATGTCGCCAGATTCGCTGGACGCTTTTCAAACCGGCACCGAGGTTTTCCACCCCGTCTTGGGCGAAGGAACGGTCCACAGCCGAGATGGCATCCCCTCGAATCCGCGTCTCACGATACACTTTCGCAAGCACGGCCCGAGGACCGTGTTCGCGGTCAGCGCCCGCATGGACATCCTGCTCCCGTAAGGGAGCGTCCACGTAGGCGCAGCTCGCGCGCTCTCCCCCCGGCCCGCCTCAAGGAGCCTCGTTGATCGTCACCTGCCCCGCTTGCTCGTCCCGCTACAAGCTGGACGAATCCAAAGTCACCGGTCGCGGTGCGAAGATCACATGTCCGAAGTGCAAGCATGTGTTCGTGGTCTACCCAGGGGGTACGACCGGCCCGTTGCCTGAGCCCGCCGCGAAGGCGGAGGAGCCGCGTACGGCGGCCCCGAACCTCGCGACCTCGATGGCGGCGGCGCTGCAGAACGGCGCGCCGGCAGACAACGAGTGGGACGACGAGCCGACGCGGATCGGCATGCAAAAGCCGCCCGATTTGCGGCGGCCGGCGAACCCCACGCTCGCGTTGCCCTACGAGCCCCCGGCGGTCTTCCAGATCTCCGCGGAGGACGCTGCCGCGCGCTCGCCTTCGCTGGACTTCAAGAAGGTCGGCGTCTCCACCTGGAAGGTGAAGATCAAGATCGGGCTGATCTACGACTTCAGCGACATCAAGACCCTTCGCAAGTACATCCAGGACGGCCGGGTCACCCAGGCGGACGTGATCTCCTACGACGGCAAGCTCTGGAAGCCGCTCGGCGAGATCGCAGACCTTGACATCTTCTTCGTGCAGACCTGGGAAGAGCTCAGCCGCGCCCTGCCGCGCGACGCGGCCACCGGGGAGCACATCCCCCCGCCGCCGAAGAAGCCCGTCGAGGAGCCGACGCCCTCGCGGCCGGCGCCTGCCGGGCCAACCACGACGCCGTTCCGCGACCCGTTCGCTACCAAGCCGGTGCAGAAGAAGGCCGCGGCCCCGGCGGCGAAGAAGCCGGTCGCCACGGACAACACGCGGAACTACGCGATCGGCGCGGTCGCGCTGGTTGCGCTGCTCGCGGCGGGCTGGTACTTCCTGGCCGGCCCCGGCGCCCAGGTGGTCGCGCCCGTTGCCCCCGTCGCGGCGAAGCCCGCCGGGCCGAGCTCGCAGGACATCGCGGCGGACATCAAGAAGCAGCTCCAGCCCGTCACGAGCGGCGCGAGCGACGCCCCGGTGGAGCCGCCGCCGCCGGACCCCAACGCGGACGAGAACAACGACGGCATCCCCGACGGCGCAGTCGCCGTCAAGCGCCCCGGCATCCCGCCGGGCGCTACGCCGGTTGGGCCGGGGCCCTCGGCGTCGTCGCAGCAGCGGCCGCCGATGCAGCAGCCGACGACGAACCAGGGGCCGTCGGAGATCACGGCAGCGGACGCCGCGGCCGCAGGCGACTCGTCGGCGCGATCGGGTGACTGGGCGGGCGCCGTTGGCGCATACCAACAGGCGGTGAGCAAGGAGCCCGGCAACGCGACCTACCTGAAGAAGCTCGGCGAGGCGCAGTACAAGTCGGGCGACTTGGACGGCTCCCGGGTGTCGTTGACGCAGGCTGCCAAGAAGGGGCAGGCCACCGCGTGGCGTACGCTCGGGGACGTGTGCAAGGACCAAGGGGACACCGCCTGCGCGAGTGACAGCTGGCAGCAGTACTTGAAGACCAACCCGAAGGACGCCGCCGACATCAACGCCAAGATCCAGTCGCTGGGAGGGTAGATGGACGTCGTCTGCCCCAAGTGCTCTACCCACCACCGCGCCGAGCCCCCCAGCTCGCTCCGGTCTCGCGGCGCCGTGCGTTTTCGGTGCACACACTGCGGCAACACGTTCAAGGTCGAGTTCCCGGGAGAAGGCGGCGCGGTCGCGACGATGACGCTCGCGCCGGCCGCACGCACTGAGCAGAGCATGCCGCCCGCGGCGGCACCCGCAGCGCCGGTGCGCGGCTACACCGTGCGGGCCGAGGGGGAGATCTACCCCACGACCGACTTGGCTACGTTGCAGCGGTGGATCCTCGAGTGCCGGGTGAAGCCGGACGACCAGCTGTCCATCGACGGCGAACGCTGGGAGCGCGCCGGCGACCGCGCGGACTTCGAGCTCTTCTTCGCGGCGGCCGAGCGGCTGCACGTTCCTGCGGCGCCCGCCCCGGTCCGCCCGGCGAGCGCGCCGCCTCCCGAGGACCCGCTCGGGTTCGACCCGGCGCGCGTCGATGGCCCGAGCCGGGACGACGAGGACGTCGTCGCGGCCCTCGGGGCGAGTGAGCCCGACGACTCCGTCGTCGAGTCCGTCGACGAGACCTGGGGCGAGCGGACGCAGGCGCTGCCGGAAAGCGCGGCCGAGGACATCCCGCGCATCGAGCCGGACGAGGTCACGCGCGTGAGCGGCGGCGGCTACGCCGAGCCGGACACGCAGGAAGCCACGATGCTCTCGGTCCTGCAGGAGCGCACCGAGGAGGTCCGCAAGGGGCCTGTCCCCGTTCGCAGGGGGTACACGAGCCTCACGGGTCAAAAGAGCTTGCCGCCCGGCGCGCCACCGCCCGCCCCGCTTTTGCCGCAGTCCATGCAAGAGATGGCGGCGGAGTTCGACACGCCGAAGCCCCGGCCCGTCGAGCGTCACGCCGAGCCCGAGTTCGGTGACGACGACGACCCCGTCGCGCCGCCGGAGAACCCCGCGGTCCGGGCGCTGATCGGCGTCGTGGTCGTCGCGACGGTGGCGCTGCTCTGCGTGGCCGGTTGGTGGATCTCGCACCCGGACTCGCCGCCCCCCGTCGCTTCGAACAAGCCCGCCGAGGTCGCGAGCGCGCCCGTCGCCCCGCCGCCCGCCCCCGTTGCCGAGCCAGCAGCGGTCGAGCCGGCCGCGGTCGCACCCCCGGCAGACCCCGCTGTCGCGGCGGCGCAGCCGGTCACGCCCGCGCCGGCCCCCGCGGCGCAGCGCCCGCCCGACGTCGAACCCGTGAAGCCGGCGGTGACCCCGGTCGCGGCCCCGAAGCCTGTCGCCGTCGCCCCCGCGCCGGCCCCGGCAAGCACCACGTCGGCGCCGCTCTCGGCCAACGACGCCGTCAAGAAGGGCTGGGGCCTCGTCAACAAGGGCAAGTACAGCGAGGCGTTCGACGTGTTCTCGAAGGCGCTGCAGAAGAGCCCGGGCAACGGCAGCCTGCTCTACGGGCGCGGCTACGCGAACGAGAAGCTCGGCGACGACGTGAGCGCGGCGGCGGACTACTGTGACGCACGCAGCGCCGCGGTGAGCGAGGACACGCGGCGGGAGCTCGACGGCGCCCTGGGTCGCCTGCGGCGGACGTGCCCATAGCCCAAAGTGTGCGCGAGGCGCAGCCGCAGCGCGCAGTTTGGGTGCTCGCTTCGCCCGCGGTGGTCCTCATGCTGTTCACCGCCCCGGGCTGCACGCCCCCGGCGACTCCGGCCGATGCCCATCGCCCGCGGCAAACCGACGAGAGCGGTGAGACCGCGGGCGACGACACGGGTGGCGCGCCGCCGGCCGGGCTGTTGGTCCTGCACGGCGGGACCGTCGTAGACGGCGCCGGCGCCCGGGTGATGGACGTGTGGCTAGACGGCGCGACGACCTGGGCGGTCACGAGCCAGGATCCGCCGGCTGACGCGACGATCGTCGACGTGAGCGGGAAGTTCATCACGGCGGGGCTCGTGGACGCGCACGTCCACTTGGCCCACTCGGGCGCGACCGTGTGGACCGGGGACCCGCTCGAACAGAACCTGCGGGCGAACCTGTACCACGGGGTGTTGGCCGTGTACGACCTCGGCGGGCCCGAGGTCCTGTTCGCGGTGCGCGACGCTGCGGAGTCGGGCGAGCTGCTCGCGCCGCACGTCAAGGCGACCGGGCCGTTCCTTACCGCCGTCGGCTCACACCCGTGCGAGTCAGCGCCAAACGCCGATCTCTGCACGTTCGTCGCCGAGGACGCCGACCTCGCTGAGCAGGTCGAGTCGGCGAGCGACGCGGCGCACGCCCGGCGCGCGGCGGGCGCGGACGCGATCAAGGTCGCGCTGGCGGACGCCGACTTCACGGCGTGGCCGACCACGCGGCTCGACCTGGGCGCGCTCGCGGACATCACCGCGGGCGGCACGACCATCGCGCACGTGGACGAGAACATCGACGTGATCGACGCGATCGGCGCCGGCGTCGCCGTGTTGGCGCACCCGGTGTTCGCGGGCCCGATGTCGGACACGGCGCTCGGCATGGTGGCCGGGGTGCCCGTCGAGACGACCGTGGGCGCGTTCGCGGCTGTAGGGGATGTGCTGGCCGGCACGACGGATCTCTCGGACCCCGGGCTGGTGCTCGGTCCGGGCGTGCTCGACAACTGGATCTACGTCCGGGCGCACCCCGAGGTGCTGGCGGACGGCTGGGCGCTCGCGTCGGACGACTGGGCTTCGGACGCCCGCGACAACCTGCCGCTGTTGCGCGACGCGGGTGCTGTCGTGCTCCCGGGGTCGGACGCCGGGTATTACTTCGTGCCGCACGGGACGGGCTTGCACCGCGAGCTCGCCGCGCTGGTGGACGCCGGCTTCACGCCGTTGGAGGCCCTGGAGGCGGCCACGGCGACGGCGAGCGACACGCTGGGGTTCCCCGGCGGGCGGCTCGAGCCCGGCCGGGCGGCCGACCTGCTGGTGCTCAACGCGGACCCGACGGAGGACGTCGCGGCCCTCGACGACATCGACCAGATCGTCCTCTCCGGCGTGGTGTACGACCGCGAGGACCTGCTCGACATGGACCTCGGCGGCGGGCCGGGCCTCGGGTTCTGCACGAGCGCCGACGACTGTGGCGGCGCCCAGGCCTGCGATGGCCTGTCGCACGTGTGTGGCCCGGCGTGCCCTTCGCCCGGCGCGGCCGACAATGACTGCGGCGCGGACGCCTACTGCCTGGCCACCGACGCGCTGTCGAGCGAAGACGGCGTCTGCCACCCGCCGCCCGGCGCCACCAGCGCCGGCGACTGCGACCTGTACACGCAGGACTGCGCGCCGTCCTCCTACGCGCAGGCGTGCGTCCCGTTCGACGGCGACACCAACGGCTGCTGGACCTCTGGGCCCCGCACCGCCGGGCAGTCCTGCTCCTGGGACGACGCCGACTTGGCCTGCGGCGTCGGGCTCTACTGCTCGCTGCTCGACTTCCGCTGCTACACGCTCTGCGACCCGTCCGCCGCCGACACGTGCCCAGGCTCCCAGCGCTGCACGGAGCAGCTGAGCGCACCCGGGGTCCCGTGGTTTGGGGTTTGCCTGTAGAGCGGGGTAGCGCGCACACCTTGGGCTACCGGGCGATCTCCCCGACGACGACCCAGGCGATGAGCCCCACGTTGATCCCGAGCACCAGCCAGTCCCCCCGCACCGAGGGCCGGCGGTTGTCCAGGATGTGGTCCGCGAGGAACGGGCCGATGATCGCGCCGGTGACGAGCCCGCCGAGGTGGCAAGCGTTGTCGACCACGCCCGCCAGCGGCAGGCCGAGCGCCAAGTTGACGAGCACCCACGGGGCCAGCCGACGGCCGAACAGCTCACGGAGCGCGTGGGGAAGCGCGGCCCGGTGCCACAAGCCGTAGGCCACCAGCGCGCCCATCAGCCCGAACACGCCGCCGGAGATGCCCACCGACAGCCCGACCCCGGCGAGCCAGGACGCCGCGCCGCCGCCGAGCGTAGACAGGAGCAGCAGCGCGAGGAAGCGCCGCCCGCCGTAGACGCTCTCGGCGATGCGCCCGAGCCCCCCGAGCGCGAGCGTGTTCATCCCGACGTGGAGCAGCCCGCCGTGGAGCCCGCCATAGGCGAGCAGTCGCCACGCTTGGTGCCTACGCAACGCCCAGCGGGTCCGGGCGCCGAACGCCGTCAGGGTCCGGTCGCTCCGGTCGCCGATCACGAGATCGAGCCAACCTCCGCGGTGGTGGGCGACGTCCCAGGCGCCGGTCGCGAGGTGCACGACCACGAGGAAGAGGACCACGGTGAGGGTCACCCACGGCGTGAACCCGAGCCCCGTCAAGAAGCGACGGTACACGCGCCGGGTGCCCGGTGTGTCGGCCTCTTCGGGGGTCACGGTCCGCCGATCCCGCAGATGCCCCCGACAGCCATCAGCACCCGAGCCGGCGGCGCAGGCTCGCCTGCCACTGGACCGGGACAGCGACCATCAGCTCGGTGCACCACTCTTCGAGCTCCTGCATCGCGCGCGGCTGCTCGGTCGGCGGGGAGTAGCTGGCGGTGAGCGCGAGGCCCTCGGTGACCAGTAGCCGGAACCCCCGCATGCTCGCGAGGTGCGTGCCCGCCCGCGCTTGCGCGACAGCCGAGGCCTTGTCCCCCATCGCGTACAGGGCCCGTGCGACCTGGAGCTGCACGAGCACCCGGCGGTACACCGGCAGCGTCGGGAGCGTCGCGATCGCGCGGCCGAGCATCAGGCGCGCGCGGTCATCTTGGCCGAGCCGGGCTGCGAGCCGGGCGCGCATCGCGTCGACCGCGCCGCTGTACTTCTCGGGGTCAGACACCGCCGCCGCCCGGGAGGCCTCCTCGATGTACTTGCCCGCGGCCTCGAAGTCCCCGCGCTCGGCGGAGAGCCGGGACAACATCCACGCGGAGACCAGCTCCTCGCCGGGGGTCGGGATGGAGCGCGCCAGCGTGACGGACTTCAGCAGCTCCTCTTGCGCGACGTCCAGGTCCCCGGCGAGGAACGCCGTGGAGCCCCGGAGGCAGTGCGCAGCCATCTCCCCGAGCTTGTGCCCGGCTTGCTGCGCCTCCACGAGGGCCTCGCCGAGCGCGCGCCAGGCGCCGACGAGATCTCCTTGCCCGAGCAGCACCTCGCCGAGGTTGCAGAGGGCGAGCGCCCGCTGCGGCTTGTTGCGCAGCTCCTTCAGCAGCGTCTGCGCCTCGGCCAAGCCGCTGGCCGCGCTCGCGAGCAAGCCGCGGCTGGCTTGGACCGACGTGAACGCGAGCAGCAGGTTCGCGCGCGCGTCCATCAAGCCGGGCCCGGTCGCGAGCACGAGCCCCTCTTGCGCCCGCGCCTCGCAGCTGTCGAGATCGCCGCGGCTCCAGGCGACGCCCGCGAGCACGATCAGGGCGTCCGCCAGGATGTCACGGTGGTGCTGCTCCCGCGCTCGGACGAGCACGCCCTCCACCTCTTGCTCAGCACCCTCCAGGTCCCCCAGCCCACGCAGCACGCGGCCCAGCAGCACCCGCAGCTTGAGCCCCGACCGCTCGTCGCCGCCGGGCGATGCCAGCGCGTTGATCGCGGCCTCGCGGGCGTCCTGCCAGTCGCCGCGGATGTAGAACACGCTCGCGCGTACGCCCAGCAGCTCTTGGCGCGACGCGGCGAAGTCCTCCGCGGGCAGGTCCACCCGGGCGGCGTCCTCGACGTCCTGCGCCCGGTCGCAGAGGTCCATCGCCTCGTTCACGAGGCTGCGGTCGCGGAGCCTGGAGGCCGCGGCGATCAGGTAGTGCCACGCCTTCCCGGCCTCCCCAGCGCGCCGGTAGTGGTCGCCGATCGCCTCGGCCGCCTGTACGTCGTGACGGTGGCGGAGCTCGAGCGTGCCGGCGATCCGGCGGTGCAGGAACGAGCGGCGCTCGATGTCGAGCTCGCGGTACAGCACGTCGCCGAACTTCGAGTGCGTGAGGTCGAGCCACACCTGGTCGCCAACGCGGCGCTGCCGCACGATGCCGAAGTCCTCGAGGTCGTCGAGCAAGCTGCCGGCCTCGTCCTCGTCCAGGTCCAGCACGTCGAGCAGCACGTCGAGCTCCACCTCGCGCCCGCACACCGCCATCGCCTCGGCCAGCTCACGCTCGGCCGGGTCCAGGGGCTCGAGGCGCGCCCGCACCACCTGGCGCACGCCAGGGGGGATCTCCAGGTGCCCCGACACCACCTCCTCCAGGTCCGACACGAGCCGCCAACGCATCCCCTGGCGCTCGAGCACGCCTTGCGCCATCAGGTGCTGCAGGAACAGCGTGAGGAACAGCGGCGAGCCCTCGGTCTCTTGGAACAGGCGCTCGGTCAGCGCCTGCGCGGGCTTCCCCGCCCCGAGCAGGGAGTCCACCAACGCCGCGATCGCCGGGCGGCCGAGCGGCGCGAGCTCCAGGGACTCCGGCGTGAGGCCAGGGAGCGCCCCCTTCCGGAGCGACTGCAGGCGCGGGGACGCGCGGTCCGGCCGCAAGGTCCCGACGAACAGCACCGGCCGGTCGGACAGCGTGCGCGCCAGGTGGACCAGCCCGTCGAGCGTCGGGAGCGGCGCGTAGTGCAGGTCGTCGAGGAGCACCATCACCGGCCCGTCCTCGGCGAGGCGACGGAGCCCGTCGAGCAGCGCGTCCTGGAGGCGCTCGCGCGCGTTCATCGCGGGCGACTCGACCGACGTGCCCGGCCCGGCGAACCCCGCCAGCGCCCGGGCGAGGTCGTCCGGCGCGCGGTTCCCGAGCTCGCGGAGCAAGGTCTGGCCGAGCCGGAGCAGCGCGTCCACCACGCCGTCCCGCGGCGCTACCCGCTCGCGCAGCGACGGCAGCCCGAGCAGGCCCGCGTGTTGGTTGACGGCGTCGAGCAGCCGCGTCTTCCCTGCGCCCTCCGGGCCCTCGAGCAGCAAGAACCGCCCCTGGCCGTCCGCGAGCGCCGCCACGCGGTCGTGGATGGTCGCCTCCTCGGTGTCCCGCCCGACGAGCGGGGGCGACCAGGCGCCTGCGATCTCGCTGGCATCGGTCTCGAAGTCGAGCTCGAGCCGGAACAGGATCTCCTGGGCGGACCGGTAGCGGTCGCGCGGCAGCTTTCGCAGCAGCCGGACGCAGATCTCGTCCAGGTGCGCAGGCACGGCAGGGTCGACGTCCCGCGGGCTCGGCACGGTGTGCTGCCGGTGCAGCTCCAGGTAGCCGGCGAGGTCCTTCGCGACGAACGGCCGGCGCCCGGTGAGCATCGCGAACAGGATGATCCCGAGCGAGTACAGGTCGGAGCGGTGGTCGATCGGCTGGCCCTGGATCTGCTCGGGGCTCGCGTACGCCCAGGTGCCGACGAGCGTGGTGGACTGCTGCAAGTCCGCCGTGGGGTCGAGGTCCTTGACGATGCCGAAGTCGGTGAGCTTGCAGCGCCCGTCGTTGTCGATGAGGATGTTGGAGGGCTTCAGATCGCGGTGGACCAGGCCGCGCCGGTGGATGTACGCCAGCGCCCGGCACAGGTCGACGAGGATCTCCTCGCAGCGGCGCCAGCGGTCCGCCGGGGCCCACGTGCGGAACGCGTGGATCAGCTGGTGGAGGTCGGTGCCCTCGACGAATTCCATCGCGATGTACGGGTGGCCCCACACGTCGCCGTAGGCGTCCACCCGGATGATGTTGGGGTGGCGAAGGCGGGCGAGCGCGCGGAACTCACGCTTGAAGCGCAGCAGTCCGGTGCTGACCCGGTTTGCCTTCAAGACCTTGACGGCCACGGGGTTCCCGTCGGGGTCCGACGCGAGCACGACGTGGGCCATGCCCCCCTTGCCCGCGACGCGGCGGAAGATGTACGGTCCGAGCCGGGCGCCTGGCTCGAGCACCATGCCCCCGATGTCAAGCGTCAGGTCGGCGGCGGTGTCGGTCGGGTCGGCCATGGCCCCGGCTATCAAGGATGCGGCCAGCAGGTCACCAGCCGCTAGGTGCGGCTCGCCAACCAGCGCGTGGTCTGCCCGATGATGTCTTGGTCCGGGACGGTCTTCCAGTCCTTCAGGAACTGCTCGTTCCCCCGGTCGGTCATCGGGTGCAGCACCATCTGCTTGAGCACCTTGAACGGGATGGTGGCCACGTGGGCGCCGGCCTCGGCGGCCTGCACGACGTGCAGCGGGTCGCGGATGCTCGCGGCGAGCACGTTCGTCTTCAGGTCCGGGTCGTTCGCGTAGATGCGCACGATGCTGGAGATGAGCTGCATGCCGTCGATGCCGAGGTCGTCCAGCCGACCGATGAACGGCGAGATGTAGGTCGCGCCGGCCTTGGCGGCGAGCAGCGCCTGGCTCGCCTGGAAGCACAGGGTGACGTTCGTGCGGATGCCCTCCTTCGTGAGGGCCGAGCAGGCCTTGAGGCCCTCGTAGGTCAACGGCACCTTCACGATCACGTTGCGGTGCACCCGCGCGAGGAGGAGCCCCTCCGTGATCATCGTGGGGGCGTCCTGGGCCACCACCTCGGCGGAGACGGGGCCGTCCACCAGCTCCGCGATCTCGTGGATCGTCGCGATGAAGTCCCGCCCCTCCTTCGCGATCAGCGAGGGGTTGGTGGTCACGCCGTCCAGCACGCCCCAGCTGTGGGCTTCACGGATCTCGGCGAGGTTGGCGGTGTCGATGAAGATTTTCATGGCGGCCGCCTATCAAGGATCGGCCGGGCTGGCCCCACGCGGCGCGCCATCAGCTCAGGATGCGCAGGGCCAGCGCGAGGCACCGCGTCGCCTCGACGAGGTCGCCGCGGGCGATCGCCATCTCCCCACAGTAGCGCCACGCCAACGCGCAGTCGGCGTCCAGCTGCAACGCGGACTCGACCAGGTCGGCCCCTTCGTTCTCCCGCACGTCGCGGGGCCGGCTCGGATCCTGGTACCTCGCCCAGCCAAGGTGGGCGGTCACCACCGCGTTGGTGGGGGCCCTGCGGTGCGCGCGCTCCAGGAGCTCGTTGGCGCGTTGCCAGTCGCCGCGTGAGACCGCTGCGATGCCCTGCGCGACGAGGCTGTCGAGCACGAGCTCAGACGCGCTCGGCGTGGGCGCGCTTAGGCTCTCGGTGTCGTCGTCTGGGGCGGGGATCGCCGAGTCGGCGTCGACTTCCACCTCGACCTCGCTGGCCAGGCCGTCGCGGAGGTGGATGATCCCGAGCCAGCGTAGGGCCGCAAACTCGGTCCCAACCGAGCGTGGCTCCAACCCCGCTCGGCGCGCGATGCGGTCGAGGCTCTCGCCGTTTGCGAGATCGAGGCACCGTCGCGCGGCGGCCGTCAGGGGCAGCTCCCTCGCCGCGCCGGCCAGGTCCGTCAGCGTAGGCACCAGCGACTCGACCGACTGTCCGACCACGGCCTCCCGGGCCGCCCGGCAGAGCAGCGTCGCCATGACGGCCCGGTCGCCCTCGTCGTCGACTTCGCAGCGCTCCAGCGTGATCTCCCGGCCCTCCAGGGCGCTCCGCACGGCGGCGAGCCCATCCGCGGCGAGGGGCCGCCTTGCGCGAGCAGCGCCCACCCGTCGCGCTCGTCGTCCAGGTGCAGGATGCCGGACGCCCGTGTGCTCCACCAGCGGGCCAGGCGGCGGGCGCTCGCCATCACGGCGATGCCTTGCGCCGGGCTCCCGTTCTCCCGGTCCGAAGCGGGGCCGGCGGACGCCCTGCGTAGCCTATCGACGAGGTCCAACAAGCTCGGGGGCGGCACGATGCGCTCCCCCCCGAGGGCGGTGATCGCGTCCACGTCGGTGTTCGTGATGAAGAGGACCACGCCGCCGTCGACAAGCTCCCCTGCCGCTCGCAGCTGCGCGAGCATGGCCTGGACCCCGGCGGTCGGTCCACCATCGATGACCACCGCCTCGCACTCGAGAGGCCGAGCCAGCCTCTGCACCTGGACGGGGTCTGTGCACGCCAACACGTCGCGGTCGTCTGCCCCGAGCATCGCTCCGAGGAGACGGACCAGCTCCATGTCACGGGTCAAGACGAGCACCAAGCGAGACACCCAATGTCAGGTGCAATGTACATCGACGCGCAATCGCGTGCCGGCGCAGTCCCACTTTGGTAGCGTGTCGCACCCCGTGCCGCCGATGCCGACGCTCGGCACACCTCGCGCCGCCGTTCCCCCCTTGACGCGTCCGCCCTTGACGGAACGGGCGCCGCGCCATAGCCGCCCCGGTACTTTTCCGCCGGAGTCGAACATGGCAAAGAAGAAAGCCCAGGGCCGTCAGGTCATCCACCTCGAGTGCACCACCTGCCGCGAAAGCGGTATTCCCGGCGTCAGCCGGTACGTGACGCAGAAGAACAAGAAGAACACCGCAGCTCGCATGGAGCTGAACAAGTACTGCCGCTACGAGCGGAAAGTCACGACGCACAAAGAGACCAAGTAGGGGTACGCTTCGGACGTGCCCCTCGCGCAGGTCCGTCACACCTCTGGAACCCTGCTGATGCCTGCTGCGGAGCTCGAAGAAGAGCTCCGCAGGGGGCGTCTGCCGGACAGTGTTCACGTGCAGCACCCGGAATGGACGGGTGAGGGGTTCGCCCCGGCGCGTGACGTGGCCGCGCTTCGTGAAATCCTCGCGTCCGAGGAGGCCCGTGCGTGCGCGTGGCTGCGGCGCCCGGCGATCACGTGGGGGACCGTCGCGCTGTGCGCGCTCATGGCCCTCGTCGGCGTGGCGCAAGCCGCCGCGACGTCCTGGGGCGTGAACGACCGGCTGATCGACCTCGGGGCGGTCGGGTTCGAGCGGACCGTGATGGACCGCGCTTGGTGGACCCCGTTCACAGCAGCCGTCACGCACATCGGCTTCGGGCACCTGGCCGTGAACCTCCCGCTCCTGGCCTACTGCGGCTACCGCACCGAGCGGGTCCTCGGTGTCTCCGGGCTCGCCGCGGTGCTCGGCGGGGCCCTGTTCGGCAGCACCGTCGCGATCCTGCGGTGGAGCGACCTCCCGGTGGTCGGGGCGAGCACGCTCGCGTACGGGCTGTGGGGCGCGCAGATCGCGATCGGGTTTCGGTTCGGCAGGCTGCTCCCGCCGGAGCTGCAGAGCCGCTACGGCGTCGGGAACCTGGTGCTGTTCCTCCCCCTCGCGTTCGCCAGCCTGTTCGAGGGGCCGGGCGTCTCGCTCGTGGGCCACGCCGGCGGGCTCGTGGGCGGCGTCGTGGCGGCGGTGGTGTGCACGCCGTTGGGGTCGGCGCTTGGTCGAGGCATCGGGATCGCGGCGGTGGCCGCGACCGTGCTCGTCCCGTTCACCCCGCCGACGCTGTGGACCGGCGGGTGGCTGCCCACGGCGATCTCCGACCACGCGTCGATCGCGCTGCCCGCGCGGTTTGCGGGGCACGTCGGGCGCTGGTACGGCATGCACGCGTGGTCTTCCGGGGACAGGTACCCGGTGTTCGCGGGCACGTTCGTGTCGAGCGACGCCGGCCCAGGCGGCCTAGGCGCGCAAGAGGCGGCCGCCTGGGGCCAGTGGCTCCAGGGGGCGGTCACGGTGACCGAGGAGGGTCAGATCGTGCGGTTGGTCGTGCAGAACGACGAGGAGCCCTGGCACCTCGTCGAGCGGGTCGTCGAGCGCGACGGCTTGCGGACGCGCGCGGGGTACCTGCTGCCGCCCGCGTGCGCAGAGCCGGGGACGTGTGCCGGGCGCCGGAGCCTGGGCGACGCCGTGCTGGCCAGCCTCGACGTGTCGCAGTGAACCGGCGTACGCGGTGACGCCCGGGGAACGCCCGCTGGTGCTCTGCGCGGCCGCCGGAATCCCCGCGCTCGGGCCCTCGGGCGCGTCGGCTCACCTGCGGGGCATCGCCCGGGTGCTCCGCGCACCGATCGCGTGTGCGCGCGCCGCCGATGCACGCGGCGCCCACGACGGCGAGGGGTTGACCCTGCTGACCCCCACGGCAGCGCCAAGCTGGCCCGCGGCGCTCGCCCGGTTCCGGGAGCTGAACGAGCTGCGGGTCGCGCGCGCGCTGGTGGAGCCCGCGCGCAGGTACGCTCCGACGCTGCTGTGGGCTCGACACACGCTGTACTCCGACGCCGCGGCGCGGATCCAGGCGCCGGCCGGCCTGCTCGAGGTGAACGCCCCGCTCACGCTGGAGCGAGCGCGCTTCGAGCGGCTCGCGCTGCCTTGGCTCGCGTCGTGGCTCGAAGACGAGGCGCTGCGCGCGGCGCCCCGCGTCATCACCGTGAGCGCCTGGCTCGCGGACTGGGCGCGCAGCCGTGGGGCCAAAGACGTGCGGCACGTGCCGAACGGCGTCAGCCCGGGGCTCGGCGACCGGGACGGGACGCGCGAGAGGCTCGGGATCGCGGGGCGGTTCGTGGTCGGCTTCCTCGGCTCGATGAAGGCGTGGCACGGCGTGGAGCGCTTGCCGGCGCTGCTTGACCAGCTCCCCGACGCTGTCGGGCTCTGCGTAGGCGACGGGCCCGTCCGCGTCCAACACCCCCGGCTCGTGCACGCGGGCCGCGTGCCGGAGCACGAGGTGCCTGGGTACGTCGCCGCGATGGACGTCGGCCTGGCGCCCTACGGGCCGGACGCGCCGCCCTGGTTCTGCCCGCTCAAGATCCTCGCGTACCGCGCCCAAGGCACGCCGGTCGTCGCGAGTGACATCGGAGATTGCCGCTTGCTCACTGGAGATGGCGGCTACTGCGGCCCCGATCTCTACGACGGGATCGTGGCGTGGCGCGGCCGGCGGGCGGTCCCCCACCTGCGGTCGTGGGCGCAGGTCGTAGACGAGGCGCTGGCGGACTCGGTCGCGCTTGCGCGTTGAGTCCGGGCCGCTGCTGCCCAGGTTTGCCGCCAGGCGAGCGCGCGCCGACGGTTGGCACACCTCGCCCCCAGGGGCGCTACGTTGAGGGTCGCCGATGACCAGCGCCGCCTCCGAATCCGCCCCGATGCTGCAGCTGCACGGCGTCTCGACGCTCGGCGGGCAGCCGTTGGATCTCCTGGTCGAGCGCGGGGACGCCGTCGCGCTGTTGGCGCCGGGAGGAGCAGGGAAGCGGTGGCTCCTTCGCGTCGCCGCGGGGCTCCGCACCTCGCCGTCTGGCTCGGTCACGCGCAGCGCCTGCCGCCTCGCGTACGTGTTCTCGAGCGGGGGGCTCCTCGCCAACTTGAGCATCCTTGAGAACCTCGTGTTGCCGCTCTGTTTTTCGGGCGTGCCGGCTGCAGCGGCCCGCGCGCGGGCCCTGGAGGTGCTCGCCGGGCTGGGGCTCGACAGCGTCGCCGACGTGCGGCCCGGCGGCCTGGCCGTGGAGGCCTGCCAGCTCGTGCAGCTCGCCCGGGCGATCGCGCTCCACGCCGAGCTCCTGTTCTTGGAGGAGCCGTTCCGGCTCCTGTCGCGCACCACGGCAGACGAGGTCGCTGACTGGCTCCTCGCCGAGCTTGGCGCCCGCCGCGTCACCGTGCTGATGACCACCGCGGACGTCGTTGACGCCGACCGCATCCGCGCGCGCGTCGTGAGGCTGGGCGAGAGCTGATGGCGATGGACCGCAACTTTTGGACAGGCTTGCTCGTCCTCGGGACGTCCGCGGTAGGCGTTGGCGCGTTCGCGCTCTCGGCCGCCAACCAGTTCCGCCCGAACGCGACCCGCTACGTGGTCGAGGCGGATGACCTGGCGGGGGCCGACGTTGGCACGGCCGTCGACATGCGCGGCTACGAGCTCGGCGTCGTCGAGCACGTGGAGGTGCTGCCGAACCCGACCCTGCACTTCCAGCTCACCGTCGCGCTGCTCCCGGACGTGCCGATCCCGGAGGGCACGGTGGGCGTCTTCGCCTCGCGATCGGTCGCCGGTGGGGTGATCCTCCACCTGGTCCCGCCGGCGTCGTCAGCCGCTCCGTTACCGCCCGGAGCGACCCTGCACGCGACCCGGGAGCTCGCGCTCGCCGACCTGCTCCCGGGCGCCCGCGACACGCTGAAGGACCTGCACGCGATCACCTCCGAGCTCCGGCAGGTGATGGTGGAGGGCAAGGTGCCGACGGCGGACGAGGAGGGCGCGGCGGCGACGTGGCGACGGCTGAACCAGAGCCTGGACCGGATGCACGGGGCGTTCGTCGCGATGGACGGCGCGATCGCCACCATCGACGGGACGACCCGCCGGGTAGGGCCGGCGTTCGAGCAGGACCTGGCGCAGCTCGGGACCACGCTGCGGACCACGGACGCCATGACAGCGAGCATGGGCCGCCGCGTGGGGGACGATGGTGACGTCGTCGCGACCCTGCAGGACCTGCGTCGCTCGCTGGCCGAGATCGACGCGGCCGCCAAGGCGATCCAGGGCTACGACCCGACGGGGAACACCGACATGGCGCGGATGGTGGACCAGCTCGATCGGTCCACGGCGAACCTGGACAGGTTCATGGAGGCGTTCGACAAGCGGCCGTTGAGGACGTTGACGAAGGGCGTCCCGGAGCCGAAGCCCGCGACCCCGGCGCCCTGATAAGACGCGTCACCGGACGAGCACGGCGAACAGCGCGTCGATGACGAACACGGTGAGCAGCGCGTCCATCACGCCCCGGGCCCCGACGCGCGGGAGGTCCGCGACCCCCGACCCCCAGGTGAGCCCGCGCGTGAGCGACGTGCCTGCGACGGCGAGCCCGAACAGGATCGCCTTCACGCCGAGCACCATCACGTCGTGCGGGAGGACGGAGTCCGCGAGGGACCGCGCGAAGGGCGGGAGCGCGATCCCCAGCGGCACGGTGCAGACCAAGGTGACGGCGTAGGTCGTCACCGAGAACACCACCGCGAGCGTCGCCGTGCCGATCGTGAGCCCGACGAGGCGGGGCAGGCCGATGAAGACCCAGGGGTCCACGCCGTGGACCGACAGCGCGTCGAGCTCGTCGTTCAGTCGCATCGCCAGCAGCTCGGTGCAGACCGCGCTGCCGGAGCGCGCTGCCACGATCACGGCCGTCAGGAGCGGCGCGAACTCCATCAGGATCACCTTCTCGAGCACCGTGGCGAACGCAGACTCGGCGCCGATCGCGTGCAGTGTCCGGAAGCCGACGCCGACCGTGGTGACCCCGACCATCGTCGCCAGCGACGCGACCAAGGGCACGGCTTCCACCCCGGTGTACCAGAGCTGGTCCACGGTCGTTCGCCAGAGCAGCCCGCGCACCCCCCGCGCGCCGGGCTGCACGGCGCGACGCCCGCTCCGCCCGACGATGTCTGCCACCGTGAGGACGACGCGGCCCACCGCGGAGGGCACGGTCCACGCGACCTCTCCGACCGCGCGCAGGCCGTCGCCCGACCGGCTCACGCGCCCTCCCGGCGCGACCGTGCCTTCCATCCTGCGCTCATCCGGGCACGGTAGCACCCCCCGTCTCCCGACGCGATGCAACGAATCTGAGAGACTGAGATTCGTTCTATGCGGGGTGCGCCGCGTGGGGAATCGCAGATCCCACGAAAAGGTGGCGTTTAACAGTCTGTTGTTATCAACATGCACAAACTCTCGTTCGCGATGGGATCGCCATTTCCCATCGGACGGGCGAACAACCGGCGTTCGCCCGTGGCGCGGGGTTGGCACGGCGCTTGCTTTAGTCCCCCACGACACCGGCGAAAGCCGACGGTCAAGAGCCGAGAGGCGGGTTCGAAAGAGCCTATCTTTGACGTACTGACTCCTCCAAGCGCAAGCGCACGACCCTCGTGGTCGCAG
>CALQBK020000056.1 GCA_943328795.2 Bifidobacterium breve
CGGGCCCCCGCTTGCGGGGCCCGCCGGGGTCTCGATGCATCAGCACCCGCCCTCTGGGGCGCACAACAACGCTCCTCCTTCGGCCTCCCCGGCGGCCTGGGGCGTGACCCCGGTCGACGCGGGGGAGCCCACGTGAGCTCGACGGGCCTCGGCACCGCGTACGCGAACGTCGTCGACTACGGCGCCATGGCCATCACTGGGTCACGGGCGGAGGAGGACGCCAACCGGGGCTTCATCCAGGCAGCCATCAACTCCGGCCGGCACGTGCTGTTTCCGGCCGGCACCTACCGCTTCAGGGGCGGGGCGATCACGTTCCTCAACGCCGACCAGCGTTGCACGTTCTTGGCCGGGGCGATCTTGCAGCCCGCCGACAGCTCGTCCCACGTCGTGGTCTCCGCGGCTCGCCAGGTCCTCACGGGGCTCCGGATCGAGACGCCGGCGGATGTCGCGGCGCATAGCCCGTTGTTGGACGTCCAGGAGGCCTCCGGCGTCAGGTTCCAGGAGCCCCGCATCTCCGTTTTCACGATCTCGGACTCCGAGGTTGGCCCACGGTGCGCCATGCGGGTCGCGGGGCTATCCGGTTGCCTGCTCATCGGCGGACGCATCTCGGGCACAGCCCAGGCACACTCGGTCGGCCTCTCGTTCACCAGCTCGGTGGCCGGGGACGCGGACCAGGTGGCCGCGGTCGGCCTGAGCATCGCCCTGTTCGCCTGGGCTGTCCGCATCGGCCGTGACGCGCGCAACCCCACGTTCGTCGGGTGCGAGTTCGCGAACAACGTGAGCGGCGCCGTGCTCGTCACGGACGACGGCGACGTGGCCGTTGCGCTGACGGAGCTGGCGTTCATACGGCAGGTTGGCGGACGATTCCAGCCAGGCCCCGCCGTGGTGGCGAACGCGACGGTGGTGCGTGGGCTTGCCCTTGTCGGGTGCCGGATGTACGGCGGTGCACCGCCGCGCTTCGTGGCCGTGTCCGCCGACCTTGGCACCTCCAACCCCGGGGGCGCGATCGAGGGGGGCGTGGTGATGGGCTGCACCTTCGGGGTTGCCGTCGCTGCTACAAGCGGCGGCGAGGGCCAAGCGACCTCGAAGGCGGTGGCCGGTGCGAGCTCCGTCCCCCCTCTCCGTGTAGGTCGAACCGCAGCAGTGAACAAGTCGATCGCCGGGGCGGCGCAGGCCAAGTCGAGCAAGAGCGCCGTGGCACAGGGGCAGGCGCAGTCAGAGAGCGACGGAGACTGCATCTTCGAGATCAAGGGCTCCGTCACGGGGCTCGTGGTGAGCGGGTGCTACTCGGCGCCTGACGGGCTGCGAGCGTCGGCGTGGAGGATCCCCGCCGGTGCAGCCCTGTCGACGTGCTGCGACATGTTCAACACATGGGCCGAGGCCGACGTCGCCCTCGGAGACAACCAACACCTCCTCCCGCGGATGTCGACGAACGAGCTCGGCCGCCTGACGCTGACGGCGGACGAGGTGAGCGTTGACACGACGGCGATTGGGTTCTTCGGCGCGGCTCCCGCGGCCAGCGGGGTGGTGACGGGCAGCGGGGGCCCTGCCGTCCGAGGGGATCGCACGTTGAGCGCGCGCACGGCTCAGCTCGTGCTGCAGCAGCTCGTGCGCGACCTCGTGGACCTTGGGCTGGTGTACCGGTGAGCGCAAACGCTACCCACCCGCTAGACGTGGTCTACGCCAGCGTCCTCGATTCGATCGACGGCCTCCCTGGCGCGACCGGCGATGGAGCGACGGATGACACCTCCGCGATCCAACGGGCGATCGACACCGGCCTCCACGTGGTCTTCCCGGGCCGCACGTACCGGGTGAGTCACCCCCTTATGTTCCACAACGACAACCAGCGCGTGACCTTCCTCGCCGGGGCGCAGATCGAGCTCGTGAGCAGCTCGGCGAGCGTTCACATCACCGGCAAGCGGCAAACCTTCACCGGCCTGTGGATCCGCACGGGCGTAGTGGATGGCGTCCAGGTCGTCCCCGACCCTTGCCTGCTGATCCAGGGCGCGGAAAACCTCCTGTTGGAAGACCCGCGGGTGGAATGCGCGACGGCCGCCGCGTTGGTGCGCGTGAAGGACGCCGCCGGGGTGACGATCGTCGGTGGGGCTCACGGCATCCAACTCGGAGGTCTTGAATGGCCCAACACCTAGTGCTCCTCCTCCTCCTCTCCACCCCCGCCTTCGCGACTCCGATGTACTCAACACCGGACTTCGCGCTGACCCTCGCGCAGACCCGGGTGGCCGGGGGCGGGGACGCGAACGGCGACGGGTACGTGGACGCGATCGAGTCCGTCGCGTACAGCGACGAGCAGGGCGGAGCGCTTTGGTTCCCGGGTACCGCAGACGGGTTCGACGTGGACGAGTTCGTGTCGTTTCACGACCTGTCCGAGCCCGACAGCGTCGGGTACTTGGCCCCCCCCTGGCTCCCCTTGGACTTCGCCGGAGACGTGAACGGGGACGGGTACGATGAGCTCGTGGTCGCCGCGCCTTCCTTCGAGGGGGTTAACGTGTACGCCGGTTCGGCGGACGGCCCGGCGACCGAGCCAACGTGGACGCTGCCCGAGTGGATCCTGATCTCCGACGCCGACTTGCCGCTGGCGGTCACGAGCGTCGCCGGCGCGGGAGACCTCGACGGGGACGGGTTCGACGACGTGCTGATCGGGGTGCAGGACTACCGGGAGCCGGGGTATGCGGCCGTGTACGCCGGCTCGGCGGAGGGGCTCCACATCGAGGCCGACTGGGTGTTGGAGGCGGACAACGAGGCGGGGGAGATCGACGCATTCGGGGTGTCGGTCGCGGGCGCGGGGGACGTTGACGGGGACGGGTACGCGGACATGGTGGTCGGCGCGAACCCCGGGTACACAGCGGTGTACTACGGGTCGGTGGACGGCGTGGTCAGCGACCGGGGGACCGTGCTGGAGACGGTAGGGTTCGCTTTCGACGTCCGAGGCGCCGGGGACGTGGACCGGGATGGGTACGATGACGTGGTGGTAGGCGAACCTTGGCGTTCCTACCCTTTCACCGAGGCGGACATCAACGTCTCCAAGGGTCAGGCGCAGCTGTTCCGCGGCGGGCCCGGGGGCGCGGAGCCCGTGGCCGCGTGGACGCACGAGGGCGCGGAGGAGGGTGACCTGTACGGCTTCTCGGCCAGCGGCGCCGGGGACGTGAACGCGGACGGGTTTGGGGACGTCCTCATCTTGGCGGCACCCATCCTCACCGCGGACGTGCTGCTGGGGGGGGCGGACGGGCTGCCCGTCTCCCCGGTCGCGAGGCTCGACGCTGGCGGGACCTGGCTGTCTAGCGCGGGCGACGTCGACCGAGACGGCCGTGACGACGTGCTGCTGAGCCCCGGGAAGGTGTACCTCGCGTCCACGTTCCTCGACGCTTCGAAGGCGGACCCGGAGCCCGAGCCGTGGGAGCCCCCCGAGACGGTCGCCGGGTGCGGCGGCGAGAAGGGAGGGTGCTCCGCTGCGCCCGGGGGAGTGGCCGGCCCATCGCCATGGCTCGTCGTTCTCTGGGCGGCGGTCTCCCGACGCCGCCTCCCAAGCTACACCCAACGGAGGTCATGAATGGCTCACCAACACCTGACGGACGTCGTCGAAAACGTCGGGGACCGCTGGTTCCCGGCGGACTGGTTCGCTGACGCGACGGCGACCATCCAGTCCTTGATCGACACGGCTGCGTCCCACGATCACCTCGTGTTCCCTCGCGGCCCGTGGGACGAAGAGCGGCAGGAGTACCAGCCCTACCGCATCGCCGGCGCCTTGAAATTCCACCGCGACAACCAGCGCGTGACCTTCCTCGCCGGGGCGAAGCTGGAGCTGGTGACGAGTGACGCGAGCGTCCACATCCTCGGGAAGCGGCAAACCTTCACCGGGCTGTGGATCCACGTGGGTGTCTCGAACGTCTACCGGGCCCTCCCCGACCCGTGCCAGCTCATCGACGGAGCCGACGACCTCCTGCTGGAAGACCCTCGCGTGGAGTGCTGGACGGCCGCCGTGTTGGTGCGCGTGAAGGACACCGCCGGGGTGACGATCGTCGGCGGGGCGCTCGACGGGGTGAACGAGCTGGAGCTGAGCACGGGCTTGGAGCTGTTGGACGGGGTGACCGAGTTCCGCGCCGTGAGCCTCTCCATCCACCAGCTTGGCTACGGGGTCGCGCTGTACGGCACGACGCAGAGCGTATCGTTCGTGAACCTGACGATGGAGGCCGAGCTCCGCAACATGATCGCGGTGCATGGGCACGTGTACGGGCTGACGCTGTCGGGCGTGCACATGGAGTCGGGCACGGCGAACGGGGCGTACCACTTCATCGTGGTCCACGACGGCGGTGGCGTGCACGGCGGGAGCATCTCGGGGTGCGAGTTTGGCGCACTGCGGAACCCGGCCGCAACCGTGGATGCGGGTACCCCCACTCCCGGGTCGGCCGCTGTTTTTTGGCGCCGGGTGTTCGTGATCGGCGGGGAGTGGCACGGCGTCGAGGTCACCTCGTGCTGGCACAGCGGCCCCGACGTGCCCGTGCCCGCGGTGCAACACAGCGTGTACGAGATCCAAGCCACGGCGTCGGTCAAGGACTCGGGGGACGTGTTCAACACTTGGGACAAGGTGGCGTTCGCGGACGGGCCGGGCGCCGCGACGTTGCCAAGGCTCACGTGCGACGCGCTCGCCTCCACGACCCTGGTGGTCTCGGCGCACAGCATCCAGGTGAACGCCAACCGCATCGGGTTCTTCGGCGCGACACCGGTCGCCCGCTCGTTCCCCTACTCGGTCGGCGCGGACATCTCGCGGGACTTGGTCTCCAACGAGCCCTTCCGCGTGCTCGGCGCGCTGCTCAGGGACCTCGCGAGCTTGGGGCTCGTGAGCGTGGTGGTGCGGCCATGAGCGAGCTCCTGTCCGACGTGTACGAGATCGTGACCGATCACGCGGTGAGCACGTCCGTGTCCAGCCGGGCCGCGGCGGCGTTGAACGCAGGCCGCATCCAAGCCGCGATCAACACGGGGAAGCACGTGCTCTTTCCCGAAGGCGAATACGTGTTCGCGGACACGATCGAGTTCGACAACGAGGCGCAGCGCGCGACGTTCCTCGCCGGGGCGATCCTGGTCCCGTGGGACAGTGAGTCGTACGTTCGAATCACAGGTAGGAGGCAGACAATCTCCGGTCTACGGATCGAGGCTGGGAAGGGCGTGGCGGCGCACAGCCCGTTGCTCGACATCGACGGCACCTTCGCGGCCGAGCTTCAACTCGACGACATTCGAATCGTGATCGCTGAGCTGAGCACGACGGTTGACGACCCTGGCGCGGCAGTCCGCGTGAGGAACCTGACCAAGTGCCAGTTCTTCGGAGGGAGCATCTCGGGCCCGGCGACCGCGGGAACAGTAGGCTTGCTGCTCGCCAACGACAACACCGCCGACCTGAGCGGGGCCGGCGCCGGTGCGTACGAAACGGGGGCCACGGGCCTGCAGGTCGAGGGCTTCGGTTGGGCGGTCGTGGTTGCTTGCACTTGCGACAACCCGACGTTCATCGACTGCGGGTTCACGGACAACGTCGACGGAGCTGTCCGCGTGCAGCCGGCGCCGTTGGTGACGGGGCCAACGACGGCCACCGCGCTGGTGTTGGTCGGTTGCCGAGCTTCCGGCTCGCCGCGCCAATTCGTCCAGGTGGACGCCGGGGGCGTCTGGAAGGCAGGCGGACTCTATTCTTGCACGTTCGACGCTGCGGCAGCCGCAGCCGGCGCGCCCGAGGCGAAGGTCCGCGGGCCGTTCGCCCCGACGTGCATCGTGCGCGGGGCGGGCTCCCTTATCGGGGTGACGGTGACCGGGTGCCAGTTGAGCGGAGCGCGAGACGCGATCTGGTATCTTGCCAACATGCCGGGCAATACCTGCGACATCTTCAACGCTTGGGGGGAAACGCCCGTGGCGGTTGGCCCCACAGGCGACCAGCTCTTCCAACTCTCCGGGAACGCGTCGGGCGGGCTCGTGCTCACGGCGCGGGAGGTCTTGATGTCCAGCCAGCGCCTCGGGTTCTTCGACGGGAACCCAGGCGAGCAGGGCGCCCGCTTCACGGTGCCAGCGGGCTCGCCCCCATCGAGTGGCACGTTGAGCGCAAAAGACGGCGTTTTGCGGCTCCTGCGTGACCTGGCCGCGGTGGGGCTCGTACAGGTGAAGGCGTAGGCGGACCCGCCAAATCACCCGCCCCGGTCCCAGTGGCTTCCCTCGCGGCTGGTCGCGGCGGCGCCGTTCGAGCGATCAGCCCCCCGCAGCGGGACCACGTCGACGGGGTGTGGGTGACACGAGGGGGGGGCCCTGACCGGCGACGACCCGGTCCTGCAACATGCCCAGCACGACGTCGTCATCGTGGTCACGGATGGTGGGGCGGACGTCCAGATCCGCGCCGCGGGGGAGGAGACGACGCTCGGCCGCTGACCGGCGGGTTGCGTCGCCGGGGGGGCGGAGCGGCGTGCCCTCCAACAGGGACGCGGCGCCGACGAAGCGGTAGCGTACCGTCCGACACGTCCGACACGTCCGACACATCCGACACATGTGATACATCCGACACATCTGATGCATCCGACACATCTGATACATTCGACACCGGTGGCCCACCTCCCGGCAGATGGGACCCCGCCTGTGGTCGCGCAGGGCCAGTGATGGAGATCGCGTGGAGCGACCAGGTGTTCGCGGACGACGCCGTGGTCCAGCTCGTCGGCGGCAGCGGGCTCGCGCGGTGGGACACGGGCAGCAACGCGCTCGAGATGACGTCCTGGCCGAGCGACGGCAGCCCGGCGTTCGTGAGCCCCGATCCCGGCGGGCTGGCGTCCGCGTCCGAGGTGAGCTGGCTCGGGATCGACGCGAGCGGTAGCCCGGCCGGGACGATCGACATGGGCCTCGACCGGATCACGGCCGTTGGCGGGGACGACGACCGGAGGTGGGTGGCCGGGGTGATCGGGGGCGACCCCTACGTCGTGCGCGGCGACCGGCACGGCGTCGGCGCGCCAGTCGCCGTGCCCGCCGCGCGGGTGGCTCCTCGCCGGCCACGACGATGGCCGGATCACGCGGTACAGCTGCGCGGCAGAGTAGCGGGCTGGATCAGGCCTTCTGCACGATCTGCACGTCGAGCTCGATGTCGACGTCCTCGCCGACCAGCACGCCGCCGAGCTCGAGCGCCGCGTTCCAGGTGAGGCCGAACTCCGTGCGGTTGACGCGGGTCTTCGCGCCATAGCCGCGGCGGGTGTTGCCCCAGGGGTCCTTGCCGGTGCCGTTGAACGTCGCCCGCAGGACGACCTCGCGCGTGACGTCCTTGATGGTCAGCTTGCCGGTGATGTCGAACTCGCCGTCCTGGGCGGGCGCGATGCGCGTGCTCACGAACGTCATCTTCGGGAACGCGGCGCTGTTGAAGAAGTCGGCCGAGGCCAGGTGCGCGTCCCGCTGCGCCTCCCGGGTGTTCACGCTGGCGGTGTCGATGTCGACGGTGAGCGCGGTGAGCTTGCCTGCGTCGTCGGCCTCCACCGTGCCGGACCAGGTCGGGAACGAGCCGCGCACCTTGGCGATCATCATGTGGCGGACGGAGAAAGAGACTTCGGAGTGGGAGGAATCGAAGGACCAGGACATGGGAGGCTCCAGCGGTGAAGTGCGGCTCGGGCCGCGTCGGGATGTGCCGGGGATCCGGTACGACAGGAGCTTGCCCACCCGTTACATGACGAGAAGTGAGAACAAACTGATTGGTGACATGACCAATATCGATGGTTCGGCCGCCCCGGGGGCGCCCGCTGGCCCGGGCGCGGCGAACAGCCTCGTCGCCCAACTCGACGCGATCACGCTCGACCAGCTCCGCACGTTCCTCGCGGTGGCGGACACGGGGACCTTCTCGGCCGCCGGGAGGAGGCTTGGACGCGTACAGTCGGCGATCAGCCACTCGATCGCCGCCCTGGAGAGCCAAGTGGGCTTCGCGCTGTTCGACAGGTCACGCCGGCTGCCCGTTCTCACGGCGGAGGGCGGCACGCTGCTCGCCGCCGCCCGCAGCGTGAGCTTGCAGGTCGAGGCGCTGCACGCGAGCGCGCGGGACATGCGATCCGGGACCGAGCCCGCCGTCTCGCTGGTGGTGGACGCGATGTTCCCCACGGCGAAGCTCGTAGAGGTCGCACAAGGCTTCCAGCAGCGTTGGCCCGGGGTGATTTTTCGGCTGCGAGTCGAGGCGCTCGGGGCCGTCCTGGAGGAGCTCAGGCGAGCGCGCTCGGGGATCGCCGTCGCGGCCGCCTACGCCGAGCACGCCGGGGTCGTCAGCCTGCCGGTGGGGTCGGTCGAGATGGTGCCGGTAGCCGCGGTGACCCACCCGCTCGCGGCGCATCGATCGGCGCAGCTCTCGACCGCCGAGCTCGGCAAGCACGTGCAAATCGTGCTCTCCGGCCGTGGCGAGGAGGAGTCGGCCCCCGACCGCGGCGTGCTCTCGCCGCGGACGTGGCGCGTCGCCGACATGGAGACGCGGCAAGCGCTGATCCAGGCGGGGCTCGGCTGGGGGAACTTGCCGATGCACCGCGTGCAGGCGGACCTTGCCAGCGGGGCGCTGGTGCGCCTGTGCCCGCGCGCATGGGTGGGCCGCGTGATGGCGGTCGGGCTGGTGGCGACGTGGCTGCCGGAGGCGCCGCCGGGGCCGGTTGGGCGTTGGCTGGTGGACGCGCTTCGAGGCTAGCCCAAAGTGTGCGCGAGGCGCAGCCGCAGCGCGCAATTTGGGCTCTCGCTTCGCCCGCCTCGCCGGACCCCCTGTGTGAAAAGGGAGCACCCGGAGGGTGCGCCTTTTCTCTGTGCGGGGTCCGGCGAGGAAGCAGGGCGAAGCAGAACAACCTAGCCCAGGAGGGGCCGCGTGCGGCACATCCTGGGCTAGGGAGTGACCATCGGGCTGCCGACGACGCTCCCGTCCCCAGCGACGTCGAGCTCGACCTCGGACACCAGCGTAGCCGTGCCTCCGCCCGCCTCGGTCTCGCTGTCGAACGCCGGGAGCGCTTGGTTGGAGATCCAGGTCCCCTGGTCGTTCACCAGCACCGCGACCACGGCGATGCGACGGTCGACAGTCGGCGTCCCGGTGCCGTACAGCGAGGTCCACAGGACCTGGGCCTCGAAGCCCTCGTCCGTCACGCCGGCGTCCACCGCGGGGGCGTCGAAGAGCGAGACGTTCCCGCTGTCGAAGTTGATCGCCGACTGGAGCCAGCCGAAGTCCGACTCGGCGGTCACGTCGCGCAGGCCAGACGTGTCCCCGGCCGGCTGGTTCTGGAACGCCTCCTCCGCTTGCAGGCTGACAAGGACGCGCTCAGCGCCGAACGTGGGGTCGGCGAACGCCAGCCGAGCGTTGGAGATCACCTTGTCGCTCCCGCCCTCGAAGTCGGTGAGCACGTCGTCGTGGGGCCAGCCGGTGCTGTCGCCGTAGTCGATGTCGATGTACACGAGCACGGCGTTGGCGTCGTCCTCGAACACGCCGTCGATGCCGATGCGCAGGCCATCGGCGTCGCTGGTCACGTGCAGCGCGTCGAGGCGGTTGTACTGCGGGTCGAACGAGCTCGTCCAGGGCTGCGTGACGACGGCCTCGGGCAGGTCCGTGAGGTACCCGTCGACGAGCGGGACCTCGTCCGGCGCCACCACGTCGGTCTGCGTCACCGCGGCGTCGAGCACCGCGTGCACCCAGGAGTTGTCCAGCCGCTGCCCGTCGAACACGTCGGTGTACGGCCCGGACGCCCACACGCCGATGTCGGTGTTCGTGTGCCAGTTGTAGCGCCACTCGACGCTCGGCGTGACCCCGGCGCCGTTGCTGGAGATGACGTGCAGCCCGCCGCACTCGTGGTCGGCGGTCACCACCACGGTGGCGTCGCTCGGCAGGATCGCCATCGCGGACGTGATGGCCTCGTCAAACGCGATGGTCTCCGGGAACACCCGCGTCGCGTCATCCGCGTGCGACGCGTGGTCGATGCGTGCGCCCTCGACCATCAGGAAGAAGCCGTCGGGGTCTGCCATCAGCGTGTTGATCGCGCTGGTGGTCATGTCCGCCAAGCTCGGCGCCTCGCCGTACCCGTCGTACACGTACGGGAACATGCTGGACGCGAAGAGCCCGACCAGGGGCTTGCCCCCGGGTGTCCAGGCCGCGAGCTCGGTCGCGGTGGTCACCACGTCCACCGCAGTCGTGTCCAACAGCCCCTCCATGTCGACCGTCCCGCCAGCGAGCGCGACATCTGGCAGGTCCGCGGCGATCAGCGCGGAGATCTCCGCGTACGAGTAGCGGTCTTCCGTGTGCACCAGGAACGACGAGGGCGTCGCGCCGGCGATGCGGTCGGTGGTCACGATCCCGGTGGCCATGCCGCGTGCCTTCGCGACCTCGCGGACGTTCTCGAGCGTGCTGCCCCCGCGGTCCAGGCCAAGGTGCCCGTTCCAGGTCTTCGTCCCGGTCGACATCGACGTGCCGGACGCGGCGGAGTCGGTGATGCCGCTCAGCGACGCGGAGCGCAGCGCCCCGTGCACCGGGAGGGTCTCGAGCCCGAGCGTGCCCGCGGATCCAGTCGAGAACATGCCGGCGCCGGCCACTTGCTCCGTGCCCATGCCGTCCCCGATGAAGAGGATGACGCGGGGCGGGCCCGTGGGCGAGGTGTCGTCGCCGGTGTGCGTGTCGTCGGGGGGCGTCGAGTCGGAGTCGTCGACCGGCGAGTCGTGCGTGTCGATGCTGTGCGAGTCGTCGCCCGGGGAGTCGGTCTCCGAGGGCGCCGGTTTGCCGTCACAGCCGATGAGCGCAGAGGCCGCGGTGAGGAGGAGGAGCATGATCACAGTCTACCGGGTTCGGGGCGGAAATGTGACGACGAGGTGACACAGTCGTCACGGCCGACGGAGAGACCGCGGTTTGGCGCGTCGCGGGCGCTGCCCGGCCGAGAAGGATGGGTTACCCGCGCGGCCACCCTGAGGCCCCCGATGCGCGCTCGTGTCTACGTCACCCTCAAGCCCGGCGTGCATGATCCCGCCGGAAAAGCGGTCCAAGGCGGGCTCGTGAGCATGGGCTACGACGAGGTCCGGGGCGTGCGAATCGGCAAGTTCTTCGAGATGGAGCTCGCGGACGGCGAGTCCGACCCGCGCGCCCGCGTCGAAGAGATGTGTCGAAAGCTGCTCGCGAACACGGTGATCGAGTCGTTCCGGGTGGAGCTGCTGTGACCGCTACGGTCGCGGTGGTGACGTTCCCTGGGTCGAATTGCGACGCAGACCTGCGGCACGCGGTCAGCCTGTTCGGCATGAAGGCGGTCGCGGTGTGGCACAAGGAGAGCTCCCTTCCGAAGGTGGACGCCGTCCTCCTGCCGGGCGGGTTCTCGTACGGGGACTACCTGCGCTGCGGCGCGATCGCCCGCTTCTCGCCGGTGATGGCGGACGTGGTGCGGTTCGCGGCGCGGGGCGGCCCGGTGCTCGGCGTGTGCAACGGCTTCCAGATCCTCACCGAGTGCGGGCTGGTGCCGGGCGTGCTGCTCCGCAACGAGGGGCTGACGTTCCAGTGCCGCGACGTGACGCTGCGCGTCGAGGGCAAGCAAACGCCGTTCACCCGAGGCCTCGTTGGGCAAACCCTGCGCTTGCCGATCGCCCACGCCGAGGGCAACTGGTTCACGGACCCAGAGACGCTCGCCCGCGTAGAGGGAGAGGGCCAGGTCGCGTTCCGGTACGTCGGGAACCCGAACGGGTCGCTGAACGACATCGCCGGCGTGAGCAACGCGGCGGGCAACGTCGTCGGCTTGATGCCACACCCCGAGCGCTACGTCGAGGCGTCCCTCGGGGGCGTAGACGGCGCGGGCGTCTTCCGCTCGCTCGCCGGGTCGATCACGAACACCGAGGCCGGAGCCACCGCATGACACCAGGCGCCGATTCCCCCATCACCGACGAGCTGGTCCAGCAGCACGGGCTCTCGCCGGACGAGTACGCCCGCTTGCTCGACGTGCTGGGCCGCGAGCCTACGCTGGTCGAGCTGGGCGTCTTCTCGGTCATGTGGTCTGAGCACTGCTCGTACAAGTCGAGCCGGATCCACCTGGGGCGCTTGCCCACCACGGGCCCGCGCGTGCTGATCGGCCCGGGCGAGAACGCCGGCGTGGTGGACCTGGGCGATGGCTACGCGGCCTGCTTCAAGATGGAGTCGCACAACCACCCGTCGTACATCGAGCCTTACCAGGGCGCTGCGACCGGCGTTGGCGGCATCCTCCGCGACGTGTTCACGATGGGCGCTCGGCCCATGGCCTTGATGGACAGCTTGCGGTTCGGCCGGCTCGAGCACCCGAAGACGCGCGGGTTGGTCCGGGGCATCGTCGCGGGCATCGCGGGCTACGGCAACTGCATGGGCATCCCGACCGTCGCCGGCGAGACGCGGTTCGATAGGTCGTACGACGGGAACTGCCTGGTGAACGCGTTCTGCTGCGGCATCGTGCCGTCGGACCGCATCTTCCTCGGGACGACCGGGGCGCCCGGCAACAAGGTCTTCTACGTGGGCGCCGGCACCGGCCGCGACGGCATTCACGGCGCGACGATGGCCTCGACCGAGTTCGGCGAGGGCAGCGACGAAAAGCGCCCGACCGTACAGGTCGGGGACCCGTTCCAGGAGAAGCTGCTTCTGGAGGCGTGCCTCGAGCTGATGCAGGGCACCGCGATCGTCGGCATCCAGGACATGGGGGCCGCGGGGCTCACATCGAGCTCCGTCGAGATGGCCGGTCGCGGCGGTCGCGGGCTGCTCCTGCGGCTCGACCAGGTGCCGATGCGCGAGACGGGCATGGTGCCCTACGAGCTGCTGCTCTCCGAGAGCCAAGAGCGCATGCTCATCGTGATCGAGCCGGGGCGCGAGCAGGAGGTCTTCGACGTCTTCCAGAAGTGGGACCTGTCCGTCGCCGAGATCGGCGAGGTCACGGACGACGGTGTGTGGCGCTGCACCTGGTACGGCAACGAGGTGGCGGCGATCCCGGTCGCGGTGCTCACCGACTCGGCGCCCAAGTACGACCGGCCCCAGCGCGCCCCGGCCCCGCTCCCGGCGCTGCCGGAGCTCGTGGACCCCGACCCGTTTGGTCGCCTGGCCGCAGTGCTGGCCGACCCCGACATCTCCGACAAGCAGTGGGTCTGGCGGCAGTACGACCACCAGGTCGGCACCGACACGGTGGTGCGGCCCGGCGCAGACGCCGCGCTGGTGCGCATCAAGGGGACTCAGAAGCACCTTGGCTTCGTGTGCGACAGCAACGGCCGGCACGTGTACCTGGACCCGTTCGTCGGCACCGCCGGGCAAGTCGCCGAGTGCGCGCGGAACTTGGCGTGCGTCGGCGCGACGCCGGTCGGCCTCTCCGACTGCATGAACTTCGGGAACCCACAGAAGCCCGAGATCATGTGGCAGTTCGCGCGGTCCGTGGATGGCATGGCGGAGGCCTGCAGGGCGCTCTCGGTCCCCGTCATCTCGGGGAACGTGTCGCTGTACAACGAGACCGACGGCATCGGGATCCTCCCGACCCCGGGCCTCGCGATGGTGGGGCTCTACGAAGGGCCTACGCCGACCGTGAAGGCGCGCTTCGCGGCTGGGCTGGAGGTCGCGCTGCTGGGCGAGCCGGGGGTAGGGTGGCTCGCCGGGTCGGTGTACGCGCGGCTGCTCGGGTTCGACCGGCACGGCGCCCCGCCCCCGGTCAGCTACGCGGCAGAGGACGCGCTCCACGTCGCGCTGCGGGCGTTGATCGCCGCGGGCGCGGTCGAGGTCGCGCACGATCTCTCCGACGGGGGGCTGCTCGTGGCGCTCGCCGAGTGTTGCCTCGATGGCGTTGGCGGGATGTTCGACGCCGGGACCGACGCGGGGTCGCTGTACGGCGAGGACCACGGTAGGGCGCTGATCGCGTACCGGCCGGAGGCGCGCGACGCCGTGCTGCGGTTGCTCGGGTCGGTGCCCACGCGCGTGCTCGGGACGACCGGGGGCGACGTGCTCGGGGTCGGTGGGCGGACGATCGCGGTCGGCGACGTCGCGGACGCCTGGGGCAAGGCGTTCCCAGACTGGCTCGCGGGTGCCTCGCGGTGAACGGCCTGCGGCCTGCGTGCGCGCTGTTGGCCGTCCACGGGGTGCTCGACGCCGCGCGGACGCTCGCGGAGGGCCTGCCGGCGGTCACCGAGCGCGTCGGGGTGGCCCTGGAGGACGTGCTGCTGGCCGCGCGGTCGGACACGGAGGTGGTGCTGGTGCCCCCCGAGCTTCGGCGGGGCGGGCCTGACCTGCGATCGGTGGCGGACACGGCGCTCGTGCGGGCGGGGGGCGCGGGGCCGCTGGTGTTCCGGGACCGCACTGGGCCGCTCGCGGTCGCGGTTGATGGCCGGGCGACCAACGGCGCCGTGCTGCGGAGCGCGCTGGTCGCGCGGGGGGCGGTGCTCGCGGGCGGGGACCTGGCCGAGCTCATTGTGCACCTGGCCGCGCAGAGCGAGCAGCGTACGTTGATGAACCGCTTGGTGGACGCGCTGCAGCGGGTGGAGGGCGGGTTCTCGCTGGTGGTGCTGACGCCGCAGGTGATGATCGTGGCGCGCGACCCGCGCGGGTTGCGGCCGCTGTGCATCGGGCGACGCGGCGGCGGGCGCGTAGTCGCGTCGGAGGCCGGGGCGCTGCGCGCGAGCGGGGCGATCTTCGAGCGCGACGTGGAGCCGGGCGAGATGATCGTGCTGGACGGCGTCGCCGCGGAGTCGTTGCGGCCGCTCGGGCGCCAAGCAGCGCGGCCCTGCGTAGCCGAGTGGGCCGGGATCGGGGGGGCCGACGCGAGCGTGTCGGGGGTGGAGGTGGCGGCCGCGCGCGTGCAGCTCGGGGCCGCGGTGGCGAGCGCGTTCCCGGTGCGGTGCGACGTGGTGGTGCCGCTTCCGGGGAGCGAGGCGCTTGGCGCGGGGTTCGCCGAGCGCAGCGGCGCACGCCTGTTGCCGGCGCTCGTCGCGAGCGGCGGGCAGGTGCGGAGCAGCGGGGCCGTGCTCGGCCTGCGCGTCGTGCTGCTGGTGAACGTGCTCTCGACGGGGGAGCGGGCGCGTCGGGCGGTCGCGGCGCTCCGCGGCGCGGGGGCGTCCGAGGTCCACGTTCGGCTCGGCGCCCAGCCGGTCTGCGGGCCGTGCTTGTACGGGGTCGGCGGGGCGCTGGACGAGGAGCTGTTGGCCCGGCGCCTGGACATCGCGCGGATGCGCGCCTGGCTCGACGCGGACAGCCTCGCGCACCCGGAGCGCGCCGCGGTGCTGCTGGCGCTGGGCCGTGAGCCCGGCACGTGCTGCGACGGCTGTTTTTCGGGGGAATATCCCGTAATTCCGCTCGACCCGCAGGTGCCGCTATTCCCGGGGGCGCCTGCCGGGTGGTAAGATGTACGCTGGAGCCCTCTTATGCCTCGCATCATCGGAATCGACCTCGGGACGACGAACACGTCCGTGGCGGTCATGGAGGGTGGGCGCCCCCGGGTCATCGAGGATGAGCGCGGCTACAAGGTCCTCCCGTCGGTCATCTCTGCGAAAGGCGAGGGGAAGTTCGTCGTCGGGCAAGCGGCCCACAACCTGATCTTGACCCGCCCCGAGCGCACGGTGTACGCCACGAAGCGACTGATCGGGCGCCGGTTTGACAGCCCCGAGGTCCAGGAGGCGATCCGCCGGGTGAACTACAAGGTCCGGCCGGCGCCGGACGGGGGGGTGGAGGTCATGGTCGGCGACCAGTGGATGTCGCCGACCGAGGTCGCGGCGGTCGTGCTTCAAGTGGCGCGGACCATCGCTGAGAAGACGCTGGGTGAGCGGATCGAAGAGGCCGTCATCACCGTCCCTGCGTACTTCAACCACGCCCAGCGGAAGGCGACGATCGAGGCCGCCGAGATGGCCGGGCTGCGCTGCGACCGGCTGCTCCACGAGCCGACCGCGGCTGCGCTCGCGTTCGGTCACCGCAAGAACGTCGAGCGCACGATCTTGATCTTCGACCTTGGCGGCGGCACGTTCGACGTGAGCGTGCTCCGGCTGTCGTCCGGGATCTACGAGACCCTCTCGACGCGCGGGGACAGCTACCTTGGCGGCGAGGACCTCGACTCCCGCATCGTCGACCACATGTTGTCCACGTTCAAGGACCGCTCCGGGGTCGATCTCACCTCCGACAAGAACGCCGTGCAGCGGGTCCGGGACGCCGCCGAGCGCGCGAAGTGCGAGCTGTCGTTCTCCGATCGCACGAACATCGTCATCCCCCACGTGACGACGCAGCACAGCATCGAGATGGTGCTCACGCGCACGATGCTGGAGGAGATCACCGCCGACTTGGTCTCGCGCTGCATCGACATCGCGCGCCGCGCCGTCGTAGATGGCGGGTTGAAGCTCTCGGAGATCGACGAGGTCATCCTCGTTGGCGGGCAGACGCGGATGCCGAAGATCCGCGAGGCGATCACGGCGCTCTTGGGGAAGGAGCCGTCCAGGACGGTCCACCCGGAGGAGGCCGTCGCGGTCGGCGCTGCCGTGCACGCGGCGAACCTGGCCGACGCCGACCAGAGCCGCACGGTGCTCCTCGACGTCACGCCGTTCGACCTTGGCATCGACAGCGCAGGCGGGCACTTCGTCCCCGTCATCCACAGGAACGGTCGCGTCCCCGCCACCGAGACGCGCACGTTCGCCACGGCGAACGACAACCAAGAGTCGGTGCGGGTGACGGTGCGGCAAGGGGAGAGCCGCGTCAGCTCCGAGAACGAATTCCTAGGGGAGTTCGTGCTCACCGGGCTGTCGCCAGCCCCCCGTATGCAAACCAAGGTGAACGTCACCTTCCGGATCGACGGGAACGGCATGCTCCACGTCTCGGCCGTGGAGAAGGGCTCGGGCGAGCGGAAGAACATCACCATTCGAAACTACGCCGAGCACGCGGCGTCCCCGCACATGCCGAGCCCGGAGGAGGCGCAGGCCGCAGAGGCGGAGCGTGCGCGCAAGCTGGTTCAAGCGGCCCCGGCGGGCCCAACCGCGGCGCCGCGGGTCGGTCTCTTCGATGGCCTGGTGGGCGCGTTCTTGCGGAAGCCGAAGGCGACGCCGCCCGTCGTGCGCGCGCCGACGCCTTCTACGGCCACAGCGGCGACCTCATCCGGCGGCCGGTCCGAGGCCTCGTCCGAGGGGAACACCCACCAGTCGGGCCCGGCCTCCCCCGGCGCGAACCCGGTGGGCAGCGGATCCGAGGTCGACGCGCCCACGCCCGTGCTCGCTGGGCTGGACGAAGTGTTTCCCCCGATCCGCGAGCCAGGCCCGGCGATCATCCTCCCTGACTTCGACCCCGCGCTGATGGTGGGCCAAGACGAGGTCTTTGCGCTGGAGGGCGAGGAGGTAGAGCCCTTTGAAGGCACCCTGGTCGAGGAGCCGGTGCGCCCGGCGGCTATCGGGATCGCGGGCGGGGCCCACGACCGGCTGCCCGAGCCCGTGCCCGAGCCGTTCGCTACCCCCGCAGCGGTGCTGCGCTTGGGGACGGAGGTCGCGGCGGAGACGCAGCCGCCTGCGTCCTGGGCCGGGTTTGACCGCGAGGACGAGGACACGAACGGCGGCCGGGAGGGCGTGCCGCGCTTCCTCGAGGCACCCAGCGAAGACGCACCCTTTGCGCTTGGCGGTGGGGACTCCGAGGGGGGCTTCGACTTCCGCGCGCCGCATGGCGACGGTCTGTCGGAGGCCTCGAGCGTCGGCGCCGCCAGCATCCCTGGGACCGACGCCGTCGGATTCGAGCTGGATCCCGGCCCGCCGGCAGAGGCGGAGCTCACCTTCGCGTTCGCGGGGGACGAGCCCGACACGGCCGAGCCCGCGGCGAAGGCGGACGATCTCGCGTTCCTGCCAGACCCCGCTGTCGAGGACCCCAACGAGTTCTTGCGGCAGGCCTTTGGCGACGAGGCCGAGTTCGCGTTTCCGGAAGACTCGCGGTCGGTCGAGCCCGCCGCCGGGGACAGCGCCCACTCGTTGGACGGCACCGCGGCTGAGAGCGCGAAGACGCCGAACGGGGACGACACGGCGGTCATGCGCCGGGGCTGGGCCTGGGCAGACGTGGACGCCGCTGCGCCACGGGCTGCGCGCCCAGTAGACCTCGGGCCGGACCCCTTCGCGCGGCCGGCGGGGGAGGCCGCCCCCGCCGGTCGGAAGCCCGCGCGCGTGCGGCTACGTTACCCCGACCTGTCGAGGCTCGGCGAGGAGTACCGGGAAAACCTCCGTAAAGGCGGGACGTTCATCAAGACGCCCAAGCCCCTCGCGGTCGGGCGCGAGTGCATCTGCGAGGTGAGCGCCCCGGGCCTCGAGGAGCCGTTGCTGTTCCCGTCCGTCGTCACGTTCGTCGCGACCGGCGGGCCGGGCCAGGAGGCCGGGATGGGCATCGAGTACCGGTTGAGCGACGCCGACCGCCGCACCATCGAGCGCCTCATCGACCGGCTGTGACCGTATGACGCGACTCCCCGGCGTCGAAGAAGACGTCACCGTCGACAGGCTCGCGGGCGACTGGGCGATTCACCAGCTGGCCGCGGGCCACCGCTTCTCCGCAGATGACATGCTCGTGGCCTGGCTCGCCGCCCAGGTCGCGCCCGGCGCGCGGCGCCTGCTCGACCTCGGGGCCGGCATCGGCAGCGTCGGGTTCATGACGCTCTGGGCGCTGCAGGACCGCGCCCCTGGAGGAGCGCCTCGTACGCTGACGATGGTAGAGGCACAGCCCGTGAGCCAGCGCCTCGCGCTCGCCACCGCCGCGCTGAACGGCTTCGGGGACCAGGTGCGAGGCTTCGTCTCCGACCTGCGCGATCTGCCCGCCGAGGTGGTCGGTCCGTACGACCTCGTCACCGGGTCCCCGCCCTACTTCCCGCTCGGGACCGGCAAGGTTTCGCCGCACCCGCAAAAGGCCGCCTGCCGGATGGAGCTCCGGGGCACGATCGCCGACTACGCGCGTGCTGCGGCCCCCCTGTTGGACGAGGGCTCGTTCGTCACCTGCTTCCCCGCGCGAGACCCGCGCGGCGAGGCCGCTTTCGCCCCCGCTGGGCTCCACGTCTACGCCGCTTGCGACGTGGTGTTCCGCGAGGGGATGGACCCGATGATCCGGCTCTACGCGGCGCGCCGGGCGCCGACCAGCCGCGTCACCCTCCCAACGCTGACGATCCGAGATCGCACGGGGGCGTGGACCCCGGGGTACCTCCGCCTCCGCGCGGAGATGGGCAGCCCGATGTCGCCGGTCGCCCCGCTCGCCGGCGCGGGCTGATGCGCTCGCTCCGGGCCCGGGTATTGATGGCCCTGCTCGTCGTCGCTGGCGCGTTCAGTGTGGCGCTCGGGGTCAACGCCGTCGAGCTCGGGCGCATCGGCCGCTCGCTGGAGCTGGTGAACGAGGTGTACCTCCCGCTGGCGGGCACCAGCTCCCGGATGAGCGTCGCGGTAGAGCGCGGCCAGCTTGAGCCCTTGCTCGCCGAGTCGAGGGAGACCCTGCTCCGGGCGTCCACGACCGACGCCGAGGAGCGCGCTGCGGTCAACGCGGCGCAGCGGCAGGTGGACGAGGTCGAGGCGGCGTGGCTCGCACGCGCGGGGACCGGACCCTCCCCCGTTCACGAGGAGATCCGGCAGCTCGGGGCGCTCGCGGACAGCCGGATCACGGCTGTCTCGGTCAAGACGGCCCGGGCCCAGTCGGCGGCCGTGCGGTCTGCGCTCGGGAGCGGAGGGGTCGCGGCGCTGGTAGCGGTGATCGTGCTCGTCGTCGCGCGGCGCGCGCTGCGCCCGGTGGAGACGCTGACCGCCGCGGTTCGCCAGATGGCGGAGGGGCGAGTGAGCCCGCACTTGGACATCGAGGGGGACGACGAGATCGCGACCTTGAGCCGCGCGGTCGGCACGATGGCGCGGGCGGTGGCCGAGCGCGACGCCGAGCGGGAGCGGCGGCTGCGCTCGGAGCGGCTCGCGCTGGTCGGACAGATGCTGGCGCAAGTGACCCACGAGGTGCGGAACCCGCTGAACGCGCTGTCGCTGAACGCCGAGCTGCTGCTCGAGGACATCCGGGGCGCTGACTTCCCCGACCGCGAGAGCGCCACGGTGCTGGCGACCGGGTTGATGGGGGAGATCCGCCGGCTCGAGGCGGTGACAGAGCGGTACTTGGACCTCGCGCGCCGACCCGCCGTGTCGTTGGCGGCCGAGGACCCCGAGGTGCTGGCGCGGTCGGTGGTGCGCGTGGAGGAGGAGGCGCTGCGGCGCGCCGGTGTCGAGGTCTCCGTCGTGGTCGTGGGCCCCGTGCGAGCCATCACCCTCGACGGCGGCGTCGTGCGCCGCGCCTTGTTGAACGTCCTGCAAAACGCCGCGCAGTGCGGCGCGCACGCCATCGTGGTCCGGGTCACCTGCGAGCCCACGGGGCTCTTGATCGCGGTCGAGGATGACGGACCAGGGGTGCCGCCCGACGTTCGGGCGCGCCTGTTCGAGCCCTTCTTCACCACGCGCGTGACGGGGACCGGGCTCGGGCTCGCGGTCGCGCGGCAGTCGTTGGAGGACGCCGGGGGGAGCCTGGCGTTTCGGCCTGGCAGCCCGGGCTCGGTGTTCGAGATTCGCGTCGGCTGATACCAAGGGACCCGCACGGTGAAGGGACCGGCGTGTTCAAGGGACCCGCGCGATCAGTCCTCGAGCACGCGGACGGTGATGACCGTGATGTTGTCTTCGCCGCCGCCGCGCAACGCCGCGTTGACGAGGGACTCGGCGAGGTCGTTCGGGTGGGCGCTCGCGCAGATGCGCGCGATCTCCGGGTCATCGAGCGGGTCGGTCAGGCCGTCGCTGCACAGCACGAACAGGTCGCCCGGCAAGATCGGGCGCGTCGCGGTATCGGGCTCCACGGGGCCGTGGTAGCCGACCGACTGCGTGAGGTAGTTGCGGTGCGGGACCTGCCGCGCCATCTCGGGCGTTAGCCGTCCGGCGTCGATCTCTTGCTGCACCACGGTGTGATCTCGGGTGAGCCGCTGGATCACGCCGTCCCGCACCAGGTAGATGCGGGAGTCGCCGACGTGCGCGATGTGTGCGGCGTCGGCCTCCACCAGCAGCACGCACAGCGTGGTGCCCATCCCGGAGTACGCGGGGTGCGCCTGGGCCTCACGGCGGATCCGCGCGCTCGCCTGGTTCATCGCGTAGCGGAGCCGCTCGCGGAGCACGTCCGCCGGGTCCTGGACGTCTCGGTCGAGCCGGGTCTCCTCGGGGTCGAGCGACCCCTGGAGCAGCTCCTTCACCGTGTCCACCGCGATCTTGGACGCAATCTCGCCGGCAGCGTGACCGCCCATCCCGTCTGCGACAACGAACAGCCCTCCGTCCTCTTCGACGAAGAAGCTGTCTTCGTTGTTCTCGCGCACCGGCCCCAGGTCGGTCCATGCGAACGCTTCGAGCTTCATCTACACTCCGCTGTCAGGATGCCTACGGGTCCGCCGGGAGGCGGCAGGGGCGTTGTGAGTATAGATCGTAACGGGAAGGCAGCCACTCGGTGACCGATCTCGCTCCGAAACCTGTGACGCTCGCCGATCCGGCGCCCGGTGGGGTGATCGGTGGCTGGGAGATCGTGCGGCTGCTCGGCAGGGGCGGAATGGCGTCCGTGTACGAGGCGCGGTGGCCGGAAAGCGGGGTTCGTCGCGCGATAAAGCTGATGAACCCGACCGGGAGCGCCGACGAGGTAGAGCGGCGATTCCGTCGCGAGTTCCGCGCATTGTCCAAGTTGCACCATCCCAACATCACCGAGGTCTACGACTGGGGGTGGTGGACGGTGAGCAACACGCCGGGGGCTTCGCAGGCGCCCCGGGCCGCGCCGAGCGACGGGGACAAGAGCGAAGGGCGCCCGTACTTCGTGATGGAGCTGGTGGACGGGGAGGACTTGCGCAGCGCCGCGGAGGCCTGGCAGCTGCTCCCTGCGGCGGAGCGCTTCGAGCGCGCGCGACACGTCCTCGTCCAGGTTGCTCGCGCGCTCGAGTACGTCCACTTGCGCGGCCTGGTGCACCGCGACGTGACCCCGGCCAACATCATGCTGTTGCCCGCGCGCCCCGGGGAGGTGCACGGCGGCGTGAAGCTGATGGACTTCGGCGTGGTGAAGGAGTCGGGGGTCAGCGAGTTCACCGCGCACGGCGAGGTGCTCGGGACCGTCGCGTACATCGCCCCTGAGCAGATCAACGGCGAGCGGATCGACGCCCGCACCGACCTGTACTCGCTCGGCGCCGTGCTCTACTTGATGCTGACCGGGCGCCGGCCCTTCAACGCCCGCACCTTGGCCGGCTACCTCGACAAGCACTTGCACCGGCCGCCTCGCCCGCCCCACGAGCTCGCCCCGGGCGTCCCCCCCGAGCTCGAGGGCATCTGCCTGCGCCTCTTGCAAAAAGAGCCGGGGGACCGCTTCGCCAGCGCGACGCACCTCTTGCACGTGCTCGAGGGCGCGGACGCCGGCGCGTTGCGGTTCGACGACGGGTCGTGGCCGCCCGTGTTGGTCTCCCGCGCGGAGGAGTCGGCGACGTTGTCCCACACGATCGGTGGGCTGCGCGAGGGGCGGGGCGCGTTCGTGCTGATCGAGGGCGGTCCGGGCCTCGGGAAGTCGAGGATGGCCCGGCTCGCGAAGGATCTCGCACGCAGCGCGGGGGTCGCGACGCTCAGGATCCGGGCATCCGGTGCTGGCGGGCCGCTGGCCGCGTTCCGGAGCCTGGTCGACACGCTCAAGGGCGAGACCGTGAGCGTGCCGCGCGCGCTCCAGCAGCTCTACGGCTTGGAGGGGGACGACAAGGTCGAGCGGTACGGGGTGTACGCGGCGTTCCGCGAGATGCTGCACAGCTCGCCGCCCCGGCTCCTGGTGATCGAGGACGCCCACGAGGCCGACGACGTTGGGGTCGAGCTCATCGAGTACCTCGTCCGCAACACGCTGAGCCTCGCGAGCGAGCCGCTGGCGTGGGTCGTGACGCGCACGCCGGGGGCGTCGGACGCGCGGTTCGAAGGGCTCAAGTCCGGCAGCACGACCGGCGTGACGCCGATCTACGTGCCGCTGCGGCCGCTCACCACCTCGGCCGTCGAGGAGCTCGTCCTCGCGCTGCTGCCCGACGACGGCGCGAGCCGCTTGTTGGCCCGTCGGCTGCACAAGGAGGGGGAGGGCAACCCTGCGTTCATCACCGAGATGATCCGCGGCCTGGTCGAGCAGGGGACCGTGCAGCCCGAGGAGGGGCGCGCGCGCTTGGTCGTAGACGAAGCCCAGCTCCTGCGGATGGCGCTCCCGATCCCCCGGTCTGTGCGCGCGGGGTTGGTCACCCGCATCGAGGCGCTCTCCGTGGACGCCCGGGAGATCGCGCAGGTCCTTGCGGTTGGAAACCAGGAGATGACGCTACCGCTGCTGTCCGCGGCGTCGCTGCTCGCGGAGAAGGCGATCCTGGTCGCGGTGGACGAGCTGATCGACGCCGGCTTGGTGCGCGAGCGTCGGGTCGAAGGCGAGGAGCACATCGACCTGGCGCAGGCCCGGGTGCGGGACCTGCTGCAGGCGGAGGTGCCGCCAGCCCAGCGCGCCCGGTTCCACCGCCGGATCGGCGAGGCGCTCGAGCGCACGTTTCGGCGGCGGGCGAACCTCGTGATCGAGGCGCTGGCCTGGCACTTTGAGCAGGGGGAGATGCCCGGCAAGGCGTACAGCTACCTGCTGCGCGCCGGCCAACGCCTGATGGGGCGCTCGTTTGTCGCCGAGGCGCTGGGCTACCTCGATCGTGCGCTTGCCATCGAGCCCGACGCGCGGGAGTTCATCACGCTGGATGACGCCGACCGGCTGCTGGCCGAGACGTTGTTGCACCGCGCCGAGGCGCTCGAGTACCTCGGCCGCTGGGTCGAGGTCGGTGTCGCGCTGGAGCGGGCGCTGGAGCTTGGGATGGAGATCAGCGACGAGCGCTTGCTGTCGCGGGTCCACACTGCCCGTGGCAAAAAGGCGCGCCACGATGGCGATATCGACGCGTCAGACGCCGAAAACCGTGAGGCGTTGCGGCTCGCGGAGAAGGTGAACGACAACGCGTTGCGCGTCATGCCGCTGCACGGGCTTGGCGGCGTCCACTGGATCCGGGGAGACCTCGAGGGGGCCCGGCGCTACTGGGTGGAGGCGCTCGCCGTTGGCGAGAGCACCCAGGACGAGCGCAGCCTCGGCTGGGGGTACAACGGCCTTGGCCTGGTCGCGCTGTGCAAGGGCCAGGCGGGGGAGGCCC
>CALQBK020000057.1 GCA_943328795.2 Bifidobacterium breve
ATCGCCGTCGTAGCGCTCGACCACGCGGGTGACGTAGGCCGAGTACGCGGCCATGTCCGCGGGGAGGTAGCTCTGGGTGTACTTGCCGGTGTCATTGCCCGGCCAGGGGCTGACCATCAGCAGCGGCTCCAGCCCCGCGCCCTGGACGGCGGCGACCCAGGCGTCACCGGCGCCGAGCGCGTCGCCGCTCGTGGCGAGGTCGAACTGCGACACGCGCGGGTAGTTGCCGGTGTGCCCGCGGACGAAGCGAGCGCCGACGGACGCCGCGACCTTCGCGTCCTCGGCGAGCTCCACCGCCTGCTGCGACAGCGACATGGTCGAGGCGAGCCGGCCAGGAACAGCTACCGCCTCGTTGATGCCGAGCGCGAACGGGCCATCGGGCACGGGCGCCGGCAACGGGGCGGGTGCGAGCGTCGTCTGCGCGGCCGGCTCGATGGGCCGCGTGGCTGGGCGAGCCGCCGGGCGGGCAGGGCGGGGCGGGGGCTCCGCCGCGGAAGTCGCCCCGGGCACGGCGCGAGTGCACGCGAGCGCGAGCACCAACAAAGCGAGCGCGGGCCGGGGCTTCATCTCACTTCACCAGGCGCAAGAAAGGAACTTTCTTGGTTACCTTCTCGGGCTCGGGCTCGGGCTCTGGGGCCGGAGGGAGCGGCTCCTCGACCGGGAGCAAGAAGTGGACCTGGCGGAACGCCGTCCACGGGAACGAGCAGGTGTAGAGCTTGTCGAACGAGAGCACCAGCTGCAACTCGTGCTCGCCGAACACCGGCTTGTTGTGCCGGTGGAACCGGGCCTCGAGCCGGATGGGCAGCACGTCTTTGAAGCGGGAGAGCACGGAGCTTGGAACACCCGAGCCGGCGAGCTGCGGCGCGTCGAACATCAACATGATGTCAACGCCGAGCGCGAACGCGAGCTGGATGACCTGCTTCGAGAGGTTCCCGGTCGGGTCCGGCCCCTCGACCTCGGCGGAGGGCGCGGCCAGGTGCAAGTTCCTCGTGTCGAACCCGACAGACTCGGCGCCGAGCGACAGCGCGTCCGACAACACCACGAGGTCGTCCACCGTCATCGCCTCGACCCCGGACAGGCGCTTCTTGAGGATCGAACGGTCGATCCCAGTCTTCTCGGAGAGCTCCTGCGTCGTGAGGGCCTTCTTGCGGATCACGTCGCGCAGGAGGCCAAGGAGCGGATCGGACGGGCGGGGCATAGGACTCCGGGCCTTGCGTAGGCGCGCGGGCGGTAACCCGACGCGTGGGGGATGGTCAGCCCTCCTCTTCGCCTACCCCTGCGTCCCGCATCACCTTCCCGAGCGTCAACTTCGAGCCTGTCGCCGGCGTCGAGCTCGGCGCGGGGCTGGACGCGCTCCCCTTGAACCCCGGCGTAAGCGGCGCGACCCCGCCAGACGCCGACCCGGTGGTCTGCGCAGGGGCGTCGGGGTGCACGGACGGCGTGAAGGGCGCCGGGGCCTCGTGCGTGCCGGGCTTGCCGGAACCTTCGGTCTGACCCGCCCCGCCCGTGCTGGATGAGCCGTGCGTGCCGCCGAGGCCAGGGGTCGCCGTCACGACACCGGCAGACGCCGTGCCGCTGCTGGAGCTGCTCTCCGAGCTCCCGCTGCTGGGGCTGCTGCTCCCGGAGCCGCTGCTGCTGGTGGTCCCCCCGCTCGACGACCCGCTGCTCGGGCCGGTTCCGCTGGTGTGAGTGCTCGACGCGGAGCCGGACGACGGCGCGCCCGTCGAGCTGCCGCTGCTGGTGGTGCTGGAGGAACCGGAGGACGGCCGAGCCGAGCCCGCGCCCCCACCGTGGACCGCCCCCGCGCTGCCTGTGCCCGTCGACGGCGCGCCCGTGGTCCCGTCGCCGCCGGTACCCGCGCCCGGCGCTCCCGAGCCCGTGGACGCCTCGCCCATCGACGGCGCGGACCCACCGCCACCGCTCTGGGGTGACCCAGACCCGGAGGAGGGCCCCGCGCCCGAGGAAGAGCCGGAGGACGGTCCAGCCCCTGAGCTGGACCCCGACCCGCTCGACCCCGACCCGCTGCCCGAGCTTGGCCCCGCCCCCGACGATCCGCTCCCCGAGCCCGACGACGGCCCGCTCCCCGAGCCCGACGACGGCCCGCTCCCCGACCCCGACGACGATCCGCTCCCCGAGCTTGGCCCCGTGTGCGCGCCCGACGACCCGCTGCCCGAGCTCGGCGACGGCCCGCTGCCCGAGCTTGGCCCCGTGTGCGCGCCCGACGACCCGCTGCCCGAGCTCGGCCCGCTCCCCGAGCTCGGCCCCGTGTGCGCGCCCGACGACCCGCTGCCCGAGCTCGGCCCGCTCCCCGAGCTTGGCCCCGTGTGCGCGCCCGACGACCCGCTGCCCGAGCTCGGCCCACTGCCCGAGCTCGGCCCGGACGGGGCCCCCGAGGAGCCCGACGACCCGCTTGGCCCCGCGCCTGGGGACGGGCTTCCGTGCGATGAGGTGCCCCCGCTCGGCCCGCCGGACCCGGAGGACCCGCCCGAGGACCCGCCGGACGGCGCACCACCGCGAGCGCCACCCGTCGAGGATCCGGACCGGCCAGACCCGCCACCGTCACTGGACCCGGTCCCGAAGCCGAAGTCGAAGTCCGCGGCCATACCGGCGGCGCCGATCGAGCCCGAGATGCCGCCGACGTCCAGGTCGACGTCGAGGTCCACGCCGAACGCGTCCGACAGGCCGCCCGTCACCGAGTCGAGCGCGCCGTTCACCGCGCCCAGGGCCTCGCCCGCGGCCGCAGCGATCGCGTCCGCCGCGGCGTTCAGCGCGTCTGCCGCAGCACCGAGCGCGTCGGTCGCAGCGCTCGCCACGGAGCCAAGTGCCCCCTCGGCAGCCCCGAGCGCGCTGCTGGCCGCGTCAGACACCTGGGTGGCCGCGACCTCCGCGGCAGCGCCCGCCGAGCCCGCTGAGCTCGAGCTGGACATCCCGCTGCTCGAGGCAGGCGGCGGTGCCGCTGCAGCGGGAGCGGCCGAGGCCTGGATCTTGGGCGGGTGCTTGTGCGAGGGCAGAGAGAGCGCGGTCGCCATGGGCTACTCGGGGGTGCGGGTGATGCGCAGGCACGGCTCGCTGGGAGCCTGACTCCCGCGGGCTGGCGGAGCGAAGGGTCCGGTCACGTGCGACCGCGGGGTGGGCGGCCACCGCTGGGGCCACCGCCACCGCTGGGGGCACCGCCACCGCCGCCGCTGGGGGCACCGCCGCCGCTGGGGGCACCGCCGCCGCTGGGGGCACCACCACCGCCACCGCTGGGGGCACCGCCGCCGCCGCCGCTGGGGGCCCCGCCACCGCTGGGGCCACCGCCGCCGCTGGGGGCACCACCGCCGCCACCGCTGGGGGCACCGCCGCCGCCGCTAGGGCCACCGCCACCACTGGGGGCACCGCCGCCGCTGGGGGCACCACCGCCACTGGGGGCACCGCCGCCACTGGGGGCACCACCGCCGCCGCCGCTAGATGTGCCATCGCCCCCGTGGCTCGGGCCCGTACCGCTCGGCGCGCCCGTGTGCCCAGAGCCGGTGCCTCCGCCCCCGTGGCTCGGGCCCGTACCGCTCGGAGCGCCCGTGTGCGGAGAGCCGGTGCCTTCGCCCCCGTGGCTCGGGCCTGTCCCGCTCGGAGCGCCCGTGCGCCCAGAGCCGGTCCCTTCGCCCCCGTGGCTCGGGCCTGTCCCGCTCGGCGCGCCCGTGCGTCCAGAGCCGGTCCCTTCGCCCCCGTGGCTCGGGCCCGTGCCGCTCGGCGCGCCCGTGTGCCCAGAGCCCGTCCCTTCGCCCCCGTGGCTGGGGCCCGTACCGCTCGGAGCACCACCCCCGGAGCCGGTCCCTTCGCCCCCGTGGCTCGGGCCTGCCCCGCTCGGAGCGCCGCCCGACCCAGCGGTCGCCCCTCCGCCCCGGCCGCCGCTCGCGCCCGACCCCGCGCTCCCGCTGCCTGCGCCGCGCGACGATCCGCTGCCCGCGCCCGCGGCGCCCGCGTCCCCGAACTGCGTCGACGCCGAGCCGAGCGGCGTGTTCACGCTCGCCGAACCCGAGATCCCGCTGGCGTTGGCCGTCGCCGTCGCGTTGCCGACGGAGGTGTTTAGGCTGGCCGACCCGGTGATCCCGCTCGCGGTCGCCGACGCGTTGGCGCTGAAGCCCCCCACCGAGACCGACGCCGAGATCCCGTCCGCCCCCACCTGCACCTCGAGCCCGCTGTCCCCCGACCCGGCCATCCCGCCGGAGCCCGAGCCGCCCGCCGAGGACCCGCCCGAGCCCGACGACGCGCCGCTGTCCGACGCCGTGCTCGAGCCCGAAGCGCCCGCGCCCCCGCTACTCCCGCCGCCGCCGCCCCCGCCGCTGGTCGCCGCGCCGTCGGCCCCCTTCCCGCTGGTGCGGGCCCCTTTGCCGCTCGGCGGGTGCTTGTGCGTAGGCGTCGCCACGACGGGCTTGACCGGCGCCGGGGGTGCGGTGTTGATGTCCACGCGGGTGTCGCTGTGCCACGTCTGGGCCTGCCCGCGCCAGTCCGTCGACGTCGTCGACTCGAAAGCGGCGGTCGCCGTCCCGCTGATGTCCACGCTGTTGCTGGCGTCGAGCTTGAAGTCCTTGCACTTCCAGCTCATCGTCTCCTTCGCCTCGTGGACGATGTTCTTCTCCGCCTTGACGGTCAGGACCTTGTTCGCGGCGTGCAGCTCCATGTAGATGGCGTTGTTCTCGGTCGTCGAGGTGATCTCGATCCGCTCGGTGCCTGGCGTGTCGTCAAAGTCGACCCAGTGCGAATTCCGGGACCAAAACCGGCGGTGGTCGTCGTTGCCGTCCTCGTTCGCGTACGGGTCGGCTGTGTCATCGCCGCCGTTGTAGAGCGCGCCGAGGACGTACGGGGAGTTGGTGCGGTACGCAAAGCCGATCAAGACCTCCGTGCCGACCTCGGGGAGCATGACCAGGCCCCGCGAGGTCCCGGCCATCGGGGACATCATGCGGATCCAGTACGACTCCGGGTTGTCTTCGTTGTCGACCGGGTACTTGACCTTGATGCGGCCAAGCTTGTCGGGGTCTACGTTGTCGATGACCAGGCCGGTCACTACGCCGTTCATCATCTGGGCACCTCGATCCCGGCCGCTGGAGCGGCCGCGCTAGTTGATGTTGGTCATCGAGGCGAACAGCGTGAGCTGCGTGCCGCCGTTCACCGTGGACGTCGGGGCCTCGACCTTCATCGTCTGGCCCGCCTTGATCGAGACGCTGTTGGTCGCCTCCAGGATGAAGTCTTTGCACTTCAAGCTGATCGTCTCCTTCGCTTCGACGATGATGTCCTTGCCCGAGTAGAGGCTGAAGGTCTTCTCCTTCGCATCCCAGATGCAGCGGAGCTCCTCGTTGAACGTGATGAGCTCGATGCGCTCGTCGCCAGCGGTGTCATCGAACGTGAGCCGGTGCCCGGAGCGGCTCTGGAACACCCGGAGGTTGTTCTTGCCGTCCTCGTTCGCGTACGGGGGGATGTCGACCCCGTTGTACAGCGACCCGACCACGATCGCGTGGTTGATGTCCCCGTGGACGAAGCTGACGAGCACTTCGTCGTTGATCTCGGGGATGGTCATCCAACCGCGCTTTTGGCCTGCCATCGGCATCGACAAGCGCGCCCAGTGGCTCTCCGGCCCGTCCGGCAACGTCGGGAACTTCACCTTCACGCGCCCGAGCTTCTCGGGATCGACGTTGTCCGTGACGATGCCTTCTACGAGGCCCGGGAGCTGTCCAGAGACGGGGCGGCCATGCCGATCGGTGACCTTTGGCAAGGTGACCTCCTGATTCGGGGGGAGTATAGCAGGCCGAGGCGGGGTCGTGCGGCGAACCGCCGCGCGTCTGCGGCATCCGACGACGGCCCGAAAAACGAAGCGAGGCGCGGACTGCTCCGCGCCCCGCCCTGGGCTCACCCCCAGGCCCGGACCTACTTGATCCCAGCCTGCGCAGCGACCTCGGCCGCGAAGTCGTCGGACTTCTTCTGCAAGCCCTCACCCATCACGTACCGCGTGAACCGGCGGACCTGGATGTTCTCGCCGATGTGCGCCACGGCTTCCTTGACCACCTGGTCGACGGTCTTGCTGTCGTCGCGGATGTACTTCTGGTCGAGGAGGCAGACCTCTTCGTAGAACTTGCTCATGCGGCCCTCGACGATCTTCGCGGCGATCGCCTCGGGCTTGCCCTCGCCCATCACGCGGTCGAGCTGCACCCGGCGCTCGCGCTCGATGGCGTCCGCAGGGACCTCCTCGCGGCGCACGTACTCGGGGGCCGACGCCGCGATGTGCATCGCGATGCCGCGCAGCAGGTCCTTGAACTCCTGGTTCAGGGCCACGAAGTCCGTCTCGCAGTTCACCTCGAGGATGACCCCGATCTTGCCGCCGGCGTGGATGTACGCCTCGACCAGGCCTTCAGACGCGATGCGCCCGGCCTTCTTCCCGGCGTTGGACAGGCCCTTCGCGCGGAGCCAGTCGATCGCCTTGTCGATGTCGTCGCTCGTCGCTGCCAGCGCGGAGACGCAGTCCTTGATGCCGGCGCCCGTGCGCTCGCGGAGCTCTTTTACCTGGGATGCACCCATGGGATCCTCTGAATGAAAGGGGGAAGTGGAGAGTGAGACGCCCGCGGCCCAGGGCAACCCTGGACCGCGAGCGTCGCGGGTTCGGCTAGTTCTCGACCGGGGGGGCTTCCGGCGCCGGGCGACGGACGACCTCGTAGCCGATGTCCTCGCTGTTGTTCACCGGGGTCGCGTCGGTGCGGCCCTGGTTCACGCCGCGGTGCGCGGCCTCGGCGATGGCCGCCACGAACAGGCGGATGGACTTGATCGCGTCGTCGTTGCCGGGGATCACGTGGTCGATGCCGTCCGGATCGCAGTTGGTGTCGCAGAGCGCGACGACCGGGATGCCGAGCTTGTTGGCCTCGTCAACGGCGATGTGCTCCTTCTTGGGGTCGATCACGAACAGGGCGCCCGGGAGGGCCTTCAGGGCCTTGATCCCGCCGAGGGACTTGTCCATCTTCTCGATCTCGCGGGAGAGCGTGAGCTGCTCCTTCTTCGTGAGCGCCTCGAACTTGCCCTCGTCGCGGGACTTCGTGAGCAGGTTCAGCCGCTCGATCGACTTCTTGACGGTCTGGAAGTTGGTGAGCGTGCCACCGAGCCAGCGCTCGTTCACGAAGTACTGGCCGGAGCGGGTCGCCTCTTCCTGGATGATGTCACGCGCGGCGCGCTTGGTGCCGACGAACAGGAGCGTCTGGCCACGGGCCACGAGGCCGCTCACGAACGTCGTCGCGCTGACGAGCGCGCGGGCGGTCTGCTGGATGTCGATGATGTGGACGCCGTTCTTCTGCCCGTAGATGTAGGGCTTCATCCGGGGGTTCCAGCGGCGGGTCTGGTGGCCGAAGTGGACGCCGGATTCAAGCATTTCGCGGAGGGAGATTGCCATGTTGTCTGACCTTGAACGCGGATTGTTCCGCATGATGCAGCATTTCGCTGCGGGTTGTGGTTGGGCGACCACCGGAGCCCTCTCCCGACTGCCTTTCAGCAGCACCGTGGGGGAGGGCTTGGGTCCGGTGTGAGACTCCCCTTTCGGGGCCCCGCGCCCTAATGCAGGTCGCCGGTCGCCGCAAGGAGTTGGATGGCGGAGACGTCGAGGTTCATCTGCTCAGACAGGCGCGTCAGGCGCGCCGCGTCCAGGCCGAGCTGCGCATCTTCCAGGTCCAAGAACGACAGCGTCCCCGCGTCGAACGCGGCCTCCGCGAGGCGCGCGTTCTCTGTCGCGAGCGCGAGCTCCCGCTCGACGGCGTTGACGGCTCGCCCGGCCCGCTCGTGCTGCTCCCACAGCGTCCGCACCTCGGTCTTGGCGTCCACGAGGGTCTTCTCCTCCGCGGTCTCCGCCATGCGCACCATGCTGGCGGCCTTCGCCTGCTCAGCGACGCGCGCGCCGCCGTCCCAGAGCGTCCACTTGCCCGCGATCACGAGCTGCCAAGTGTACGGCTCCCCCGAGAACCCGCTGTTGCCCGTGTACGCCTCAGTGAACCGACCATCCACCTGCGGCAGCCACGACAGCGTCGTGCCCGTCGCCTGCGCGTGCGCCGCGCGGGACTGGTAGCCCGCTGCGATGATGTCCCCGCGCTGCTCGGTCGCCCGCGCGACCGCGTCGTCTACGCTCGCGTAAGGCAGCTCGCGGCTCGTCGGCTGCAGCAGCTCGGCGTCCGCGGGCAGCCCCGTGAGGTTGGCGAACGCCATCTCGGCGCTCGACCGCTGCACCTCGGCGCCCGCGAGCTCCCGCTCGGCGCGCGCGACAGCGATCTCCGCTTGCAGGCCGAGCTGGGGGGCCGCGGTCCCGACCCTGACGCGCAGCTCGGACTGCTCCAGGTGCTTCTTGGCGTTCGCGAGCGCGTCCGTCGCCAGCCGCTCGCCCTCGCGCGCAACGAGCACACCCCAGTAGGCCTGCGCAACACCCGCGCGCACCTTCGCCAGCTGCACCTGCTCAGTCGCCCGGCCCGCCTTCACCGTGGCGACCGCGCCCTTGTAGAGCGGGAGCGCTTGCCCAGAGAACAGCGGCTGAACCACGCTCACGTTCCAGTCGAAGTACGACTTCTTGTTGATGACCAGCGGGTCGCCGAAGTCGACGGGCTCGCCGGTGAACTGCTCGATGAGGGCGATCATGTCCGGGGGGAACGACTCCGCGAAGTCGAGGGTCGTCTCCCGCTGGTTCAGCGTGTAGTTCGCGCCGGCGACCAGCTTCGGCCCGAGGAGGGCGAGCGCCTGGGTCTTCAGTGTGTCGCCCTGGATGCGGACCTCCTCCAAGAGCTGGATCTCGCGAGAGTTACCGGCCGCCGACGCCCACGCTTCGTCGAGCGAAACCGGCGCCGCGAGGGCCCGGGGGAACAAGCAGAGCAGCAACAACATCGGTCTCCGGGGAAGCGGCCGCAGAGGTAATCACGGGACCGCGGGCGGCGCGGGCGGAGGGGCTGCCGGGAGCACTTTCCAGAGGCTGCCACCGGCGTCCTCGTACACCTTCCCGAGCCGGGGGTCCGCGGCGGCGCGCTCGAGCATCGCCTGGTTCGTGACCACCACCCAGCCTGCGCCAAACGCATGGTCGGCCATGTCCCCCAGCTTGTTCACCCGGCCGGCCAGCGCGGCCTCGACGAGCTCCGCGCGCTTGGGCTCGGCTTCCGAGAGGAAGTGGGGGTCGAGCCCCACCGTCAGCGTGCACTGCGGCGCGTAAAAAAATAGCTCCGAGAAGTCCGTCCAGTCGGCCTGGAACACGTGGCAATCGCTCGGGGGGAGGTGCTCCGCGATGCCCTTGAGCCGGTCCACGGGCGGCACCGTGCCGGCGATGTGCGCCAGCACCTGCACCGCGTTGAACGCGAGCAGCGGGGCGAGCAGCAGCACAGGGCGCACCGACCAGCCGCGGTCGCGGAACGAGAGGGCGACCGCGAACACGCTGAACGGGACCTCGTACTCGAGCCACTTGACCGCGCTGAACGACGCGGCGGCCCACCCGAGCGCCAGCACGGCCATCGCGAGCGTGTCCGGCGCGGCGCGGCGCGGACCGCGGACCACGGCGACCGCAGCGAGCAGCAAGATCGGCGCGGTGTGCACCGTCCACGTGACGGCGTCCACCGGCATCCACTCGGCGCCTACCGCTTGCCCGCTCGCGTTGACGACCTTCTTGAACGCGTGCTCGTACAGGAACACGAGCGTGCCGGGCGACTGCGGGTGGATGACGAAGCCCGCCGCGACGCCCAGCGCAGCCCCGGCGGCCGGGCGCAGGTTTCGGGTCGCGAGGCCCAGGACGAGCAGCACCGGCACGAGGACAACAGCGAGGTGGTAGGTCCACGCGAACGCAAAGCCGAGCGCGGCGTGGGCCCAGGAGACGCGCAGGCGGCCGCGCTCGGACGCAGCAGGGGCAGCGAGCGCGATGCCCAGGAACAGCAGCGCGATCGAGAGCGACTGGGTCCTCGGCATGACGAGCCGGTCGATGAAGAAGCGCGAGGACGCGAGCAGCACGACCGCCCACGCAGCGGGCTCGGGCACGCCAGCGCGGCCGAGGGCGAGCGTCCACGCGCCGATAGCCAGGGCCGCGAAGACCGCCGCGGAGACGTGCGCGGCGGTGAGCAGGGGCAAGCCCCAGGTGAACGGCCACTGCGCAGCGTGGAACAGGAGCTGGTGGTCCACCCAGCGCCCACCGGCGAAGATGCCCAGGGGCATCCACGGGAAGTCGCGCGAGGTCCACGCCGCCGGGCCCATGCTGGCAAAACGGATGTGGAAGTAACCGTCGTAGTCGGCCAGCCGGGGATCCGCGGCGTGCAAGAGCCCGAAGTACAGCAGCGCAAACCCGAAGGCCACGGCGGCAGGGACCAGCGGGCGGGACATCACGGGCAGTGTACCGCGAGGCCCTCCCCGGCGGGGATAGGGGGCGCGCGTGCCCACCCCCACGCCGCTCGAGGACCGCGCAGCTGGCGCCCGCGCGCTCGTCTACGTCGAGGTCCCGCGCGGCAGCCGCGTGAAGCGCGAGCTCCAGGGCGGGCGGCTCGTCACCGAGTACATCTCCCCCTTCGCCTCGCCGTTCAACTACGGCTGCGTGCGGGCGGAGCTCTCTACGGACGGCGACCCGGTCGACGCGCTCGTGCTCGGTCCGCCGCGGGAGGCGGGCACCGAGGTGCTCGTGCGCATCCGCGGGGTCGTCGACTTCGTGGACGCGGGCCTCGCGGACCCGAAGCTGGTGTGCTCGGGCGCGCCCCCGTCCCCGGCGGAGCGGCTCACCGTCGAGCGCTTCTTCCGCCGCTATGCCCTCGCGCGCGCCTTGCTGAACCGGTGGCAAGGCAAGCCCGGGGTGACGGTGTTCAACGGCGTGCGGTGGCGCTGATTCGGAGCTGGTGACTTAGCCCAGGATGTGCCGCAAGCGGCCCTAGCTCATCTCCCCCAGCTTCATCTGCAGGTCCTCGAGCTTCTTGATCTCGTCGCGGATCCCGGCCGCCTTCTCGAACTCCAGCCGGCCGGCCGCGCCCTTCATGTCCGACCGCAGGCGCTTGAGCATCGACGGGATCTCCTCGAGCCGCACCTCGCCGGAGCTCGCGCGGGGGTTGTCCTTCGGCGGCGTGACGTAGTCCCCGGCGAGCAGGTCCGCGAGCGGGCTGTCGATGTTGCGCCGGATGGTCTGCGGGGTGATCCCGTGCTCGACGTTGTAGGCCTCTTGCTTCGTGCGCCGGCGGTTGGTCTCCCCGATCGCCATCTCCATGCTCGGCGTCATCCTGTCCGCGTACAAGATCACGCGGCCTTCGACGTTTCGCGCCGCGCGGCCGATGGTCTGGATCAGCGAGGTTGACGACCGGAGGTAGCCCTCCTTGTCGGCGTCGAGCACCGCGACCAGCGCGACCTCGGGCAGGTCGAGCCCCTCGCGCAGCAGGTTGATGCCGACCAGGATGTCGAACCCGCCGCTGCGCAAGTCGCGCAGGATCTCCATCCGCTCCATCGTGTCGATGTCCGAGTGCAGGTACCGCACCCGGAGGCCGAGCTCGCCGTAGTAGTCCGTGAGCTCCTGGGCCATCCGCTTCGTCAGCGTGGTGACCAGCACCCGGAACCCGGCCGAGATGGTCTTCCGCATCTCCCCGAGCAGGTCGTCCACCTGGTCCTTCGCGGGCCGGACCTCCACCTGCGGATCGAGCAGCCCGGTGGGCCGGATCACCTGCTCCGCGACGACGCCCCCGGCTTGGTCCAGCTCCCACTTGGACGGGGTAGCGCTGACGTAGATCGCGTAGCGCACGTGGCCCAGGAACTCCTCGAACGTCAACGGCCGGTTGTCGAGCGCGCTCGGCAACCGGAACCCGTACTTCACGAGGGTCTCCTTGCGGGCCCGGTCGCCCTTGAACATCCCGCCGACCTGGGGCACCGCGACGTGGCTCTCGTCGACGATCAACAGCCAGTCGCCGCGGAAGTACTCGAGGAGCGTGGGCGGAGGCTCGCCCGGCGGCCGGCCCGTGAGGTGTCGGGAGTAGTTCTCGATGCCGTTGCAGTACCCCATCTCCTCGATCATCTCGAGGTCGAACATCGTGCGCTGCTCGAGCCGCTGGGCCTCGAGCAGGAGCCCGTGCTCGCGAAGGTCCTCCAGGCGCGGCTGGAGCTCCTCCCGGATGGTGTCGATCGCCTGTCGCAGCTTCTCCTTCGGCGTGACGTAGTGGGACGCCGGGTACAAGCACAGCTTCTCGAGGGTCGCGAGCGTGCGGCCGCGCAGCGGGTCGAATTCTGTGAGCCGCTCCACCTCGTCGCCGAAGAGCTCGATGCGCAGCGCCTTGTCGGTCTCGTGCGCGGCGATGACCTCGATCACGTCGCCCCGCGCGCGGAACGTGCCGCGGTGGAAGTCTTGCTCGTTGCGCGTGTACTGGAGCTCCACCAGCCGGGCGAGGATCTTTTGCCGCGAGATGAGCTGCCCGGGCTCGAGCTGCAGGATCATGTTGTCGTACGCCTCGGGCGAGCCGAGGCCGTAGATGCAGCTGACCGACGCGATGATGATGACGTCGTTGCGCTCGAGCAACGCGCGGGTGGCAGCGTGCCGCAGCTTGTCGATGTGGTCGTTGATCATCGAGTCTTTCTCGATGTACGTGTCCGAGCTCGGGACGTAGGCCTCGGGCTGGTAGTAGTCGAAGTAGCTGACGAAGTACTGCACCGAGTTGTTGGGGAACAACCCCTTCATCTCGCCGTAGAGCTGCGCGGCGAGCGTCTTGTTCGGCGCCAAGATCAACGTCGGCTTGTTGAACTCCTGGATCACGTTTGCGATCGTGAACGTCTTCCCCGTGCCGGTGGCCCCGAGCAAGACCTGGCTCTGGATGCCCGAGGCGAGCCCGTCAGCGAGCTGGCGAATCGCGACCGGCTGGTCGCCAGCCGGCTGGTGGGGAGAGACGAGAGTGAACGGCATGGCAGTGCACTGATAACATGTTCACCCCCGTCGCCGCACGTCCGTCCAGACGTGCGGGGCAGCGAGCACGAGCAGCACGCCCGCCAGCGGCGCTACCGCGAGCGCCCCGACCGCCTTGAACCCGAGCGCACCGCACACCCCGCCCACGAAGAACGCCCCGAGCAGCGAGCTGAGCACGGTGAGCTTGGCCCGGCTCGCGCTCACGCGGAGGGCAGGGTCCGGGTGGTCGAGCCGGTTCCAGTACAACATCTTACCGAGCTCAATCCCGAGGTCCGTGACCATGCCGGTCACGTGGGTCGTCCGGATGACTGCGTCCGCGGCCTTCGTGATCAGCGCGTTCTGGAGGCCCATCAGGTAGCACAGCAGGCCGGCGCTCATGCCCGCCCACACGGGGTCCTCGCCAAGCCAGCCGCCCACCGCGCCGAACACCAACAGCAGCAGGGCCTCGAGCGCTGTCGGGAGCGCGTACACGCCCGCGGTGCCGTGCCGCCTGCCCCAGTTGACCAGGATCGCCGTGCTGGCGGCGCCGCACAAGAAGCAGGCGATGAGCACCAAGCCGCCGAGGGCCGCGGCCCAGAACCCGAGCGCAAGGTCATCAGCGACGGACGAGAGCACGCCGGTCATGTGCGAGGTGTAGCGATGCAGGACGAGGAACCCGCCCGCGTTTGCCGCCCCCGCGACGAAAGCGAGCACTACGCCGAGCCACCGGTTGGCGACCTCGGTGCGGTGCGGCGACAGCAGCGACGCCAGCCGGGACCCCGGGCCCTCCGACGACGCCACGTGGCTCACGTCCCGGCGCTCGTCAGAAGTCGAACCGGAGCCCGCCCGTGATCTCCCAGCCGGAGAAGTGCAGCTCCTGCGCGTCCTTCGGCATGTAGCTACGGCGGTACTCGGCGACGACGAACGTGTCGTCGATGCCCGTGGAGGCCTGCAGCTCGCTCGCTGCTTTTTGGTCGAACGCGTCGAGGCGCAGCATCCCGCCCGCTCCCCAGTGCCACCCGAGCTTGCCGCCTGAGCGCGCGTGCTCGGCGTCGCTGCCGTCCGGAACGTACCAGTTCTCGCGCCAAATCCAGTAGTTCCCGCCGATTCGGCCCGTGGGGACGATCCACTGCTCGTGGAAGAAGTCGAGCCGTAGCGTGCCGCTCGCCTCGAGCGGGTACATCGAGAGCATGTCGTGCTCGTCGGAGGAGGCGCCGTCAGCCGTCTGCAGCCAGCCCATCGCCTGCCCGAAGCCCGCGGCCAGGTTGAACTCGAACAGGCGGAAGCCGAGCGAGTACTCGACCTTGATCACGTCGTTCTGCTTGCCGAAGACGTCCTGCAAATACACATCCCCGAGCTTCACCGTGCCGTACCGGACGGCGACCGCGTGGTGGAAGTCCATCGGCTTGGTGTCGCCGGCGAGGGCGGGAGCCGAGCCGAGGAGCAGCCCAACCGAGGCGAAGGCAGGCAAGAAGTGCAGTGCAGGAGCGCGCATCGGCCGGGGTTAACCCGCTTGTCCAGCGGCACGCCCGCGCCGTCGCCGCATCGCGACCACAGCAGACAGGACGAGACCAAGCGCCGTGCCCGCGCCCGGCCGGGACGCGGTGGCGCAGCTAAAGCCGCCTTCGTCGCCCCGGAGCTCGGACGCGCTGTACGTGTACGACGGCGTAGCCGAGAGGACCGAGGACATCGGCCCGACTTGCCCGCCCGAGTCCACCGCGCGCACGGCCACGTAGTAGGTCGTGCCGTTTGCAAGCGGGTAGAACGTGTAGGACGCGTCGGTGTTCGGGGTCGCGTCGATCTCGACCGGGCCCGTCACGTTGCCGTCGTCGAAGCTTGGCCCGCCGTCCGGGTAGTCGTCCGCGGTGAACGCCGTGTCGGACAAGTAGATCTCGAAGTACTGGAGGTCCGCGGTGTCGTCAGCGGTCACCTGGACGCTCACGGTGCTCTCCCCGAAGCCGACGGCGATGGCCATCTGCGGCGGGGGCGTGTCGACAGTGACGTCCACGGCGTCGTGCCCGATATGCACGCCGTCGTCGACGGTCACCCAGAGGCGGTTCGCCCCCTCCACCCAGGTGTCGCCCGGCGTGACGCTGACCGTCTCGGAGCCGCCGGCGTCAACCGTGCCGCTGTCGATCTCCACTGCGTCTGCCAAGGTCGACCCGAGCGCGAACGTCCAGTCCCCCGACGCGTCCGACGAGAACGTGACGTCCACCGGGTCCGTGCTGGCGGTGCTTGGCGCCGACGTGATCTCGACCCACGGCGCCGCGGTGGCCCAGTCGACCAGGCTGTCTGCGGTGGAGATGCCAAGCGCACCGTCGGAGGTCGCCACCAGGCGGTCCAACGAGCCGACGTCAGAGAGGCGCGAGGCCTCGTCGCCAAATGCGCCGCCGGCGAAGTCGTAGAACACGAGGTCGGTGTCCGCCGAGATCGCGGCCCACTCGGCGGACTCGTCGAAGCACAACGCGGTGGTCGCGTCGCCGACGTCGCTCACGTGCAGCGTGAAGCCGTTGCTCCCCGTGTCGAACGACCAGATGTCGCCCCCGTTCGTGTCGGTCAAGAAGAGCAGGTCGGCGTCCGTCGCCGTGATCGTGTGGTAGTCGGCCCCGGTGGCCTGGGTCGAGATGAGCACGCCCCCGCCCGACGTGGTGAGCCGAGAGACGTCGTCGTTGCCGTGCAGCACGTAGAGCGAGCCGCTCACGAGCACGCTGTCGTTCAGCTCGTCGTACGACAAGGTCGTCGGGTAGCCAGACGCGACGCTGGCGTCCTTCGGCGCGACAGCGGTCACGTCTGCGAGCCCGCTCGAGCCGGCGGCGATCACGTAGAGGTAGCTGCCATCGTACTCGAGCCCGGTGATGGCCGAGTCGGCCGCGGCGATCACGTCCGAGGCCAAGGTCGGGCTGTCGTCAACCACGTCGATCCGCTCGACGGTGCCGTCCCCGCACCCCACCCAGAACGCGTCGTGGTCGTCCCCCGCGCTGTCCGTGAACGTCCCCGAAGCCAGGCCGGCGGGGTCTCCCCCGTCTGAGCACACCGACAGCGCCGTCGTCGACCAGGTCGCCAGGTCCAGCAGCGTGAACCCGGTCCCCAGGATCGCGACCGTGTCGCCGCTCGCAGCCACGGCCAGGTCGGACGGTGACGAGACCGTCCACTGCGCAGCGACCCGGCTCGGCTCGGCCGAGGCCTGGGCGATCCAGAGCAGCAGCACGCTCATGCTTGCCCCTTTGCGAGCACCCCGGCCGCCGTCAGCCAGTCCGCGACCAACATCGGCACGGCGCCCGCTGCCCCCGCGAGGTTGTCGCCTACCGCGACAAGGTGCACGCCGTCGCCCGAAGGGTCGGCGCGGAGCCGGCCCCAGGACACGCCCGGCCGCCCGGCTACCGCGCGTGGGTGCAGCTTCCCGTTCTTGGCTACGGCTCGCAAGAACGTGCCGTTGCCGCCGCGCTCCGCGAGGGCCTGCTCCGCGGCGTCGAGCTGCACCCCGCGCACGTGGACGTTCATCACCACGCCCTGGAACAGCGCGCCCGTGCAGGTCGTGAGCGCGACGAGCTCTGGCGCGAGCTGGGACAGCTCCGCGGCCTCGTCGGCCCCGAGGCGCTCGGCCGGCGACCACTCGTCGCTCGGGACATCCTCGGCGAGGACGTCGAACGCCAGGCCGTCCGGGAACACCCGACGCGGCGGCTCGTTCCCAGCGAAGTTCGCCAACAGTTGCTGACCGAGCTCCTCGGCCCCCGCCTTCCCGCGCCGGATGGCGCCCTCCACCGCGCTCGCGGTCACGGACGTCACGCCGAGCTCAGCCAGCGGCGCCAGCACCGCGGCGAGCACCGCCCGCTCGGGCAGCGCCGACATCACGCCGGGGTGGACAAGCGGCACGTCCAGCACGCCCGCGGACGCGTTCCCGACGTCGATGACGTAGATGCCGCGGCCGATGAGCCCGGGGAGGACGCGAGCGGCGACCTCGGGGGGCAAGCACGAGAACACGAGGTCCGGCGCGTGGTCCTGCAGCGCCGTCATCGGGTAGACCGGCAGGTTGCCGGGGCCCCAATTCGCGGTGTCGACCCGCGGGGAGCGGCGGTTGCCGGCGAACGCGAGGACAGGGCCGGTGACGAGGGGGGAGCCGTGGAGAGAGGCGAGCAGCTGGTCGCCGGCTGCTCCCGTGGCGCCGAGGACGGCCAACGTGAGCGGGGGGGAGGTAGACATCCGCGTCGGCTAACCGGCGGCCCGCGCCCGCGGAGATAGACCGAGGTGATGGCTATTTTTGACCGCCGCGGAGCCGCTTGAGGGGCGAAGACCTGGGCCTGGCGGTGGTGTTGGCCGCCGCGGGGGCGATTGGGCTCGTGGGCTTCGCGATCTTCCCGCTTGGCCGCTCGGTCGGGGTGGTCCCGGCGCTCACGGCGTTCGGGCCGGCAGCGGTGACCGCCGCGGGGGTGGTCCTGGCCTGGGGGTGCGCGCTCGTGGTCACGATCGCGGCGGTGGCGCGGCCGCTGCCCCCCGGCGAGGTGATCTTCGAGAGCGACGGTGGCGTGGTCGCGCTCGGCCTGGCGCTGGTGCCGCTCGCGGTGGGGCCGCTGTTCCTGGCCGGGGCCCTGGACCAGCTCGGGCGCTACGGCGCCGGCGGGCTGCTCGCCGCGCTGGTGTGCCTGGCCGGGGGGATCGGCCTCGAGCTCGCGGGCGCCGGCCTGGCGTGGAGCCGGGACGAGGTGCGGCTCGGGGAGGGGGTGATCACCGCGATCGGGGGACGGGGGGTGCCGACGACCACGTCCTGGCGGGTCGCGGACGTAGCGTTGGAGGTCACCGCGGTGAACGTCGTGCCGAGGGCGAGCTTCAAGGTCGAGCTGGTGAGCGGCGGAGCGCGGCGCGTGGTGGGGCGAACGTCGACGCAGGCGCAGGCCGAGGCGCTCGTCGCCAAGATCCGCGCCTCGCGCCCGCCCTGACCGTTCAGCGTTGGCCGAGGCGGGAGAGGGCCTGGGCGCGGGCGACCATCTGCTCGACGTCGCCGTCGTTTCGGCCCGCCCGGCGCGCCCCGGCCAGGATGGACGCGACCTGGTCCATCGACAAGCCTTGCGCAGTCGGGCTGTTGCGCAGCAGCTCGGCGAGGCCGGCGATCCCCACGGCGGCGCGGAAGTCCACGGACCCGTCCTCGAACGCCCCGCGCACCTGGGACGCCTCGAGCGTGGTCCGCCACTCGCGCGCCGCGGCGTCCACCCCCGGTCGCTTGGCGCGGAAGCTGACGGTCGCGAGGTCGCCCTCGGGCGTGCTGTCGAGCACGAGGTCGTACAGCACCGTCACGCGCTGCCCGCTCCCCATCTCCCCGCCGTCCACCTTGTCATTTCGGAAGTCGCGGTCGGCCACGTCGCGGTTCTCGTACCCGACGAGCCGCCACGAGCTCACGGCGGCCGGGTTGAACTCCACCTGGACCTTCACGTCACGCGCCACGGTCTGCACCGTGCCCGCCAGGTTCTCCCGGAACACGCGCTTCGCCTCGTTCAACGAGTCGATGTAGTAGTAGTTGCCGTCGCCCTTGTCCGCGAACTGCTCCATCATCGCGTCCTGGTAGTTGCCGACGCCAAAGCCGATCGTCGACAACGTGATGCCCCGGCCGGCGTAGCCATGGATCTGCTCCAGCAGCGCCTCCGGGGTGGAGCTCCCGATGTTCGCGTCCCCGTCCGACAGCACGATGACGCGGTTCTCTCGCCCTGGGCGCATCGTCCGCTCCGCCAGCCCGTACGCCAGGTCCACGCCGGAGCTCATGTTCGTCCCACCGCTGGACTGCAGGGCGTCGATCGCAGCGTTGATCTTCGCCTTCTGGTCCCCGGGCGTCGGGTCGAGCGCGATGCCCGTCTGCCCCGCGTACATCACCACGGCGACAGAGTCCCGTGCGTCCAGGCTGTCGACGAGGGTGTGCAGCGCCGCCTTCGCCCTCGGCAGGCGGTCCGGTCCGCTCATCGAGCCGGACACGTCCAACAAGAACACGAGGCTCACGGGCTCGCGATCCCCGCGCATGTCCTGGGCCCGGAGGCCGACCCAGAGCAGGTGGTGTCCAGGCTGCCACGGGCTCGGCGCCACCTCCAGGTTCACCCCGACTGGGGAGTCGTCGGTCGGAGTTGGGTAGGCCCAATCCGGGTAGTTGATGAACTCCTCGACGCGGACCCCGTCCGGGTTCGGCAGCCTGCCCTCGTCGAGCAGCATGCGCCGGGCCAGCGTGAAGCTGCCGGTGTCCACGTCGGTCGCGAAGGTCGAGAGCGGGTCGTCGACCGTCAACGTCGCGGCGTTCACCCCTGCGTTTCGGTACCCCTCGGTGTTCGCGGCAAGCGGCTCGGAGCGCATGGGCAGCTTCTTGCCGAACCCGCGGTTCTCCGGCGCAGCGGCGACCCCGTACGCGGCGCCTGCCCCACCGCTCCCGACCCCGCTGACCCCGAGGGACTGCCCACGCCCGCCCGCGCCAAGCCCCGCACCACGGAGGCCGAGCCCCGCCGAGCCGCCCTGCTCGGCCTCCTTGCTGCCAACGAGCAGGCCGATCACCTGCTGCTTCGACACCTCGCTCGGCTTCACGTCCGCAGGCGGCTCGTGGCGGGGTGCCTCGCCCAGGTCGTCCGCGACCGGGTGGGCCCCGAGGATCCCGGCCTCTTGCTTGGCGACGGCGGCGGCGAGGTCTGCGTCGTCAACCGGGGCCGGCTCAGGCTGCCCGAGCGAACAGCCGATGGACACGAGAAACAACAGGTACGAGGCGCGAGAGGGACGCATGAGAGCTCCGAGGTCCCTGCTGTGACAGCCCCGTCCCGCGGCGGTTCCCACCGACGTGTCAAGGTCCGGTGGACGTCCGACTCAGCTCCCCCCGGCGCCGGAGCACGCCACCTCTGTCGCCCAGGTCGGGACCTCGCTGGCGGTGACCGAGCCGGCGCCGCACAGCCCCGCGCTCCCGGGGAGCGTGACCACCTGCTCGCCCGACGTCGTCCAAATCAGCGTAGCCGCGGCGTCCGCGGACGCCCAGCGCACGGCGTAGACGCCCGCGGGCAAGTCGAGGGCGGACTCGGCGCGGCCGTAGCAGTCCATGCCGTCGATGTTCGCCGCGATGGACGCCCACGCGTCGGCGGCGGGCTTCCGCTCGACCGCCCCCGAGCGGTACAGCCCGAAGTCGCCCTCCGGGTTCCCCGGGTCCCCGAAGTCCTCCAGGGTGTAGGCGCAGTAGTCCCTCACCCCGTCCGCCTGCGCCAGCGCGAAGCCGCGGAGGAGGAGCGCCCCCTGCATCGCCTCGTCGACGGTCCCCCACGAGGGCCACCCCGCCTCGGTGATCGACAGCGGGAGGAGGCCACCGCTCGCGGCTCGCATGTCGGCCTGCATCGCGTCGATCGGCTCCTCGTCCCCCTCGCCCTCCTCGGGCCCGACCCGCGGCGGGTAGGTCGTGTACGGGTGGTAGGCGACGGCGTCCGCAGAGGACAAGAAGTCGGGGTTCCAGCTCGCCGCATCGGCGACGAACTCGGCCCCGCCGACGATGCCGGTCGGCAAAAAGAACGTGCCCCCGACCTCCACCGCCGCCCCGGGTGCCGCCGCGTGGATCGCCGCAGACGCCGGGACGAACAGGTCCGCGTAGCCCTCGGGGTCCCCGGAGATCGCGGGAGGATCGCCCACCTTCCAGAAGCGGTAGCCCGCGTTCGGCTCGTTCCAGATCTCGTACCGGCCGATGCGATCGCCGTACCGAGCCGCAGCCAGGCCCGCGAAGTTGGCGAAGTCCGCGGGGTCGTCCGGGGGGTAGTACGCGTCGGCAGCGGGCTCGGACGACGCCCAGGCGTTGCCGTAGCCGGTCATCGCGATCACCTCGAACCCGGCGGCCTCGACCGCGTCGACCCAGGCGTCCTCGGTGGCCCAGTCGAACGCCCCCTGGCTCGGCTCGACGTAGCTCCAGACCAAGTCGTGGCGCACCTCGCGCACGCCCATGCTCTGCAAGGCGGACACCATCGCCGCGCGGTGGTCGGCGTCCCAGCGGTCGAGCTGCACCGACACGCAGACGCCCGCCGCGGCGTCGAGCACGGTCACGGGCTGGCTGAGGTCCGGTGGCAGGGGCGGGGGGGCGGCTCCGGGCGCGGAGCCGGGCGCGGAGCAGCCGAGGAGGAGGTGGAGGAGGAGCATAGGCGAATGGTACCAGCGGTGGCGGTGCCGCCGGTGTCGAGGTGCAAGTGCGCGGTGACGGACCGGGTGCCTGCGCGTCGCTCACCCGATGTGCAGGCGAAGTGACCGGTCCCCGAACCGGGCCACGACCTCGACCTCTCCGCCTAGCGCCTTCACATACCGCTCGATGGTGGACAGTTTGGTGTCTGTGCGCGCCTCGAGCCTTGAGACCTCAGCCTGCGCGACGCCCATCGCCTCGGCAACCTCGACCTGCGAGCGCCCCGCGAAGGCGCGCAGCTCACGCATCGTCACCGCCATCTGGTTTAGGTGCGGCGGCATATGTCGTCAAGGGCATACTCTTGGGCGCAGCAGCAGTCCCTCGGCGTTCGGCCAAGGAAAAGCCTGGCCGGCGACACAGATGCCCGACTCGGCGGCTCGTCCCCGCCCGGGATGGATTCGAACTCCAACAACCCGCCTACACCGAGCACAAAAGCAGGAACCCCCGCTCTCCATCTCTGGAAAGCGGGGGTTCAACTGTATGGTTGGGGAAGAAGGATTCGAACCTTCGAATGCTGGAATCAGAACCCAGTGCCTTACCAGACTTGGCGATTCCCCAACGGCAGCGCCACCTTATCCGAAGCCCCGCGCGGATGCAAGCGATTCGCGAAGGGCGCCAGGCGTGTCACGAAATGTTGCGGGTCCGCGGAGCCCAGGCTAATGTCCCCGCGGGCCACTTCCGCGCCCGTCCGGAGTCCAACGATGAACAGCACAAGCACCCCCCAGGTCCCCGTGGTTGCCGAGCTCGCCGTCGTCCCGTGCGGCGCAACCACGAGTCGAATGGGAATCAACTCCGCGGTCTGAACCTGCCCCGCAGGTCTACTTCTCGGTCTTGCGTCCCCCACGGCGGTGAACCCGCCGCCGCGCTGACGCCACGCGTCCGCGCGCCCCTAAATCCGCGCTTCTTCGCGCGGCTCAGCGCTGCCCCCGCGGGCGCTGGAGGCCCCATGTCCGTCCTTCTTGCAACCGGCGTCGCCCCGACCCCGATGAACGCCCGCCGGGTCCTCGCCCTCGCGTGGCCCGTGATGATCTCGATGGTCAGCTACTCGCTGATGTCCGCCGCCGACGCGATCTTCGTCGGGCGGCTCGGCACCGCTCCGCTCGCGGCCATCGGCCTCGCGGTGACCACCACGTGGCTCTTCCTCTCGTTGCCGATGGGCTTGATGCGCGGCGTGCGCGTCGCAGCGGCGCAGGCTGTCGGCGCGGAGCGCCACCGGACCGCGGACGTGCTCGGCTGGCAAGCGCTCTGGCTCGCGGGCATCACCGGGACGCTCGTCGCCGCGGCGTCCGTGCTCGGCCCGTGGGCGTTCCGCACGATGGGCGCCTCGCCCGAGGTGGCAGCGCTCGCGCAGGCCTACTGCGTGGGGCGTCAAGCTCCCGCTGGGCGTAGCGCTCGCCCGCTACGCAGGGATGGGCGCGGCCGGCGCGTGGCTCGGGCTCACCGCGGAGCTCGTGCTGCTGCTCGCGATCGTGCTGCGGCGCTGGTACTCACGGCGCTGGTACACGGCGGTGTGAGGCGGGGCGTCGGAGGAGCAACGCGAAGGTCCGGGCAGGCAGAGGGCCCGGGCCCTCGTCGCGCAGCGTGACCCAGCGGAGCCCTTCGACCCCCGGCGCGTCCAACGCCCCGGGGGTCCACGCGCGGCCAGCGGCGAGCGGCCGCCCGGCGCGCTGGTCCAGGTGCCGCACCGCGCCCAGGTGGGGCCGCCAGAGCCAGCGTGCGTCGAGGTCCAACCCCATGAACGTGGCGATCGGCAGCAGCTCGGCCTCTACCCCCAGCCGCTGCGCGGCCTCGACCAGCCGGTCGAACCGGATCGAGACCTCGGGGTGGTCGAGCTGCTCGGTCTCCTCGGGCTCGTCCGCCTCGCTCCCGAACTCGGACACGAACGCGACCCCGCCCGGCGCGAGCACGCGGGCGACCTCGCCCACGAACGCCAACGCGCCCGTGTTGTCCCAGCCGGCGGCGTTGCGGGTCGACGGCAGGTCTGCGATGATCTCGTTGGCCACGAGCAAGTCGACGCTGGCCGCTGGGACGGGCAACGCGAGGGCGTCGCCGACGACGCCCTCGGTCCGCGGCATCCGCGCGCCCTGGGCCGCGAGCAGCGCGGGGGATCGGTCGATCCGCAGGTAGCTGAGCTGCTGGCCGCGGGCGTGGGCCCGGTCGAGGAACGCGGCCCCGAGCTCACCGGTGCCGCCGCCGACCTCGACGCACCGCGTCGGGCCCAGGTGCTCGCCCAGGCGCTTGTACAGCCGATCGCAGAGCCGCTCGCCCCACCGCTCCCCCGAGAGCGCGGGGTGCGGCACCCCGAACGCGTGCGCGAGCGTGGTCTCGGCCAGGTCAAAGCGCGTGTCGGCGTCGTCCAGCGCGTCGTGGAACGCGCCCAGCGCCGTGCCGGCGCCGTCGAACATCGCGTCGTGGCGCTCGTTTGGCGCGCGCGGTGGCCCCACGACGCGACAGAGCGCGGGGTGGTCCGGCCTCAACGGCGACGGCCGGAGCTGCACCGCCTGGACGGGCCAGGCCGTGAGCGACGCGAGCGC
>CALQBK020000058.1 GCA_943328795.2 Bifidobacterium breve
GCTGCGACGCTGTGCCCGCGCCCGACGAGCTCGCGGACCAACGGAAGACCAACCTGCCCAGAAGCACCCGTCACGAACACGCGCATGCAACACCCGGAGGTGGCCCGGCTAACGCGGTCCCGCCGGAGACGGCGGGGCCGCGACCGCGCGGCCTTTCCTTGCTGGGGAGGGGCGCTAGGGCGCCCCTCCCGGCGGCCCTTCGGCGAATCCGGCGGGCGAGTACACCCGCCAGATTCGCCCACGGTTCATTCCCGCCGAAGACGGCGGGAATGAGACCGCGCGGGCCGATCGGGCTTGAGCCCAAGCGATCAGGTTCCCCGGCGCATCCCTATTCCTCGTCGTCGCCGGCGGCGAACGGCTCCATGCGCAGGCGCGCGCCGCTCACGACCGCGGCCCGAACGTCGACCAGCGTGACCTTCCGGGTGGGGAACAGCGCCTTGCGGATCTTCGCGTTCTGCAGCGTCACCCCGTCCAGGTTCGCGTAGTCCAGGTCAGCCTCCTCCAGGTTCGCGCCGTCGAGGCAAACGTCCCGGAGGTTGGCCCCGAAAAAGCTGGCGCCCGAGAGGTTGGACCCGCGGAAGCTGCTGCGCGCCAGGTTCGCCTCGGCGAACTTCGCCTGCACGAGGTTCAGCCCGTCGAACGAGAGCCCCGACAGGTCCGCGCCGCGCAGGTCGGCGTCTTCGAAGCTCTCCCGCTTTCGGATCATCTCGACCACTTGCTTTCGGTTCAGCGCGGCGTCGCCGTACTCCTCCGGATCGGGCGCCTCTGTTGGCGGGATGGACTTCTTTCGCGACATCTGCCCCGGTATCAAGGCACCGAGGCGGAAGCCTGCAACATCACGTCGAGGATGGACCGCGCGATGGGGCGCTTGCTGAAGGTGGCGGTGAAGTGGATGCCGCCAGGGTTCAGCGTGTTGACCTCGACGACGCACCCGTCGATCACGTCGATGCCCGCGAACCAGACGCCCGCGGCCTCCAGGTGCGGGGCCAACGCGCGGATCACGACCTCGTCGCGCGGGTCGGGCGGGCACGGAGCGGGCTCGGCGCCGAGCCGCAGGTTGTGCCGAAACTCGCCGGGCGCGCGCACGCGCAGGTACCCGCCCAGGAGCCCCGCGCCGCGCAGGTACAGCAAGCGCCGCTCGCCGTCGCTCGCGCCGGCGAGGTAGTCCTGGACCACCACGTAGCCATCGCCCGCGCGCATGGCGGCGTCCATCGCGCCCTCGAGCCCGGCGGCGCCGCGCACCAACGACACGCCGCTCCCGCCGCTCGCGCGCGCCGGCTTGATGATCACGCTGTTGCACTCGCTCGCGAACCGCTGCACGGCGCTCGGCGCGCGGGTCACCAACGTCCGCGGCCGGGGCACCCCCGAGAGCGTGGCGAGCCAGGCCTTGTGGGACGCCCGGAACAGGTCGCCGGGCCGATTTCGCACCGGGACCCCCGCAGCCTCCGCGAGCTGCGCGAACGTCAGGATCGTGCTGTTCAGCGGGTTCGCGCGCAAGAGCAGCAGCTTGAGCCCGCCGAGCCGCACCGAGTGTCGCGCGGCTTGTCGATTTCGCAGCGTGTCCGCGATCCACGCCCGGGCCTCGTCGGGGCCGCGGCCGCCCAACTGCTCCGCCTCCAGCCGGTGTGCGCGCGCGCAAGGACGCCCGAGCTCGTCGATCTCGAAGTCCCACGGCTCGTAGAGCTCCACCGCGTAGCCGAGCTCCAACGCGGCTTGCACCAGGTGGATCGTGGACTGCGTCGCGGTCGTGCCCGCGACGTTGGACACCACGAACCCGATGCGCGGCGGCGGCGTCACCCTCTCCCCGCGAACCAGGCCTGGAGCACCTGCTCGGCGGGCTGCCCGGCCGGCACGAACGGGTCGTTCTCCCCCGGCAAGTCGGTGAACCACTTCCACCAGTACACGCCCCGGAACCACGGGCGCTCGGTGCACGCGCGGAGCAGCGCTTCGTACGCGCGCGCCTGCTCGGCAGGGTCCGCGCGCTCGTGGTCGTGCGACTCCCAAGGGTGGGAGGCCGCGCCGACGACCGCCTGGAAGCCGGCCTCCGTGAAGAGGACAGGGCGCTTGAGCGCCTCGAGTCGGTCCAGCGGCGCCTTCCAAGACGCTACGAGGTCGTCGACCGTGGTGCCCGTGAGCGGAAAGTAAGCGTCGACGCCCACGGAGTCGAAGGCGTCCCAGTCCGTGAACCGCTCCCACTCCTCGTACCAGTTGGCGCCGTACACGAGCGCCCCGGGGAACACCTTGCGGCACGCCTCGGCTACCCGGGCCCATGCGCCGGCGTTCTCGCGGGTCGCGATCGTGTACTCGAGCCCCACGCACACGCTCTCGCACCCACACTCCGCCGCCAAAGCTGCGAAGTGAACGGCGTACGCAGTGTAGGCCTCGAACCACTGTCGCCAGCCCGCCGGGTCCAGGTCAATGTCTGAATTCCCTTGGCCCGCGACGTAGCTCCAGCTCCAGAGGTGCGGCTTCATCATCACGCGCATGCCGAGCGCGGCGGCTTGCCGACACTGCTCCCGGATGTCGTCGTCGGTCATGCTGTCGTCGCCGCCCCACTCGATCGACGGCGACGAGAGCGAGCGCGTGTAGGCGAACGGGTTGAGCGCGATGTCTGTCACGCCGAGCTGCGCGAGCCGGCGGAGCTGGACCTCGGCGCGGGCGCTGCCATAGCCGTAGCCGCGCCGGTGCAGGTGGGCGAAGTTCATCCCCCGGCGGAAGTCGGCCGACAACGGGCGAGGCGCGGGCTCGAACGGGGAGACTCCCGGGTCCACCGGCGGCGCCGACCGCGCGGTGCACCCGAGCAAAGCAGCCGCACCCGACGCCGCGAGCAACTGTCGCCGCGTCAGGCCGCCGGCCATGGGCTCCGATCGGCGGATGGGTCGACCTACGGGTTCGCGGGGGCGAGGGGCGCCATGCCCGGGATGTTCGCCGGGGCCGGCGCGGCCGTGCCGGTCGCCGGGTCCACGGGCGCGGCAGGGTCAACCACCGCGATGGCCGCGGCCGCTGCGGCCTGCTCAGCCGCGACGCGGGCGGTCGCGGCAGACTCCGCGAGCGGCTTGAGCCGGCCGAGGCCCTTCTCGAAGTCGGCGCCGAGCATCGCGTCCATGTTCATGAACATGCCCGCGGCCTTGGCCATGAAGTCGTTCTCGCCGTCGTACGCCCACGTCACCCGCGTGCCTTCGCCCTCGGCGACGAAGGAGAGCGTGACCTGTGCGGTGGCCTCGAAGGGCTCGATAAAATGCAGGTCCTCGACGACCTTGGACGGCGCGACGCTCTCGCGGATCGTCATCCGGCCGTGGCCGACGTCCTTGTTGCCTTCCCACTCGTACCAGGCGCCTTTCCCCTCGTGGCTCTCCGAGAAGGTGACCTTCTGCGCAGGATCGATGTCTTGCCAGGGGCTCCACTTCAACCACGAGTCGAGGCTGTTCGCGAGCGGGAACGTGTCGGCAGGCGCCGCGGCCACCAGGATGCTGCGCTCGACGTGGCTCGTGTCCGGCTGCATCGACACCGCGACGACGAACCCCAGAACCAGCACACCCAACCCGCCACCAATGCCCAAGAGTACTTTCTTCATGACCGCTCCAACGGTGGGGCTATCTCGCACAGATCCCGGGGAAAAGCAAGCCCAATCAAGCAGGTTCGCCGCGGCTCAACAGCCGGGGACGCCGAACGCCTCTGCCCACGCGCGCCTGTCATGCGCCGGCAGGATGTGTAGGTCCGGCCGAGCCTGGTGCAGCTGCCAGAGCTTCGCGATCTGGCTGTCGTTGACGTCCCCGTCGGCGTCGAACCCCGCCGCGAGCCAGCCCTTCGGCTCCCGTTGCTCGTAGCCCTCGCGCACCCAGACGGTGTCCCCGACCAGCAGGAGCTCGGTCCCCGGGCGTGACGGCACGCGTACGCGCACCCCCAGGCTCCCCGGCGTGTGCCCCGGCAGCGGGAACAGCACGACGGTGCCGTCGCCGTAGAGGTCGTAGCTCCGATCCCAGTACAGCACCGGCCCGCCCGTCCACGCCAGCGGCTTCGCCCGGGGGAGCAGCGCGGCGGCCTCCCGCGGGAGCACGCCGAAGCCGGACCCGGCGACCACTGCCTGCGCCAAGTCGATCTCCGCCTGGGGCAGCAGCACGGGCACGCCGAGGTCGAGCAGCCCGCCGAGGTGGTCGAAGTGCGCGTGCGTCGGGATCACGCCCGTGAGCTGGCCCGCCGCTACCCCCGCGCGGAGCAAGGCCTGCGCGGGGGTGGCCTCTACCGTCCAGCCTGCCGCGGCTTGGTGGATGAACAGCCCCGCCAGGCCCTTCACGTCCTTGAGCTCGGCCTTCACGTCCGCCGCCTGCCCGCCGTCCACGAGCCAGTTGCCGAGCGACGACTTGAACAAGAGCCCGCTCTGCGTGCTGTCGACGTTCTTGTGCAGCGCGCCGTGGGCGACCGCGGTGCCGTGCGGCAAGCTGCCGGTCGCGAACTCGAGCCAGCACACCGTCACGTCGGAGGTCGCGGAGGGCTCGGGGTCCACGGCCCCGGCGGCCGCCGCGCCCGGGTCCGGGATGTGGTGGACGCAGGCGACGACGAGCAGGGAGAGCAGCATCGGTGCCACGTATCCGCTGCCTCGCCGCCGCCGACAGGCTACCCGGGAGTACCGGAGAGCACCGTGTCCGATTCCCCCTCCTCGAAGACCGCCGTCGACGACGTCGTCCAACTCTCCCTGATCCCGGCGATCGCGTCGCTGTCCTACGTGTTCTGGGTGGTCGGCGGGATGGAGATGATCGAGCGCCTGGCCTACTACGGCGTGAAGGCGGTCGCGACGCTCTACGCGAAGGACCCGGTCAGCAAGGGCGGCCTTGGCGTGTCCATGACGGAGTTCGGCACGATCCTCACGTGCTGGGCGATGATCCAGTCGGTGCTCCCGGTGTTCACGGGCGGCCTCTCGGACCGGTTTGGGTACAAGCGCACCATCGCGGCGTCCACGGTCATCAAGATCTGCGGCTACCTGATCATGGCGGCCTTCCCGACGTTCTACGGGTTCTTTGCAGGGGCCGTCGTCCTCGCGTCCGGGACCGCCGTGTTCAAGCCGGGCATCCAGGGCACGCTCGTGAAGTCCACCCGGCGAGAGAACTCGTCGATGGCGTGGGGCATCTTCTACCAGACGGTGAACATCGGCGGGTTCCTCGGCCCGCTGGTCGCCGGCTTCCTGCGGAAGATGGAGTGGCAGTACGTCTTCCTCGCCTGCGCCGCGATCATCTCGCTGAACTTCTTGATGCTGCTGATGTACACCGAGCCCGGGCAAGACACGCGGGAGGCCGACCTCGCCGCCAAGGACGCCGCGGCGGGTGGAAAGCCCGGCTTCGGCGCGGCGCTGAGCGCGCTCGCTACGGACTCGCTGCGCGAGCTCGGAAAACCCCACGTGTGGGTGTACCTGCTGATCTTCTCGGGATTTTGGTTCATGTTCAACTCGCTGTTCGACGTGCTCCCGGCGCACATCGAAGATTGGGTCGACACCCGGGACATCGTCTCGACGCTGTTCGGGACCGGGGGCGCGCAGAACGAGGTCGTGAAGTTCTTCATCGTGATGAACAAGGACGGCACCGAGGTGCTCCCCGAGGGGATGCTGAACTTGAACGCCGGGCTCATCATGCTCACCTGCTTCCTGTTCGCCGCGGTGTCCGGAAAAATGCGCGCCATCACGTCCATGGTGGTCGGCACGCTGCTCGCCTCCGCGGCGATGTTCGCGTCGGGCGCCTCCGCCCTGGGCTGGATCTCCGTCGCAGCGATCGGCGTCTTCTCGGTCGGCGAGATGCTCTCGAGCCCCAAGTTCTCCGAGTACATCGGTAACTTCGCGCCGAGCGACAAGAAAGGGATGTACCTTGGCTTCTCGCAGGTCTCGCTGGCGATCGGGTGGACGCTCGAGGGCCAGCTCGGCACCCGGATGTACGACGCGTTCTCCAGCAAGGAGGTGTTCAGCCGGCAGATGCTGCTGGAGAAGGGCATGTCGGCGGAGGCGGTGGAGGCCATCCCGCGCGGCGAGGGGTTCACGAAGCTCGTGGAGCTGCTGAACCAGCCGCCGCACGAGGTCACCACGATGCTCTACAACCTGCACCACCCCGGCACGATGTGGATCTTCATGGGCGGGATCGGCGTGCTGTCGGCCGCGGGGATCTGGTGGTACGGCACGTGGGTGCCCGGGGCGATGCTGCGTGCGGAGCAGAAGGCCGCGGCGCGGGGGTAGGCGGGTGTACTCGCCCGCCAGGTTCGCCGTAGGGCCGCCGGGAGGGGCGCCCTATCCCAGGATGTGCCGCAAGCGGCCCCTCCTGGGATAGGTTCTTCTGCTTCGCCCTGCTCCTTCGCCAGACCGGGGCGAAGCGCGCGCCCAAACCGTGCGCCGCGGCTGCGCCTCGCGCACACTTTGTGCTAGCGCCCCGACCCAGCAAGCACGGCCCGCGCGGTCTCGGTCCCGCCGTCTTCGGCGGGGCCGAACCGTGGGCGAATCTGGCGGGTGTACTCGCCCGCCAGGTTCGCCGTGGGGCCGCCGGGAGGGGCGCGCTAGCGCCCCGACCCAGCAAGCAGCGCCTTCCAGAGCCCCTCCGCGAGCTTCTTGCCCATGCCGGGGGCCTGCGCCAGCGCGTCTACGTCTGCTGCGCGGATCGCCGACATCGAGCCGAAGTGCAGCAGCAGCGCCTTCCGGCGCGTCGGCCCGATGCCGGGCAGGTCCTCGAGCGCGCTCTTCAGCGTCCGCTTCGACCTCGTCTTGCGGTGGAAGCCCACCGCCGTGTCGTGGGCCTCGTCCCGCAAGTGCTGCAGGAGGCGCAGCGACGGGTCGTCGTACCGCAGCACCACGGGCTCGGGCTCCCAGGGCAGCACGATCTTGTCGACGGCGTCGCGGTCCCCGGCCTTTCGCTCGGTGCGCGGTTTTGCGAGCCCGATCACGGGTTGCTGCTCGAGCCCCAGCTCGTGGAGCACGGCGAGGGCCGAGTTGAGCTGCCCCCGCCCGCCGTCCACCACGATGAGGTCGGGGAACTCCCCGCTCTCCATCGCGCGCGTCAGCCGACGCCGCAGGATCTCCTCCATCGTCGCGTAGTCGTCCGCCCCCACGACGGTCTTGACCTTGTACCGGCGGTAGTCCTTGCGCGACGGGCGCCCGTCGAGGAACACCACCTGGGACGCCACGGGGTCCATCCCCAGCAGGTTCGAATTGTCGTAGCACTCGATCCGGACCGGCGGGCCGGCCAGCTGGGCGATCTCGGCGATCCCGTCGAGCGCGCGCTGGATCCGCTCCTCTTCGCCGTGGTCGACCGCGAAGCGCGACTTCGCGGCGTTGCCGGCGATCTCCACCAGGCGGGTCTTGTCGCCGCGCTGGGGGCACGTGACGCGCACGATCGCGCCGCGCAGCTCGCTCAAGATCTCGGCGAGCACCGCCGGGAGCTCGGTCGGCACGAGCACCTCGGCCGGCGACGTGCCCTCCTCCCGGTACCAGCGGTTCAGCGTAGCGGTGATCAGCTCCGCGTCCTCGCCGAGCTCCCCCGCGAACGGGAACACCATCGGCTCCCGCGCGAGGCCACCCCGCACCGGCAAGCACGCGATCGCGCCGCGGTCTCCCTCGCGGTGCAGGCCCCACGCGTCCCGGTCGCCCATCTTGACGTCCGCGACCACCTGCCGGTCGAGGCTCGCACGCACCGCCGTGAGCACGTCCCGCACCCGCGCAGCCTCCTCGAACCGCTCGGCGTCGGCGAGCGCCACCATCTGCGTCGTCAGCCGCGACTGCAGCTCGCGGTCCTTGCCGCCCAGGAACAGCACGGCGTCTTGCAGCACGTCGTCGTATGCGTCTTTCGTGCACAAGGCGACGCACGGCGCGATGCAGCGCTTGAGCTGGTACAGCAGGCAGGGCTTTCGCCGCGACGCGAGGACGGCGTCTGTACAGGTACGAAGCGGGAAGCTGCGCTGGACGAACTGCAGCGTGCGGCGCGCGGTCGTCGCGGTGTGGTAGGGCCCGAAGTACTTCGCCCCGTCGTCCTTGGGCCGGCGGACGAGCGTGAACCGGGGCCACTCGGCGCGGGGGTCGACCCGGACGTGCAAGAAGTTCTTGTCGTCCCGCAGCTTGATGTTGTAGCGCGGCTTGTGCTGCTTGATCAGCAGGTTCTCGAGGAGCAGGGCCTCCTTCTCGGTGCGCACCGGGACGGTCTCGATCCGGGTCGAGCTCTGGACCAGGAACGGCACCATGTACCGACCGTCGTGGCCGCCAAGGTACTGCTTGACCCGCTGCCGCAGGTTGATCGCCTTCCCGACGTAGAGCACGACGCCCTCGGCGTCCTTCCACAGGTAGACGCCCGGCTCCGTCGGCAAGCCCTCGGCTTGCTCTTCGAGGGTCGCGGCCAGCAGCGCTCGGCGAGGCGCGGTCGGCCGGAGCGGTCGCGCAGGGCCGCGAACACGGGCTTGTCCTCGTACACCATCCGGTAGACCTGCTCCATGATCGGGATCTCCACGCCCGTGCGCTGCGCCAGGTTCCACGCCGAGCGCGCGGTGATCACGCCTTCGGCGACCTGGCCGAGCTCGGCGAGGATCAGGGGCAGCGTCTTACCCTGGCCGAGCCCGAGCCCGACCCGGCGGTTCCGCGAGAGGTCCCCCGTGCAGGTGAGCACGAGATCCCCGAGGCCGGCGAGGCCCATCATCGTGAGCGGCTGCGCCCCGCGCGCGACCGCGAGGCGCGTCATCTCCGCGAGGCCGCGGGTGATCAGCGCCGCGCGGGCGTTGGTGCCCAGGCCAGCGCCGTCACTCACCCCGCAGGCGATCGCCAGGACGTTCTTCAGCGCCGCGCCAACCTCGACGCCCACGACGTCGTCGGTGTGGTACACGCGGAAGAAGCCGCCGTGGAACGCGTCGCCAACGACGTGGCACGCCCACTCGCTCTCGCCCGCGACCACCACGGCCGTGGGCAGCCCCAGCGCCACCTCCTTCGCGAACGACGGGCCCCCGAGCGCGCACAAGTTCGGGCGGACCGACGCCGGCAGCACCTCGCGCATCACCTCGTCCATGGTCTGCAGCGTGTCGACCTCGATCCCCTTGGACGCGCCGCAGATCACCTGCCCCGCGTGCATTCGCTCGCCGACCGTCGCGACCACCGACCGCACCGCCTGGCTCGGCACCGCGGCCACCACGAGCGCCACGTCGTCCAGCGCCCGGTCGAGGTCGTGCGTCACGACCAAGGTGTCGGCGAACACCTGGCCCGGCAAGTACCGCGCGTTCTGGCGGGCGGCCTGCATGCTGGCGGCGCGCTCGGCGTCTCGGTCCCAGAGCCGCACGTCGTGACCGTTGCGAGCGAGCTGCATCGCGAGCGCCGTGCCCCAGGACCCGGCGCCGATGACGGCGACCTTCAACACGGGAGCTGCTTCACTCATTGCCGTCCTCCGCTGCCCAGTCCTTGAAGAACGCCACGCGGCGCGTATCGACGCTCGCGGGCCGGGCGCGGGGCCGGGCCCACTCGCGCAGCTCCTTGAGCCGGTCGTCCATCGTCACCGCCAGCGGGATCGTGTCCCGCGCCACGCGCGCCATGTCGGCCTGCGTGATCTCCCGGCCTGCCGAGAAGCCCCGGAACAGCGCGGCCACCACGAGCTGCTCGAGCTCCGCGCCCGAGTAGCGCTCGGTCTCCTCGGCGATCGCGAGCATGTCGAAGTCGTCGGGGTTTCGGCCCTTGCGGCGCAGGTGGATCTCCAGGATCTGCAGGCGCTCGTGCACGTTGGGCAGGTCGACGAAAAAAATCTCGTCGAAGCGTCCCTTTCGCAAGAGCTCCGGAGGCAGCGCGCGCACGTCGTTCGCTGTCGCGACCACGAACACGGGCTTCTGCTTCTCTTGCATCCAGGTGAGGAACGTGCCGAACACGCGGCCACCGCCGGCGTCGCCGAGAAAACCCTTCTCGATCTCGTCGATCCACAGCACCACCGGCGCCAGGCTCTCGGCGATCGCGATGGTGTCACGCAGGCCCTCCTCCGCCCGGCCCGCGAACAGCGCCGCGACGTCGAGGCGCAACAGCGGCAGGTGCCAGAGGTCCGCGACCGCCTTCGCCGAGAGCGACTTCCCGCAGCCCTGCACGCCAAGGAGGAACAGCCCCTTCGGCTCCGGGAGCCCGTACGCCCGCGCGCGGTCCGAGAACGACGGCGTGCGCTCGTTGAGCCAGGTCTTCAAGTTCTCCAGCCCGCCGACTTGGCTCATGCCCATCTCGGGCTTGATGAACTCCAAGAAGCGCGAGCGCCGGAGCATCCGGGCCTTCTCGTCCAGCAACGCGGCCACGTCACTGTCATCGAACCGCCGCCCTTCGAGCAGCATGCGCGCGTAGGCCCGCTTGATCTCCTTCTCCGTGAGCCCGAGCGAGGCGGTAACGAATTGCTCGAACCGGTCCACCGGGACGGCGATCGCCTGGCTGTGGAGCAGCTTCTGCAGCAGCTTCCCGATCTCCTTGCGGTCAGGCAGCGGCGCGTCGAGCACGGCGACGTCCTTCTCGAGCTCTTGCGGCACCTGCGCGGTGTGGGAGACGAACACGAGCGCTTGCTTGCGCTGCTCGAGCTCCGGCTCCAGGTCGCGCAGCCGCCGGACGACGCCCAGGTCCTGGAGCTCGGCGGCGCAGTCCTCGAACAAGAAGATCGCGGGGGTCTTCACGATGCCGACCTGGTCGAGGCAGTCGAGCATCGCGCGGGTGTCGGGGAACAGCACGGCGTCGGGCCCCAGGCCCTGCTGCAGGCCCGTGGTGCTGCGCCACCGGAACAGGTCGGTGCCCTGCGCCGCCGCCAGCTTGGCGATGCCGCGCTCGACGCGGTCCTCCTCCGGCGACTGCACCCAGATCAGCGGGTACCGCGCCGCCACGAGCTGGGGGATGCGGGCGAGCAGCTCTTCCATGCGACCGGATATCACCGGGGGCCAGCCCCAGCGCTGCGCAAACAAATTGGCCCAGCATCCCGAAATCGCTTGAAGCGGGACGCTCGCTGGCCCCCTCCCGCGCCGTTCCCCGCAGGGTCTGGCGGAGCCGACGTCTTCGGCGGTTTCGCCAGACCGTGCCTTGGAACGGCGCAAAGGAACCGCCGATGCCGACGCGAGGTCTGCCGAGCGTCGGCATCGGCGGGCCAGCCCCAGCGCTGCGCAAACAAATTGGCCCAGCATCCCGAAATCGCTTGAAGCGGGACGCTTCCCCAGCGCCCCGCTCCCGAGCTACCGCTGGACCTCGATGGAGACAGGCACCTCGGCGCCGTTCTGGTAGAGCATCTCGGGGTCGGTGGCGATCGTGTCCACCGTGCCGAGCTCCTTGAGCTTCCGCTGCAGCGCCTCGACGTTGTAGGACGGCACGTAGACCCGCACCGACTGCGAGTCCCCCTCGTCCATCGGGTAGTCCGCGAGCGGGCGCCCCTTGCCGTCGACGATCCGCCCGCCGAGGGACGAGGCGACCTCCATCAGGTCCTTCAGCGGGTTCGTCCCGCCAGCGTGGACGCGGTAGCGCCACGGCGCGGGCGAGTAGAGCGTCGGCACGGCGGTAGACTGCGTGGCGCCTTGGCCCGAGGTGCCCGTCGTGAGCGACCCGTCCGCGGCGGGCGGGTCACGCTCCCAGTCGGCCTGGAACGGCTCCCGCTCAGCGGGGCTCGCAGACGCGCCGGACTTGGGCTTCGGGGGGCTCGCTGGCGAAGGGATCGCGGCGAACCCACCCTCGTGGTCGATCGCGGCGCCCGGGGCCACTGCGGCTGGCGAGGAGGTGTCGGGCACGCCGGGGGCCTGGGCGGCAGCGATGACGGGAGCGGGCGCGGGGGTCGCCGGGTCGGGGTGGCGGGTGCCGACGAAGAGCAGCGCGACGGCGGCGACGGCCGCGATGCCCACGTAGTCCATGCGAACGCGCCGGAGCGTGCTGCGGAGGCGGCTGGGCGGCGGCTCGGCCGCGAGGCGGATGTGCAGCCGGTTGGCGAACCCCTCGGGCGCGGCGATCGGGCCGTTGGTCCGCAGGAAGTCCACCGCGCGGCGAAGCTCCTCGTACTCCGCGCGAAGCGCAGGGTCGCGGCTCATGGCCGCCTCGACCCCGCGCGCCTCGTCCTGGGGCAGGTCCCCGTCGAGGTACGCAGAGAGTCGGTTCCGGGCAAAGAAGCTGTCCATCTAGATGTCCTCCCGCCCGATTTTCCGGGCAAGGACGGCCGCGAGCTCAGCCCGGGCGCGGTGAATGCGGCTTTTTACGGTGCCGCGGGGGAGGTCGAGGATGTCCCCGATCTCTTCGTATGCGAGGTCCTCGACGTCGCGGAGGAGCAGGATCTGGCGGTGCTCCTCGTCGAGCTGGGCGAGCGCGAAGCGCACGAGCGCCTCGGCCTCGCCGCGGTGGACGGCCGAGTCGGTCCCGGCGCCGTCGTCGGCCAACTGGCGCTCGGGGGCGTCCTCCTCGGGCTTCCCGCCGATGGTCTCGTGCCTGCGGTAGCCCCGGCGGTTGCGGTAGAGCCGGTGGTTCTTGCAGTGGTTCAGCGTGACCTTGAACACCCAGGTCGAGAGCTGGCTCTCCCCGCGGAACCCGGGGAGCGACCGGTAGAGCGCGATGAACACGTCCTGCGCTGTCTCCTCGGCGCCCTCGGCGTCGTCCAACCAGCGCCGGCAGAGCCCGTAGACCTTGTCCTGGTAGCGCCGCACGATCTCGTCGAACGCGCGCCGGTCCCCGTGTTGGAACCGATCCACGAGGTCGGCGTCCGTCGGGCCCGCGACGCGGAGCCCGGGGAAGGAGACGGCGGAGAGCAGCGCGAGGAACATGGAGCGAGAGATCTCGGGGTGGAGTGGGCTCAGACAGGCACGGGCGGCAAAGGTTCCCGCGGGGCCACGCGTGGTCGTATCAAGAAACGATGGAGTCGCAGCGAGCCGGCCCGCGGCGGGTTAATTCCGTCAGCTGCGTCCACCCCGTGCCCCTACGGGCTGCGAGGGGCGCCGAGGAACAGTATGGACCGGATCCCACTCCTTGTCGGCGTCGAAGGCCCGCTCGCTGGAACCCGGTTCCCGGTGACTGCGTCTGGCCTACGCCTTGGGCGGGACCCGGCGAACGAGGTCCACATCGACGACACCGGCGTGAGCCGTCAACACGCGCGGGTGCTGCTCCACAACGGCGCGGTGTGGGTGCAAGACGCGGGGAGCCGCAACGGCCTGTTCGTGAACGGCCAGCGTGTGCCGGACCACAAGCAAGTCAAGGAGGGCGACCGGATCGTCCTCGGCGCGCACACGTTCACCATCGAGCTGGTGGAGGGCAAGGAGCCGACAGAGACCGTGCCGACGGTGGTGGCCATCCCCGCGGCGGAGCCCAAGCGGCCCGCCCCCGGGACCGCCGGGCTGCCCATCGCGATCGTGGGTGCAGCGCTCCTGCTGATCGTCGCTTGCGCGGGGCTCGGGTCCGCCCTGTGGTGGTCGGCCTCGCAGTAGGCTGGCCCTGCAGTAGGCTGGCCCCGCGGTTCAGCGCCCTTTCTTCGGTGGCTTCGCGCCCTGCGCCTTGCCGGGCATCGACGATTTGCCGGGCGGCGCCGCCTTGCCAAGCAGCGCCGATTTGCCGGCCGGCGACGCGCTCGGCCCCGCCGCCGGGCGAGCCGGGGCCTTGGGCTTCACCGCGGGGTACGACGCCACCGGCTTCGCCGTCGTGTCCTCGGGGTAGATCTCGTGCACCCGCCGGCGGTACGTCTCGAACGTCCCGTCCAGGATGGACTGCCGCATCTTGTCCATGAACGTCGCGAACCAGTGCAGGTTGTGGATGGTGCACAGCGTCGAGCCGAGCACCTCGTCGACGCGCAGCAGGTGGTGGACATACGCCCGGCTGAAGTTCGCGCAGGCGTAGCAGCGGCAGTCGGTGTCGATCGGGTAGAAGTCCCGGCGAAACCGGGCATCCGACACCCGGATGCGCCCCGTCGTCGTGTATACGACGCCCGAGCGCCCGTGCCGGGTCGCTACGACACAGTCGAACATGTCGATCCCGCGGGCAACGCCCTCGACGAGGTCGATCGGGCGGCCGACGCCCATCAGGTAGCGCGCGTGCGTCTTCGAGACGTGCAGCACCGTGTCGTCGAGCACGTCGCACATCGCGCGGTGGCCCTCGCCGACCGAGAGCCCGCCGATCGCGTAGCCATCGAAGCCGATCTCCTGGATCTCCTCCGCCGAGCGCTTCCGGAGGTCGCCCCAGAACCCGCCCTGCACGATCCCGAACAACGACTGGTCCGCCCGGGTGTGGGCGGCCTTCGAGCGCCGCTCCCAGCGCGTCGTCCGGCCCACCGAGGCCTCCGCGTACTTGCGATCGGCCCCGAACGGCAAGCACTCGTCGAACACCATCGCGATGTCACTGCCGAGGTCCTGTTGGACCTCCATCGAGCGCTCCGGCGACAAGAACGTGCGGTTGCCGTCCACCTCGTAGGTGAACGTCACGCCCTCCTCGGTCACCTCCTTCTTGTCGAGGGAGAACACCTGGAAGCCCCCCGAGTCGGTCAGGATCGGAAGCTTAATCCCAGAGAACTTGTGGAGCCCGCCCGCCTTCTTGACGATGTCCGAGCCGGGCCGCTGCGACAGGTGGTAGGTGTTGGCCAGCACGATCTGGCTGCCGGTGGCCTCCAGGTGCAGCGGCGACACCGTGCGGACGGCGGCCTGCGTGCCGACCGGCATGAACGTCGGCGTGCGGACCTCCGTGCCCGCGAGGTGCAGCACGCCGGCGCGGGCGTCCCCGACGGTCTTCAACGACTCCCACGGGACCGGGCGCATCTACCCGAGCTCCGCGGGCTCGCCGGACTTCCGGGCGCGTGACGCCGGCTTCGTGGCCGATGCCGCCTTCTTCGTCGCCGCCGCCTTGCTGGCCTTCTTCGGCGCCGCGGGCTCCTTCGCTGCGGCTGCGGGCTTCTTCGCTACAGCAGCGGGCTTCTTCGCGCTCGCCGCGGTGGCGGCAGGCACCTCCCCGGCGGCGTTCTTCGCCGCGGCCTTCGTCGCCGCGCCCTTCGTCGCAGCAGCCTTCTTGGCCGGGGCCTTCTTGGCCGGGGCCTTGGCGCTCGCCGTCTTGGCGGGGCTGGCGGCTGCGCTGTCCCCGGCGGCGCTGGTCTTCTTCGTTGCGCGTGCCTTCGGCGCGCTCACCGACGTCGCGGTCTTCGGCGCGGCCTTCTTCGCCGCCGTCGACGCCCCCTTCCCCACCACGCGAGACGTGCCCGGCGCCGGCGCCTTCCGGAACCCGCGGCGCCCGCCCTTCTTCGACGGCACCCCGCGGCGCGCCTCCAGCAGCTCGGCGGCCTCCGCCAACGTCAGCGTCTCCAGGCTCGCGCCCTTCGCCAGCGTCGCGTTCGTCTCCCCGTCGGTCACGTAGAAGCCCCACTTGCCCTCGAGCACCTTCACGGTCCCCCCGGACTTCGGGTCGGCCCCCAGCTCCTTCAGCGGCGCGACCGGCGCACGTTGCCCGCGGCGAGCGGCCGGCGCCGCCAACAGCACCTCGGCGTCCGCGTACGTGACCGCGAGCGGCGACATGTCCTTCGGGATCGACCGGCTCTCGCTGCCGCGCTTGACGAACGGCCCGAAGCGCCCGTTGAAGACCTGGATCACCTCGCCCACCCCGACGAGCGTGCGCGGGAAGCTGAGCAGGCCCAGGGCCTCCTCCAGCGTCACGGTCTCGGGCTTCATGCCCGGCAGCAACGACGCGCGTGGCGGGCGAGCGTCCTCGACCTTGGCCTTGCCACGAGGCTTCTTCGCCGGCGTCTTTGCCCCCTTCACCGGGGCCGGCGCACGCACCATCTCCCCGAGCTGGACGTACGCGCCGAAGCGCCCATCCATGACGAACACGTCGACGCCGCCTGGGTCTTTCCCCAGGCTCCGCGGCCCGGCGGCCTTCTTCTCCAGGCGCTCGAGCGCCCAGGGCACGGTGACCTCGTCCGGCGCGACGTCCGCCGGCATGTCCGCCGTGCGCTCCCCGGACGAGAGGAACGGCCCGTAGCGGCCGACCCGCACGCAGATCTCGACGCCGTCGTCGGACTTCCCGATCGGGATCGCGCAGATGACGCGCGGATCGGTGCCGGTGTCCGCCTCGCCGACCCGGGACTTGAGGCCGCGCGTGCCCGAGTAGAACGCCTTCAGCACGGCGAGCCGGTCGCGGCGGCCGAGCGCGACCTCGTCCAGGTCCCCCTCCATGTGGGCCGTGAGCTCGTAGTCGACCAGCTCGCCGAGGTGCTGCTCCATGAGCGCCGTGACGGCGAACCCGGTGAACGTCGGCACGAGCGCGTTCCCCTTGCGGAACACGTAGGTGCGCTGGATGATCGTGTCGATGATGCTCGCCCAGGTGGACGGGCGCCCGATCCCGCGGGCCTCGAGCTCCTTGACCAGGGTGGCGTCGTTCAGCCGCGCGGGCGGCTGCGTCGTGTGGCCCTTGGGCACGAGCTTGTCAAAGCGCACGGTCTCGCCGACCACAACGGGCGCGAGCACCCGCTCCTGGTCCGCGAGCTCGGCCTCGGGATCGTCGGATCCCTCGACGTACGCGCGCCGGAACCCCGGGAAGTCGATGGTCAAGCCCGTCGACCGGAACCGCGCGGGGGTCTCGGGCGGGGAGTCCGGGACAGCGACGTGGACGTCGACAGCGACGCGCTTGCCCGTCGCGTCCACCATCTGGCTCGCGACGGTGCGCTTCCAGATCAGCTCGTAGAGGCGCGCGTCGACGGGGTCCAGCTCACGGCGGGCCTCGTCGATCGAGCGGAAGCGGGTGCCGGCCGGGCGGATGGCCTCGTGGGCCTCCTGCGCGTTCTTGGTGGCCGACGTGTAGGTGCGTGGCCGCGCGGGCAAGTAGTCGCGCCCGTAGTCGGCGGCGATCAGGTCCCGGGCCGCGGAGAGCGCCTGCTCCGAGAGCACCACGGAGTCCGTACGCATGTAGGTGATCCAGCCGCTCTCGTACAAGCGCTGGGCGGACTTCATCGCGTCCTTCGCGGTCCAGCGGAGCTTGCGGTTCGCCTCTTGCTGCAGCGTGCTGGTGGTGAACGGCGGCTTGGGCGACTCGCGGAACGGCTTGGAGTCGATGCTCTCGACCCGGCCCGTCTGGCCGCGCAGCACCTTGGCGAGCCGGTTCGTAGCGGCCTCGTCCAACAACACCGCGCCCTTCGCGGTGAGCCGCCCGGTGTTCGGGTCGAAGTCCGCGCCGGTAGCGACGCGCGCGCCGCCGAGGGCCACGAGGTTCGCGGCGAGGGTGCCCGACTTCGCGCCGAGGGTCGCCGAGAGATCCCACCAGCTCGACGCGCGGAAGGCCATGCGCGCCCGCTCACGCTCGACGATGAGGCGCAACGCCGGGCTCTGCACGCGGCCGGCGGAGAGCCGCGGGCGCACCTTCTTCCACAAGAGCGGGCTCACCTCGTAGCCGTACAGTCGGTCGATCACGCGCCGGGCCTCCTGCGCGCGGACGAGGTTCTCGTCGATGCTGCGGGGGTGGGCGAGCGCGTGGCGGATCGCCTCGGGGGTGATCTCGTGGAACACGAGCCGGAACACGGGCACGCGCGGCTTGAGCACCTCGCGCAGGTGCCAGGAGATGGCCTCTCCCTCGCGGTCCTCGTCTGTCGCGAGGTAGACGCTGGGGGCCTCCTTCATCGCCGCGCGCAGCTCGGACACCGTCTGCCGCTTCTCGGGCTTGACGATGTAGACGGGGGTGAAGTCCCGGTCGATGTCGACGCCGTAGCGGGCGGTCGGGGTGCCGCGGAATTCCTCCGGCATCTCGTCTGCGCTGTCGGGCAGGTCGCGCACGTGCCCGACGCTGGCGCGGACAACATAGTCGGTTCCAAGGAACTTTTCGATGGTCCTCGCCTTGGCGGGGGACTCGACGATGACCAACGGTTTTCCCACAGGAACCTCGACTGGGCCCCGGGTAGCCGCAACCTGGAGCCAGGGCAAGCGGCGCGGAGCATCGCCTCGGGGCCCCTGGCCGCCCGTGGGCCCCGTTGTGACCGCCGGGGCGGGTTACGTGGGCTGCGCCCAAAGGAGTCCCCGTGGCTGACAGCGCAGAGTTTTTCGAGAAGTACCTCCCCGCCAAGATCAACCCGGAGCTGCAGGCTTCGGTCAAGAACAGCATCCAGTTCGACCTGACGGGCGACCCCGAGGGCACGATCACCTGGACGCTGGACCTCTCGACCGCTCCTGGGAGCGTCGTCAAGGGCGCCATCGCGAGCCCCGGCTGCGTGATCACCGTAGCGAAGTCCGACTGGGAGAAGATGTTGGACAACCCCAGCTTGGCTATGCAGCTCTTCATGATGGGCAAGCTCAAGGCGTCCAACGTCGCGCTCGCCCTGCAGCTGCAGAAGATCTTGGCGTAGCCCACACCGCGACCGCCCCAGGGCCCCGCCGGTCACCCCCGGCGGGGTCCTCGCGTTTTTCCTCCTACTTCACGAAGTGCAGCGCCCGCCCCTTCGCGGCCTCGCGCTCCTCCTTCGGCAACATCACCATGTTGTCGAGGATGGCGCGCACCTTCACCATGTTCGGCCGATCGCGCTGGTACTGCTGCGCCCACGCGGAGGTCGGCGACGGCAAGATGCTCGCGAGCCAGGCGGCCTCCTCGGGCAAGAGCCCGGCGGGGGACTTCAGGAAGTAGCGGTCCGAGGCCGCGCCTGCGCCGTAGATCCCAGGGCCGAACTCGACGACGTTCAGGTAGGTCTCGAGGATGCCAGTCTTGCCGAGGTCGCGCTCCAGCTCGACCGCGTACAGCAGCTCCCGCAGCTTCCGAACGTACGTCCGGGAGCCGTCCAAGTACAGGTTCTTGGCCAACTGTTGCGTGAGCGTGCTCCCCCCGCGGTGCACCCCCCCGCGCTCGGCGTTGTCGGTCGCGGCGTCCACCATGCTCTGCACGTCGTAGCCGGGGTGGGTGTAGAACGACGCGTCCTCGGCGGCGATCACCGCTGCCGGGAGCGTAGGGCCGATGCTGCCGAGCGTGAGCCAGCCGGGCTCGCCGCGCCCCGCGGTGCGCCGCGATGGACGCCCATCGACCCCCTCGATCGGGTAGCTGAACGAGTCGCCGAGCTCGGCCCCGCGGATGCCATCGACGCGGAAGTCGTCCAGCACGGGCTGCTCGACCGAGATCGACAGCGGGCCCACCGGGCTGTCCTCGCCCGCCCCCGCGTGGACCACCACGACCCCGCCGAGCGTGCCGTGCACCTGGGCGCTCGCCGCCTCTGGCACGACATCGCCGAGCGCAGCGTAGACCGCCGCGACCGGGACGTCCTCGAACCGCGCGGTGGCCTGCCGCGCGCCGATGTCGACCTCCGCGGGCACGGAGAAGCCGGTCCCCGGAACGCCGACCCCCACGGTGACCACCCCCGTCCACGTGCCCCCCGCGTAGCGCCCCGCGGCCCGCACACCCGCCAGCTCGAACGCTTGCCCGATCATCGACTCGGGCACGGACAGGCTCGGCGCCTCGACGTCCACCTGGAGCCCGCCGTCACGCGGCTCGACGCGGCCGACGACCCGCCCGTAGGGGGTCTGCACCGTCGCGCGGGCGACGTCCCCGTCGACGGTCACGTCCTGGCCGTGCAGCTGGCGCAGGGGGTACACCTCCCCGGACAACGGTGGCAAGGGCGTGCCGCTCACGACGAGGTCCTCGACGGTCACCCGGCGGATCCAGGACAGCGTGCTCGGCAGCGCCGCGGCGTTCCCCGGGTCACCCCCGCTCACCTCGCCCCGCCCCACCGAGACCGACACGCCGACGAGCCGGACCCCGCGGTCCCAGTCCACCGCGACGTGCCGGGCCTCGAGCCGATGGAGCGCGGGCGCCCGCACCCCGTGGAGGCAGAGCCCGCTCGCGCACCACCCCGCCGACTCGATGGTCACGCCCTCCGCCGCGGCGACCCGCACGCCGACCTGCGGCCCCGCGGCCACGGCCAACCCGAGCCCCGAGACAACCCCCAGCCCGATCCACGCGCGCCTCACCGCCGACACCAAACGAAACTCAGAGACTGAGATTCGTCATATCGGCGGGGCGCAGCGCTCATACCGTCGGTCGATGATTCGGATCGGTGGATCGGCCAGCGATCCGGCGTGGCTGGCAAGGCGGAGCCGACGAAGCCTGCCGGGGCAGGCGAGGAAGGCCCAACGAAGCCAGGCGCGTCGGGCGCGGCCGAGGAACGAGCCGAATCAAGATCCGACGGTATCAGTTGCCCACCCGGAGCACGTCGGCGATCGCTTGGTCCATGCGGTCCGCCCCCGGCGCCAGCAGGCCCCCGACGAGGTCGGCCCCGGGCGCGTTGTCGGCGATGTTGGGCCGCGTCTCGCGGCGGTACCGGATCAAAACCTCGCGCACGGTCAACTCCTCCAGCGGCAGCGCGGGGAGGTAGCCCTTGTCGGACTCGGCGAGCACCCCGGCCTCCTCGAGCGTCTCCAGCGCGTTCAGCACGTACTGCGGGTCCGAGTGCAGCGCGCGCGTGACGACGGGCTCCGGCGAGGCCCCGAGCCCCGCTGCGTATCGCTCCGCGACGACCATCAAGCACTGCAAGCCGAACAGCGCGTCCGCGTGGCGCCGGGCCGCGCGCTCGCCTTCGAGCCGGCGGATCTCGGACTCCACGAGGTCGTCCCGCCGCTGGATGCAGTACGCGAGCTCGACGCCGAACAGCACGATCATCCAGAGCAGGTAGAGCCAGAGCAGGAACATCGGGAAGAACCAGATCGACCCGTAGATCTTCGCCGCGGTGTCCCCGGCGTCGAACACGTTCACGTACGCGTTGAAGCCCACCTTCGCGATCTCGAACGCGAGGGCCGAGGCGAACCCCCCGATCAGCGCAGAGCTCCACTTGACGTCCGCGTCGGGCAGCGTCCGGAGCGCGCCGACAAACGCGATCATCGTGACGAGCAGCGGGAGGGCAAGGCCCGCCCACTGGTGACCGATCCGCGCGTCCACCAGCGACGAGTAGTGAAAGCCGTACGCGATCAGCAGCGGCGCGAGGGTGAAGGTCGTGTAGTACTGGATGAACCGCACGGTCCACGAGCGGCGCGGGCGCGTGTTCCAGAGCGCGTTGTAGGCGTCCTCCATCGAGAAGTAGATCCTCGAGCTCGCGAACAGCACGCCGATGATGCCGACCACGCCCTGCTTGCCGAAGTCCACGGCGCTCAAGAGCTCGTTCAGCTGCGCGCCCACCTCGCTCACCGAGCCGGCGACGAACGCGGACAGGACGACGTTGTACACCGACTCGGAGAGGCCAAACGGCCGCAGGATGCTGGCCGCGAGCACGAGCACGGGCACGATCGCGAGCAGGGACCAGAACGCGAGCGTCGCCGCGCGAACGGGGACCTGGTCCCGCGTGGCCTCGCGGACGAACGCAGCGGCCAGGTAGATCGCCCGGCGGGGCTCAGCGCCCGGGACCCGGCGAATCGCCATCAGGATCAGTCGGTCGAGGTGTTCGATCAGGGGAGGAGCCCGTGGTCCAACAGGGTAACGCCCGGATCCTCGGCGCAGGCGGCGGTCACTGCCCGCACGGCGCAATAGGCGCCCGGATGCGTACGCTCACCGGCCGGGTGCGCCCCGGCCACCCCTGGATCTTCGCGAACGACGTGCTGGACCCGCCCGTCTCCAAGCTCGTCCCGGGCGAGCAGGTCGCGGTCCTCGACCCGAACGGAAAGTTCTGCGGCCACGGGTACGTGAACCCGCAGTCGCTGATCACGGTCCGAATCCTGACCCGCACGCGCTCGGACATCGACCACCGCGGGTTTTGGGTCGAGCGCCTGCGAGACGCCGCCGCGCTGCGCGAGCGGGTGTTCCCGGGCCGCACCGCGCTGCGGGTGTGCGCGGGGGAGGCGGACCACCTGGGCGGGCTGATCATCGACCGCTACAACGACGTGCTGGTCGTACAGGTCACCGCTCTCGGGGTCGACCAGCGCGCCGAGCTCGTCAAGGACGCGATCATCGAGGTGTTCAAGCCCCGTGGCGTCGTGCGCCGGGACGACATCGCCGTGCGCGCGCACGAGGGCCTCGGGGGGGTCGCGCACACCTGGTTCGGCGAGGTCCCGGAGCGGCAGCGGTTCGAAGAGAACGGCGTCCAGTACGCAGCAGACCTGGTCGGCGGGCAAAAGACCGGGTTCTTCTTCGACCAGGCCGAGAACCGCGCGTGGATGGCCCAGCGCGTCGCCGGCGCGACCGTGCTCGACCTCTACGCGCACCTGGGCGGCTGGGCGCTCACCGCGCTCACGCACGGCGCGACCGCCGCCACCGCGGTGGACGTATCCGCGCCTGCCTGCGCGCAGATCCGCGACAACGCGGTGCTCAACGGCGTCGCCGACCGGCTCACTGTCGACGTCGCCGACTGCAAAGAGTGGCTCCGCGCGAAGGTCGAGACCGGGGTGCGCTACGACGTCGTCTGCGTCGACCCGCCCGCGTTCGCGAAGAACCGCAAGTCCGCTGGCCAAGCCCTGGGGGCCTACAAGCAAGTCAACCAGCTTGCGGCGATGCTCGTCGCCCCCGGCGGCCTGCTGTTCACGTCGTCGTGCTCGCACCACGTCCCGTGGGACCGCTTCGAGGAGGCCGTCTACACCGGCATCCGCGCGGCCGGGCGCCGGTTCGTCCGGGTTCGCCGCGGGGGCCAGGCCGCCGACCACCCGGTCTTGCCCGCGGTGCCCGAGACCGAGTACCTCAAGCACCTCGTGCTCGCCTTGTGAACCGCTGGCTGCTGCTCCACGGGCTGCCCACCGGGGGCCGCTACTGGTCCCGGCTGCAGCTCCCCGGGACGGTGTCCGCGCCCGACCTGCCCGGCTTTGGGGAGAGCCGCCACCAGCCCGTCCCCGTCACGATGGAGGGGTTCCTGCCGGCGCTGCGCCCGCTCGCGGGTGTCGACACCATCGTCGTGGGGGTCGACTACGGCGGCGTGCTCGCCGCGGCGCTGGCCGCCGAGGGCAACGCGGGCAAGCTCGTGCTGATGTCCACCGCGCTCGGCGCCGCCTGGCTCCCGAGCCGCTGGGCGGCCCGTCGACCGCTCGCGTCCCCGCTTTACCGCTGGTCCGCCGGGCAAGCGTTCCTGCGCGCCGCGGACCCGACTGGCCAGCTGGCGACTGCGTTCCCGCCCGACCACGGCCTGCCGGACCGCATGATCACGGTCGCCCGCGGGCTGCGGGTGCGCGACCAGCGCGCGATGGCCACGCGGATCCGGGTGCCGACGCTGTGCCTGTGGGGCGACGACGACCGGTTCCTGCCGCCGTGGGCAGGCCGGGCGCTCGCGCGGCGCCTGGGCGCCGACTGGGTGA
>CALQBK020000059.1 GCA_943328795.2 Bifidobacterium breve
CTTCCTTCGCCGACCCCGCACAGAGAAAAGGCGCACCCTGCGGGTGCTCCCTTTTCACACAGGGGGTCGGCGAAGGCGGGCGAAGCGAGAGCCCAAATTGCGCGCTGCGGCTTCGCCTCGCGCACACTTTGGGCTAGGATCCCCACCCCGGCCGGCGAAAGACCACGCCGAGGCGCTCCCCCAGCGACCGCGCGGCGCGGAGGTCCGCCCAGGTGGCCGCGTACTCGTGAAACGCGATGCGGACCGGGTTGAACGTCCGGATGTTCTTCGTGAGCCCGTACACCACCGGCTCCACCTCGGGCGCGAACGTGCCGAACAGCCGGTCCCAGACGATCAGGATCCCCCCGTAGTTGCGGTCGAGGTACTGCGGGTTGGACCCGTGGTGTACGCGGTGGTGCGACGGCGTGTTGAACACGTACTCGAACCACCCAGGCATCCGGCCAATCACCTCGGTGTGCACCCAGAATTGATAGATGAGGTTGAGCCCCCACGCCACGATCACCATCCACGGCTGCACGCCGATGAGCACCAGCGGCGGGTAGAAGATCACCCCGGTCCACGGGGTCCACGACTGGCGGAGCGCCGTGACCAAGTGGTAGCGCTCGCTGGAGTGGTGGTTCACGTGGCACGCCCAGAATAGGCGGACCTCGTGATCGGTGCGGTGCTGCCAGTAGTACGCGAAGTCCCAACTGATCATCGCTACCGCCCACCCAAGCGGGCCCGTACCCAAGTCGACCAAGCGATACGGCCAAAGCGTGTTCGCAAGGTAGAAGATCGCGACGTTGATCACGCTGACCGGCAGCAGGGACCCAAGCCCCATCGCCAGCGACGCGACCGTGTCTCTGCGCTCGTACCCGTGAGTTGGGTCAGTGCCCGACCGCAGCGCCCACGCCTCGATCGCGATGCCCAACAGGTAGAGCGGGATGGCGTAGAGCGTCGGATCGGGCGGCATCATCGCCACGTAGTCCGTCCGGGCGTCCGCCGTTGCCCGCGACGGGACGAACCAAACACGACCGGATACCCCCCGGGCGTCCTCACCACGGCCGAGTTCCCACCTCCCCCCAAGGGCGACACCCGCCTGGGCATCTGCTTGTCCGGCGGCGGTTTTCGCGCATCCTTCTTCCACATCGGGGTGCTCGGCCGGCTCGCCCAGCGCGGGATCTTGCGCCACGTCCAGGTGATCTCCACCGTCTCCGGCGGGTCGATCATCGGCGCGCTCTACTACCTGCACGTCAAGAAGCTGCTCGAGTCGAAGCCCGACGCCGCGATCGTCGACCATGACTACCTCGACCTGGTGCACGTCATCGAGCGCGACTTCTCCGCGGCGGTGAAGAAGAACCTCGTCCTGCGCACGTTCCTCGACCCGGTCAAGACGATCAAGATGGCCCTGCCATCGTACTCCCGGAGCGACCGCGTCGGGGAGCTCTACGACGAGCTCTTCTACCGGCCCGTGGTCGGCTGCAGCGGGCCGGTGCTGATGCGCGAGCTCACCATCGTCCCCCCGGGGTGCGCCCCCGCGGACGATGTCCCGAGCATGAATGTCGGGCGCCGCGCGCTGGTGCCGGTGCTGCAGATCAACGCGACCTCGCTGAACACCGGCCGGTGTTGGCGATTCGGCGCGACCCGCATGGGCGAGCCCCCGGCGACCGACCCGATCTCCGCCGAGATCGACAAGCGCACCCGGCTCCGACGCGCCCCGGGGTACGACGCGCTCCCCCCTCGGCTGCGTGACATCCCGCTCGGCGTCGCCGTGGCGGCCTCCGCCGGGGTCCCGGGCCTCTTGCCGCCGCTCCCCGTGACCGGGCTGTACGGCGACGAGGCCGAGGTGCAGCTGGTCGACGGCGGGGTGTTCGACAACCTGGGGCTGACGACGCTGTTCGACTGCGAGTGCACCGCGGTGATCGTCAGCGACGCGTCCGCGCAGATGGCGTTCGACCCCTCGCCGAGCGACCTCGAGTTCCTGGTGCTCGCGCGCACGAACGAGATCCTGATGGACCGGGTGCGGGAGCTGATCCTCGGCGAGCTGCTGCGGTCCAGGCCCATCCCGGTGGCGCTGGTGCACCTGCGGAAGGGGCTCGACGCCGAGGCGATCGCCGGCCCGCTGCACCCGGAGAAGGGGCAGAACATCCGCGAGCGCGCCTCGACCTGCCAGCCCTCGGACTTCGGCGTGGACCCGCGGGTGCAAGACGCGCTGAGCCGCGTCCGGACGGACTTGGACGCGTTCACCGACGTCGAAGCCCAGTCGTTGATGTTGGACGGCTACCTCGTCACGGGCCACGTCGCGTCCGAGGTCCCCGCGCTGCTCAGCCTCGCCCGGCCGATCACCGGGGCTCCTCCGTTCGCGTTCGAGGCGGTCGCCCCGTGGCTCAAGTCGCCTACGCCGGAGTTCCTGCGGCAGCTCCAGATCGCCCAACAGCCGTGGTTCAAGTACTTCCGCCTGGTGCCTCGCGCGCGTACGGTCGGGATCGCCCTCCTCGTGTCCGCTCTGCTGCTCCCGTTGGTCCTCGCCTGGCCCGCGCTGCTCGTCGGGCTCTCCACGCAGCTCACGGTGTGGACGTTCCTGGGCCTGCTCGCGTTGCCGGTGCTGATCGTGACGTCCAGCATCCTCGCGGCCCGGTCGCGCGCCGCGCACGACAACCTCAAGCCGATGGTGTTCGTCCGCACGTTCACGCTCCAGACGCTGGTCGGGGCGCTCGGCTCGCTGCTCATCCAGCTGCACCTGCGGTCGATCAACCGGTGGTTCCTCGCGCACGGCGACCCGCGGGGGTTGAAGCCCCCGGGCCGGGGTGATGGGCGGTGAGCTGAGGGCGTCGAGGGCGCCTGCGCCACGTTTGCACGCGGCTGGCGATCACGTGGCGTTGCGACTACAGTGTCGGGATGGAACCCTCTTTCGACCGGATGACCCCTGCCGAGCGGGTCCTGTACGTGCAGGATCTCTGGGACCGGATCGCCGCGGAGCCTGACGGCGTTCCGCTGACGGAGGCACAGCGAATCGAGCTTCGGCGCCGCGTCGAAGAGCACCGCACCGACCCCGGGTCCGCGGTCCCGTGGGAGCAGGTCCTCGCCCGAGCCCGCGCCCGGTGAGCCTCTCGGTTGTTCTCCGACCGCAGGCCGAGGCGGAGTTCGAAGAGGCGCAGGGCTGGTACGAGGAGCGCGGCCGCGGTCTCGGACAGGAATTCGTCACCTGCGTTCAAGCGACCATTGAGGCGGTCCGTCGCAACCCGGACCAGTTCCCACGAGTCGATGGCGACGTGCGACGCTCCCTCGTCCGGCGGTTTCCCTACGCGATCCTCTACCTCGCGGACCCCGATTCCGTCGCGATCATCGCGGTCTTACACACGTCGCGGGACCCGGCGGTCTGGCGGACGCGCCGGGGTTGAAGCCCCCGGGCCGGGGTGATGGGCGGTGAGCCCAGCGTTCACTTCACCCGGTTGAACACCCGGTCCAGCGTGGTGGCCTCCGCGCCCGTGCCCACGGTGTAGATGCTGTGCATCGTGTCGCCAACGGCGAAGCGGCGGGTCTCGAACGGCGTCGGCACGCCGGAGATCTCAATGGTCCCGGTCGCGTGGATCGTGGCGCCCACCACCTCCGGGTTCACGACGTAAGCGGCGCCGAACATCGAGCCCGACGACTGGGCGCCCGGCGCCAAGGACATCGTCTCGACGCCGTCCTTGAACGTGCTCCTGACCTCGACGGTGATGCTCTCCGCGCCGAGGCTGATCACCTGCGTGACGGACCCGGACGCCGAGGCCAAGAACGACGGCACGCCCAACCGCGTGAGCAGCGGGCCGGCGTCGGTCGAGTGCTCCGCGTCGAGCTTCCAGGTCCCCGCGAGCGCGGGGGGTGGGGCGGCGGCGAGGGCAACGGAGAGCAGCAGGAGCATCCGCGGATCGTACTCGAAACCGAGCGCGAGCGCCTCTCGCCTACGCCCGCCGGCGACGGGACAGCGCGAGCGCGACGATCCCGAACGCCCACGCAGCGTCCGTGCTCGGCGCCGACGCACAGCCGCAGCCGCCCTTGTCGGTCGGCTCGCCGGTGTCGCCGTCCCCGGTGTCGTCGCCGGTACCGGTGTCGTCGCCGACGGCCCCGTCCGACCCGTCGCAGTCCTGGTCGATCCCGTCGCCCGCGATCTCCACCGCGTCCGGGTTCACACCCTCGTCGGCGTCGTCGCAGTCGTCGTCGCCGCTGGCCGAGGCGTAGCCCTCGGGGGCATCGCACTCGACGACGCTCTCTCCGGGGTCAGTGAACCCGTCGCCGTCCGCGTCGGCGTACCACGTCGAGGCGTCCGCGGACAACGGGCCATCCACCGTGCCGTCGCAGTCGTCATCGACGTCGTTGCAGACCTCGGTGGCGTCTGGGTTGACCGCGGAGCTCCCGTCGTCGCACTCCTCGCACGCGGCGAACCCGTCGGCGTCCGCGTCGCTGTAGCCGGACGAGCCGTCGCAGTTGTAGTCTGCGGGGTCGAGGCAGTCGGTCTCGGGGGCGGTGGGGTTGTATGCCGCGCTGGTGTCGTCGCAGTCGCCGTCCGGCGTCGTGGACAGCGCCTCGCCCGCGTCGTCGCAGTCGGTGTCGGAGCTGCCGATCACGCCGTCGTCGGCGCGGTAGCCGTCCGCGTCGCTGTCCGCGTAGCAGTACTCGGTGCCATCGCAGTCCTGGTCGACCCCGTCCGCTGCGATCTCCGTCGCGCCCGGGTTCACGGCCGCGTCCGCGTCGTCGCAGTCCACGCCAAGGTCCGTCGCGGTCGCCTCGCCCGCGCCGTCGCACGCGATGTTCGCGCTGGTGGTGACCGAGTCGTCCGGCCGCCAGCCATCGTCATCGGCGTCGACGTAGCACTGCTCGGCGCCGTCGCAGTCCTGGTCCACGCCGTCGCCCGGCAGCTCGACGGCGTCCGGGTTCACCAGCGCGTCGCTGTCGTTGCACTCCTCGCACGCGCCGAACCCGTCGGCGTCGGCGTCCGCGTAGCCGACCGAGCCGTCGCAGTTGTAGTCGTTCGGGTCGGTGCAGTCGGACTCGTCCGCCGCCGGGTTGAAGGCCGCGTCGGCGTCGTCGCAGTCCCCGGCGAGCGCCGAGCTATACGCCTCCCCCGCGTCGTCGCAGTCCAGGTCGGCCGAGTCAACCGTCGCGCCGTCGTCCGGGCGGTACGCGTCGCCGTCAGCGTCGGCGTAGCAGACCTCGGTGCCGTCGCAGTCCTGGTCGACGCCGTCGCCCGGGAGCTCGACGCCGTACGGGTTCACCGTCGCGTCGCCATCGTCGCAGTCGCCCGACGGGGTGTCGGAGGTCGCCTCGCCGGCGTCGTTGCAGTCGGCGGCGGCGGAGATCACCGTCGCGTCGGTGCGGAACCCGTCGAGGTCTGCGTCCACGTAGCAGAGCTCGCCGCCGTCGCAGTCGCTGTCCACGCCGTCGTCCGCGAGCTCGGTGCCGGCGGGGTTCACGCTCGCGTCGCTGTCATCGCAGTCCGGCCCCGCTACGGCGAGCGCCTCGCCGACGTCCGCGCAGTCGAGGTCGGCCGAGACGACCGTGCTGTCCACGCGCCAGGTGTCCCCGTCGGCGTCCACGTAGCAGACCTCGGCGCCGTCGCAGTCCGCGTCGAGCCCGTCGCCGATGCCCTCGACCGCGCCGGGGTTCACCGTGGCGTCTGCGTCGTCGCAGTCGCCGTTGGGCACGCTCGCGCTCGCTTCGCCGACGTCGTTGCACGCGACGGTACCGCCGGTGAACGTAGTGTCGACGCGGTAGCCGTCCGCGTCTGCGTCGTCGTAGCAGGTGTCCACGCCGTCGCAGTCGCTGTCGACGCCGTCGCCCGCGAGCTCGACGCCGTCGGGGCTGACCGAGCTGTCGGCGTCGTTGCAGTCCTCGCAGGCCGCCCAGCCATCCGCGTCCGCGTCCGCCGACGTGACCGAGCCATCGCAGTTGTAGTCGTTCAGGTCGGTGCAGTCGGCCTCGATCGCGCCGGGGTTGAACGCAGCGTTCGCGTCGTCGCAGTCGCCCGTGAGGTCGCTGGCGAGCGCCTCTCCCGCGTCGCCGCAGTCGCCGTCGACGGACACGACCGTGCTGGTGTCGTCGGGCCGGTAGCCGTCGTCGTCGTCGTCCACGAAGCAGAGCTCGGAGCCATCGCAGTCCTCGTCGACGCCCGAGCCGGTGATCTCGCCGGCCGCCGGGAACACCGAGGCGTCGGTGTCGTCACAGTCGACGTCCGCCGTCGCGGGGGCCTCGCCGGCGTCGAGGCAGTCCGTGTCCGCGGATGCGACCAGGAACGCGGTCCGCGCGCCGTCGCCGTCTGCGTCGACGTAGCAGCTGTCCGCGCCGTCGCAGTTGGCGTCCAAGCCGTCGCCGGCGGCGTCCGCCGCGCCCGGGTTCACGCCCGGGTTGGCGTCGTCGCAGTCGCCCGTGGGGTCGATCGCGAGGGCCTCCCCGCTGTCGGAGCAGTCGCCATCGGAGGACGTGACGGTCGCGCCTGTGTCAGGCCGGAACCCGTCGTCGTCGGCGTCCACGTAGCAGACCTCGCTGCCGTCGCAGTCGCCGTCGGTGCCGTCGCCCGGCAGGTCCGTCGCGCCGGGGTTGACGCCGTTGTCGGTGTCGTCGCAGTCCCCGCTGGTCGCGCCGTAGCCGGAGGGCTGGGCGCACGCGGCGACCGACGCGGTGGAGCCGTAGCCGTCCCCGTCGGCGTCGGCGTAGTACGCCGTCGTGTTGGTCACGGCGGGATCGCTGTCGTTCGCGAGGCCGTTGCAGTCGTCGTCGGTGTTGGTCGCGTCGCAGACCTCGACCGCGCCGGGGTGGACGCTGGACTCGGCATCGTCGCAGTCGGTGCCGACGCTGACGTAGCCCGTGGGCGCCGAGCAGCCGGAGGCGGTGACCGCGGGGTCGCCGTAGCCGTCGCCGTCTGCGTCCTTGTAGAACGTGTCGGACACGCCGTCGTCAACGACGCTGTTGCAGTCGTTGTCGGCCCCGTCGCATACCTCGGTGGCGGCCGGGTTGGTGCTCGCGTCCCCGTCGTCGCAGTCGGTCGAGGTGGCCGCGTACCCCGAGGGTGCGTCGCAGTAGGCGTTCGACGTCGTCGAGCCGTACGAGTCGCCGTCGGCGTCGACATAGAACTGGGTCTTGGTGGCCGAGGACGCCGACGCGTCGTCGTTGTCCGCGAGCCCGTCGCAGTCCTCGTCCTGGTTCGCGGCGTCGCAGACCTCGGTGGCACCGGGGTGGATGGCGGCGTCCCCGTCGTCGCAGTCGGTGGACGTAGCCACCGCGCCGGACGGGGCGTCGCAGGAGTCGCCAAGCGACGCGCCGCCGTAGGCGTCGGCGTCCGAGTCGGCGTACCAGGTCGACAGCGTGGCGCCGGAGACGGAGCTGTCGGCGTCGTCGGACAGCCCGTCGCAGTCTTCGTCCACGTTCGCGGCGTCACACACCTCGGCGCCGCCCGGGTGGGCGGACGCGGAGGCGTCGTCGCAGTCGGTGCTGTCCACGACGTAGCCGGACGGCGCGTCGCAGCTGAGGGTCGTGGTGGCGAGGTCCCCGTAGCCGTCCCCATCGGCATCCCGGTAGAACGTCGTGAGCCCCGTCGCCGAGCTGTCGGCGTTGTCCGCCAGGCCGTCGCAGTCCTCGTCGGTGTTGAAGGTGTCGCAGATCTCGGTCGCCGACGGGCTCACCGTCGCGTCGCTGTCCGCGCAGTCCTCTTGGTAGCCGCTGCCGTTCACGACCCAGCCGTCGTTGTCCACGTCGGCGCCGCCGTACTCCAGCACGAGCTTGCCCGCGTACGTGTTGGCGCCCGGTGACCCGAACAAGATGTCGCCGTTGCCGTCCCCGTTGACGTCCCCGCCGCCCACCGCCATGCCGAGCGCGTCTGTGCCCGTGCCTGCGAACGTCGTAGAGCGCCCGGAGGTCGCGAGCCCAACAGACGACCCGTCGTAGAGCGTCGCCGTGCCGGGGAGCGCCACCGTCCACCCGCCGACCAGGAGCTCGTTGTAGCCGTCGTCGTCGGTGTCCGGGATCGCGGCCAAGGACGCGCCGAAGTAGCTGTACGCGCTCGGCCCGTCGAAGCTGCTGGTCTTCCCAGTAGCCATCGCGGTGCCGCTCGACTGGTAGTAGTAGACGCGGCCGAACGTGCTCGCCGTGCCCGTCGGCGCGCCGATCACCATGTCCTCGTACGCGTCGCCGTTGAAGTCACGCTCGAGCGTGAGCGCGTACCCGAACTGGTACCCGTCTGTGCCGGTGTACACCGTGGTGACCGCGGGCGTAGTCGTGAAGAACGACGCGCTGCCGGTGAACAGGTAGGCGCGGCCCTTGTTGCTGCTGTACGCGGGCGCGCCGATGACGAGCTCCGAGTAGGCGTCCGACGACGCGCTGCCGCCGGCGCTCACGGCCCAGCCATACCGCGACGACGCGGTGGGGCCGGTGATCGTCCGGTACGTGCTGGTCGAGATCCCGGACGACGAGCCCGCGTAGATCCACGCCCGGCCGTTCTCGGAGCTGTACCCGTACTCGCCGATGATCACGTCATCGTAGCCGTCGCCGTTGATGTCGCCCGACGAGACCGAGCACCCAAAGTAGTTGTTGGCCGCGCCGGTGCCGGTAACCTTCGTGCTGGTGGTGACTGGGAGGCCGTAGGCGGCGCCGTAGAAGATCCACACGGCGCCGTCTTGCGTGGCGGCGGTGGTCGCGTACGGCGAGCCCACGAGCAGGTCGTCCAAGCCGTCGCCGTTGACGTCCGCGGCGTGCAGCGCGTAGCCGAACAGCCCGGCGCCGGACGGGACGGTGAGCGTCACGTCGGGCGTGGAGGACGGCACGGTCGCGGTGCCGTAGTACACGTACACTTCGCCAACGCCGCTCCCGTGGTACGCCGCGCCGACGGCGATGTCGGACTTGCCGTCGTTGTTGAAGTCCCCGGTGGTGACCGCGGAGCCGAGCGTCTCGGTGCCAGAGCCGTTCCAGGTCGCCACCGCGGTGGTCATCACCGGGTCCACGTGGATCGGCCACTCGGCGCCGGCGTCGTCCACCTTCACGCCAATGGTGTCCCCACGCACGTCAAAGCGCGACGGGAGCACCCTCCCCGCGTCGTCCACGGCCCGCAGGCCGCCGTAGGACCACTGGCCCCCGTGGTCCCCGAGGATCTGCACCGAGGCGAGGCCGAGCACCGGCGTGCCGCCTTGCACCTGGAGCTCGATGGTGAGCTCCCCGTCCCCGTCCGGCCTCGCGGCCAGGTCCCAGCCCTGCTCCGCGCCGCTCGGCGTGTTCAGCCACCACTCGGTCGCCCCCTCCAACGCCCGGACCACGCGGTCCCCGGCGAGCACCGGCGCAACGTCCTTGACCGGCTGAACCCGCTCACGTCCCCAGCCGCTGAAGCGCAGCGCGAGGTCGTCGCGGCCGTCCCGGAAGTGCGCGCCGTCCTCGGCCACGCGCGTGTCGAACCGCCACGCCCGGTTCAGCGCCTGGAAGCCGCCCGGGGCGGGGGCGAACGCCGCTTCGGGCCCGGTCGTGAGCGCGCCGCCCGGGGCCAGCGCTTGGCTGTCGTCGCCAAGGTCCGGCGCACAGCCGATCGCGGTGAGGAGCGTGCCGAGAAAGACCAGGGACGAGTGACGCATGGAGGCCCGGGGTGAGCGAGCGCTCTACTCGGCCCGGGGCCCGCGGGGTAGCGCTGGCACATGGCGAACGCGCGACTTTTGTGCGCTGAGTCGGAACGGGTACGGCGGCGAAAGCGCCCCGACGCGCGGGTACGCGCGCCGGGCAATGGGGTCACGCTGTGTCGGCAAAAGAGGCTTCCATAAACGGTGTTGCAGGTCAGCTGTGCCGTCGTCGGCGAACGGCTCGGCGGAGGCGACGAGTTCCAGGATACCGCGATCCATCGCGGTTACCTGCAACCAGCCCGCGTTCACGATGGCATCGATGCCTGCCCCCGGTACGCGGGCGAAGTACTCGGGGCCAAGCCACATCCGGTGCCCGACGGCCTCCACGTAGCCTTGGCGGAGTACGCGGCGTCCGGGGTTCCGCGAGGTGTCAAGGGCCTGCGTCCACCCGTGATACATCCACCATGTCTCACGGGTGTATCAAGTGGAGGGTCGCCGCCCCCACGGCCCACCCGGCGGCCAGTGTGGCGGTGCGTCACCGCCGCGAACCGCGGCGAGCAACGGCCGCACGAACTGGTCAAAGCTCGCGACCGCGTCGGTGAGCTCGGCTGCCACTTGGCGATTAGGGTCTCGATCTTCTCGGCGAGTACGGGCCCCGCATCGTAAGCGTACACGGACGCGGCGGGGTCGCCGTCCAGAAAGGTCGCGAGGGACAGGCGTTCGGCCGGAGGAACCACGGCGTCGCCGAATCCGATGTCGATGCGAACCTCGGCATTTGTACCGCCGATTTTCGCGCCCAAGGTCACGCGCACCCCGTCGTAGCCGTCCAACTCGCGCGTGGCCTCGACGGCGCGCACGCCCGCCTCGTCGAAGACGAGTCCGTCATCGACCACGACGGCAGCGATCTCCCTGAAGCGCTGCCTGATCTCGTCAAGGTCCGGGGGACCGTGCCGACGCAACAGGTCGATGTCGCGGGTGAACCGGTGCGGCGCATCGACCAGATTTGCCACGAGAACGCCGCCCTTGAGGAAGAACTCGCGCGCGTGCGCGGAACGGCCGAGGCGGTAAAGGAGCCGGTCCATCGCGTAGGCGACGAGCGCGTCCTGACGGGTGAGCCCGCGCTCGTGGGCGCGGTTCGCGACCCGCTGGACCACGGACTTGGCCTTGCCGTCCTTGGCGCTCATGCCGTCATCCCTTGAAGCACGGGCTCTATCCTCGTCCATACGTCCAACTCCCTCGCGAGCCGAACGAACGCGGGGATGCGGAACCGCGGGTCCGAGACCCGCTTTCGTAGCGCCCCCAACGCATGCTCGCCCGCAACGAGCTGCGGGTATCGCCAGAGGTCGAGCACCGTGCGATCCGGGCCAGTGACTCTGACCCGAACGCCGTGAACCGTCACTGCCTCGATGCCGAGCTCGTCGTCGTGCTCCCGTTCGACCAGGCGGGGGGCAACCTGGACAACGCGCACGGCGCTCGTGCGGCTTCTCGGGGGCGACGTGCCGACTGGCACCAGCAACCACGTGCCCTGCTCGAACGCATCGGTGAGGCCGTGGTACACCGCCGCGGTCAGCAGGCAGCCAACCGCTTCGGGGTGCCTGACGGTCCACGCTGCGGCCTCGGCGAGGGTGTGCTGGGCAATGTGGGCCCCGATGTAGACCCCTGGGGCGAGGCGCTCCACCACCCCGGCCTTCTCCGCCTGCGCCAGCGCGTACAGCGGCACCGCCAGATCGACCGCGCGCAGCAGCCCGCCGGACTCGGCGGCGCGTTCGATGCAGAGGCGGGAGGGCCTGTCGGTCATGCAAGAAGTGTTTACCACGACGGCTGGAGTAGACAAGTTTTGCACAGCACGGCCCGATGCGGCCAGCTGGTACGGCGTGCCCGGCAGCGTCTCCATCCCCGCCCACCCGTGCCGAACGTCCGACACCCCGGACCCCTCCCCGAACGCCTCCGGCACGCCCGCCAGCGCCCCGTCGTAGTACGCGATCGACCCGAGCGGGTCGCTCGCAGCGCCCAAGGCCACCCCGCCGCGCAGCTGACCGAGCACCACGCCGTCCACCGCGATCCACGGCCAGTCCCCCTCCGGCCCATCCCCCGCCAGCGGCAGGTCCGCCCCCGGGTTGCCCCACACCTCCCGGTGCAGGCCATCGCCGTCCTCGGTCGCCACCGGCTCGCCGGCAGCGCTCCGCCAGAACGTGTACAGCGGCGACACGGTGCTGCCCGAGAGGGCGTCTACACCGCCCCGACGCGCGGGTACGCGCGCCGGGGGCCCCGCGAGTGTCCCATCGAGCGCGGTGGTCGTCGCTGCGCACGCTCGCTGGCTCGCGTGCCGCTCCTCGCTCCACGTCCAACCCACGGCCGAGAGCCTGTCCCCCGGCAAGTACGTCGAGACCACCGTCACCCCGTCCCGCGTGACCGACGTCCGGTTGCCCGCCGCGTCCCACGCGTACACCACCTGGCTCGTCACGACGCTGCCGGTCATCCGCTTGTCGCCGATCAGGCGGCCGGGGCTCTCGTAGTCGAAGTACTGGGTCCACGCGCCGTCCGCGTCCACGTGGTCCACCTGCTCGACGCGGCCGAGGAGATCGTGCGTGTACTGGCGGTCGTCGAGCGTCGTGCCGCTCTGGATCGCGGACCACGTTGTCCGGCCAAGCGCGTCGTACGCGCGGGACGTCTCGGTCCCGTCCGGGCCCGTGGCGTGCGTCACGCGGCCGAGCGCGTCCCGCCCGTCGATCGAGGCCAGCAGCGCGCTCGTCGAGCTGTCCCGGACCTCGTCGACGAGCCCCGTCATGCCACGGTGCAGCGTGTACCCGCCGGCCCAGCTCGTCTCCACCGACGCGAGCGAGCCGTTTGCGTTGTACCCGTAGCTGACCGTCCCAAGCGGTGTCCCGGCGATGGTGTGCGCAGCGGTGCTCAATCGCCCGAGATCGTCCGTCGTGCGGATCTCCTCGGCCTGGGTCGTGAAGTCCACGACCGACGCCGCGTACCGCGCGGTGCCGTACGCGTCCCAGTCCCCCCACGACTAGATCTCCGTCGTCGCCCCGTCGCCCGCCGTGCGCTGGCTGAGCTTCGGGCCCGTGTACGACAGCGAGACCGTCCGCGTGTCGCTCGTCGTGTCGCTCGTGTCGACCCAGCCGGTGACCTGCGCCGTACCCACGTCGTAGCCGTAGGTGCGCGTGTACAGCCCCGCCGTGTACTCGTAGTCGAGGAAGCCGTCGACGTAGCCCCAGTCGGTCTCCTCGCCCTCTGGACCCACCAAGCTCTCCGTGCGCCCAGCCGGGGTGTACGCGTACAGGTACGCCGTGTCGCCTACGCCAGGCGCGTCGGCGGGGGAGTAGGCGCCGTCGTGCTGGGACCAGCGCCAGGTCACGCGGCCCGCGCTGTCGTACCCGTAGGAGGTGTTGGCGATGGGGATGCCAGCGGGATCGAGGTTCTCGACCGCCCGCAGCCGGGTGCCCTCGTAGACGTTGCGCGTGCCGGTGCCGTCCGGGAACCAGCTCACGGTCGTCCGCCCTGCCCAGTCGGTGCGACTCTGCCAGTCCCCGCCGTCGGGCTCGAGCCGGTGGACCTCCGTGCCCCCCATCACCCCGAACGTGTAGGTCCAGGAGCGGGTGCCTTGGCCCGGGATCGTCTCCTCCACGACGCGGCCGAACCCGTCGTAGCTCCACTCCGACGTGAGCAGGTCGGGATCGACCGCGACCTTCTGCTGCCCGAGCGCGTCGTACTCCCACGAGCTGCTCGTGCCGTCGGGGGCCTCCAGCTCCGTCAACCACCCGACGGGGTTGTAGCTGTTGATCCAGGTCAGCGGTGCAGGCGCGTCCACGCTGGACCGGGTCTCGGTGAGCACGCGGTCCGCGTCGTCGTACGTCCACGACGTCTGGAACAGGCAAGCCCCGGTCCCGTCATCCACGCACCGGCTGAACTCCCGGCCGAGCACGTCGTAGGTCGAGTGCGCGAGCGTCCCGCCAACGTCGCTGTCGAGCACCCGCCCAGCGTGGTCGTAGGCCCAGGCGCCAAGCGGCAAGCTGCCTTGCCAGCTCTCCAGCACTTGCCCGTTCCACGCACGCACGGCCTCGACGGTCACCGCGTCCGGATCGGTGGTGCTCAGCAGGTCGCCGGACGGCGCCGTGACCCGCTGCCAGTCCCCAGCGGCGCTGGAGACCGTGGTGCGCCGGCCATCGACGTCGTAGTCGACCGTGCGGGTGATCCCGCTCTCGTCGGTCACCGTGCTCAACCGGCCAACGTCGTCCCACGACCGAGCCGTGCCCGTGGCATCGGGGTTGAGGCTCAGGAAGGTGCGACCGGCGCCGTCCAGCCAGGACAGCGTCATCGCTCCGTTGACGTCCTGCTCCTGCACCATCCGCGAGGTCGGCGACGAGCCGTTGTAGTCGCTCCACACCCACGTGCGCGTCGCGACGGCCGGCCCGAACGCGGGCACGAACAGCGCCTGCTGCGGCCGACCAGCCAGGTCGTGGACATCCTGCGTGCGGTTGCCCGCCGGATCTTGGGTCTCGGTGAGTCGGCCCCGGGCGTCGTAGGTGTAGTGCCACGCCGGGGTGAGCGGCCCGCTCGCGGTGTCGATGGTGCCGACGAGCTGCTTGTCGCTCACGTGGTCGAACGCGTCGTAGGAGACCTGCCAGCTCGTGCCATCCCCGCCTGTCTGGAGCTGCGTCCGCCCCCACGCGTCGTAGCTGACGCTGCCTCGGAACACGCCGCCGCAGCTCGTCTCCGAGCCGAGGGTGGGCGACAGGACGTGATCGAGCCCGGACCAGCGCCGAGGCCGGCGGAACCGCCGGGGGTCTTGGCGCGGCTCCGGGCTCCGGAGCGCACTTCGCTCGGTGCCGGGCGTGCCCCCGCGCGAATCCGCGCGGGGTCGGCGCCCCGAGGGTCGGCGGACAAGCCGCCGATCCCTCGCTCCGCTCGGGACGAGCCCTCCGGTCGCCTCACGCGGCGCGGCGTTGCGGCGGGGCGGGGTGGAGAGCATCGCGGGGATAACGTAGCGTGCGAGGGGGCGCGAACGTGCCGGCGCCGCCCCGTCAGCCATCCAGGAGTGGACGCGCCGCAGCTTCCACGACACCGACGGGACCACCGACATTGACCAGAACGTAGCCCTGCCATTCGTCCCAGCGCTCTTCGGGAGGCCATGTGGCCGACAGGAACTCGTCCACAGCCTCGGCCAGTTCCCCCTCCGAGAACCGGGTCATCATCGGAAGCGGGGACGCAGGTACGGATAGCGCTGTAAGGAGGCAACCGAACAGCGCCTCCGCCTCGGTCCCGGTGAAGAACATGGCCAGCGGCTTTCGCTGGACGATTTGGTCGGAAACTCGTCCTTCGCTGCGGGGGCGAGTCGGCCTCCGGCCGAGTACGCGAGGACCAACATGCCTCGCACATCGAGCCCCCCAAAGTCGGCATGCCCTCCGATAGCCACGCACCAGACGGGACGACTCAGGTACGTGCCAATGCGATGCGGTGCGGTGGCGGCCATCACAACCCCCGGTCCTGGATGAACTGAACCTTCCCGACCGTCCCTTCGACCTGCGACTTGTACACCCCCTCTACTCCTCCCCCCCTACTCCTCCCCCCCTTCGTCCTCCTCCTCCTCGTCCTCGTCCTCCTCGTCCCAGTCGTCCTCGTCCCACCCCTCGTCGTCCGAGTCGGCATCTTCGTCGTCTTCGAACAGGTCCTCCTCCTCGTCGAGCTCCTCGTCGTCCATGTCGTCGTCGTCGGCGCCCTCGGCGTCGTCCAGCTCGTCGTCGTCCTCGGCGTCGTCATCCTCGATCGGCTCGTCGTCGAAGTCGTCGTCGTCGAACGGATCGGCGGGCGCCGGGGGGTCCGGTGCCAACCACGTCTCGGGCGCATCCACGGCCATCGTGCTCTCCTTCACGGTGTTCATAACCGGTCAGTCCCCGTGCTCGTCGAGGAAGCGAAGCACGCGGGACCAAGCGAGCGCGGCTGCCGGGGCGTTGAACGCGGGCGCGGACGGGTTCATGAACCGGTGACCGCAGCCGGGGTAGCGGTAGATCTGCCCGGGGTGCGCGCGGCCGGCCAGCCGCTGCTCGAGCAGGTCGACGTGCCGCGGGGGTGCGACGACATCCTCGGCGCCGAAGTGGCACTGGAGCGGGCAGCCGAGGCCGGTGAGCAGGTCGAGGGGCTGGACGGGCTTGTTCGCGGAGATGCCGGCGTACACGACGCGCCCGTAGAACTCCACCGCGCCCGCCAGGCCCGGCAGCGTGCACGCGGCCATCCTCGCGTAGAGGCCACCGAGGCAGAAGCCGATCACGAACCGGGGCACCCCCGCCGGCAGCGCCCCCATCGCGGCACGCACGTCCGCCAGCGCCAACGAGTCCGACACGGCCTCCACCGCGGCGGGGATCGCTCCGTCGCCGGCCAGGTTCGGCGGCCCCGTGCGCCACCACAGGTCGGGCATCACGACGGTGTACCCCTCCCCCGCGAGCCGGCCCGCGAGCTGCCGCAACGACCCTTCGACCCCGTAGATCTCGGACACGAGGACGATGCCGCCACGCGCCGGCCCCGCCGACGATTCCACGCGTTCGAACGAGCCAGCCTGCATGCTTTCGGAGTATCCTGACGGCATGCCGCACGCCTCGCAACGCTCGCCCCGCCCGAGGCGCGCCGCGTGGTTGACCCTCCTCCTCCCCCTCGCCTCCGCGTCCGCCGCGACCGGCGGGCCCTCGCTCTCGGGGCTCGTCTACACCGACTCGCTCGACACCGGCGGCCCCACCCCCGCGTGGCTCGACGCGACCGGGGGCGATGCGCTCGTGCTCGGGGACGACGACAGCGTCGAGGTCGCGCTCCCGTTCGCGTTCACGGTCGACGGCGTGCCGTACTCGACGGCGACGGTCTCCTCCAACGGCGTGATCTACTTCGCCGGCGCCGGCCCAGACGGCACGACCACCTCCCCGGTGGGCGCGTGCCCCGACGAGACGCTGTACACCGGCGTCGCAGTGTTCGCAGACGACCTGGCCGCGAGCACGGTCTACACGGCGACGTATGGCCGCTACCCGCACCGCACGTTCGTGGTCTCGTGGGAGACGTTGCAGCCGGTCGGGTCGCCGGACACGGGGCGGGCGCAGGCCTGGCTGCTCGAGGGACGGGACGAGGTCGTGATCGACCTCGACGACCTCGACTTTGGGGACGCCGCGCACGACGGCGGCGTCGCCGCGTACGTCGGGCTCTCGGTGGGCACCTCGGGCAGCGCCGAGGGGCTTGGGTACGCCTGCGAGGTAGCGACCCCGGACGGGACAACGGCGTGGATCGGACCCGGCGAGTCCCGGACCGCGCGGGCGCTGGTGCGGACCGACGAGCTGGACGACCCCTGGGTCGGGGATGCTGACTTCGCGTACGCGGGGACGTCCGTCGCGGCGGGCGACGCGAACGGGGACGGCGTCGACGACTCGCTGGTCGGCGCGAAGGACCGGCTGACCGGGCGGGTGTACCTCGCGTACCGGCCGAACACGGCGGACACGCTCGACCTCTCGCCGGTCACGTTCAACGGGCAAGCCAACTACGACGGCTTCGGCACGGCCGTGCTGCTCGAGGATCTCGACGGCGACGGGCTCGGCGACGTGACCATCGGCGCCCCGGCGAACGACGACGCCGGCTCGAACCAGGGCAAGGTCTACACCTGGCTCGGCGGGGAGTGGGACGGCGCGCTGGACGCGTCGACCGCGGACGTGAACATCGCCGGGGACGGCTCCGATCGCCCGTCGGCCGGGGGCTCGCTCGCCGCGGCGCAAGACGTGAACGGCGACGGCTACAACGACCTGGTCATCGGCGAACCAGACTCCGACCTGGCGTCGTCCAACGGCGGGTCCGCCGCCCTGTACTACGGGCCGCTGCCCTACGGCGAGCCCGCAGCGGGCGCCTCGTTCAGCTCGTCGCTCGCGTCGGATCACTTCGGCACCCGGGTCGCGACGGTGGACCTGGACGGGGACGGAGCGGCCGAGATCGTGGTCTCCGCGCCGCAAGACGACGCTGGCGGGGCCGACGCCGGCGCGGTGTACGTGTTCGCTGGCGGCAGTTGGTCCGGGACGGCGGACCCGGTCACGGACGCCTCGTGCACGTGGACAGGCACCACCGCTTCGGACCGTTTTGGGAGCGCGCTGCTCGGGGCCGACATCGATGGCTCGGGGCTCGCAGACCTGGTCGGCGGCGCGCCGCTGGGCAACGGCTCGGGCACGGACGCCGGGTACGCCTGGGTGCTCTACGACCCCGGGGTGACCGGCTGCAACGGCACCACCGCGCTGGCCGACGCGAGCGTCAACGGGACCACGGCGTCGGCCAACTTGGGCTCGCAGCTCGCCGCGGGGGACATCGACGGCGACGGCGTCGACGACCTCGTGCTGACCGCCCCGAACGCGGTCACGGACACGTCGGGGGGCGGCAAGGCCTACGTGTTCACCACCGCGCCGGTCGGCGCCGTGTTGGCGAGCACCGCGGACCACACGGTGCTCGGCGAGTCCACCGGCGGGGCCCTCGGCACCGGCCTCGCGATCGCGCAGGACGCCGACGACTGGCCCACGCTGCTCACGACCGCGCCGTACGCGAACGGCGTGTACACCGCGGAGGGGGCGATGTACGCGTGGGCGTACAGCCCCGAGTTCCTGGACGCCGACGCCGACGGGTTCGTCGACCAGGCGATCGGGGGCAACGACTGCGACGACGGCCGGGCGAGCGCGTACCCGGGCGGGATCGACGCCGATGGCGACAGCGTAGACGGCGACTGCGACGGGTGGACCGACGGCGTGGTCCTGGTCCGGGACACCGAGGCCGGCTTCGACTACGACCTAGTGGACCTCGGGTGCTTGGACTGCGACGGCCCGCCGCACGTGTTCGATTTTGAGGCCTACGGGGTCGGCGACATCGTCAGCGACTACACCGTGGACGGCACGACGCTGTCGGTCTCGCCGCGGGCTTACGCGGAGGACGAGGTGCTCGGCACGTGGCCGTCGGACACCCGGGCGATGCAGTTCGTCCCGGACAGCGTCGGCACGCTCACGCTCAACTTCTCGACGCCCGTAGACGCGATCTCGTGGCAGCTCCTGGACGCTAACGACGCGTTCCTGCTCACCGCGACCGGCGACGAAGGCACGATCTCGTTCAATTTCACCGAGGACGCCGACAACCGCTCGGGCGGCGTGTTCCACGGCTACGGGTTCGCGTTCGCGGTGGACACGATCACGCTCCGGCCGCTGACCGGCGATGGGTTCGGGTTGGACACGCTCGGCGTGCTCTACGCGGCCGACACGGACCGGGACGGGGACGGGTACACCGAGTCGGACGTGCCGGCGGACTGCGACGACACTCGCGCCGACGTGAACCCCGACGCCGTGGAGCTGCTCGACGACGCGATCGACAACAACTGCGACGGGATCACCGACGCCGGCGGGGTGAACGTCTACGACGACGAGGCGACCTGGCAGGCCGCGTCCAACGTGGCGACGCCGCAGCACGTGGACTTCGAGGTCGTTGGTGAAGGGGAGAGCGTCGAGCGCCAGTACGTCGACCTTGGCGCGCTGTTCGAGCCCGTGGCGGTCGGCGCGGGCGTAGTCGATGGCACCGCGGCGCATGACACGCGGGCGGCGGCCGTCACCGGCGCGACGCTCACGCTCTACTTCCAGGAGCCCCAGCCCGCAGTGGGGCTCACGCTGCTCGACGCCGACGGCACTTTTACGGTGGAGGGCTGGTACGCGGGCCAGCTCGAGTACACGTCGGAGGTGACCGCCTCCGGGCCGGACGTGTTCGTCGGCTTCGACTACGACTACCAGGTCGACGAGGTGCGGGTCATCCCGGCCGACAGCGGCGAGGTGTACGGGATCGACGACCTCGTCTACGCCGCGCTGGGGCTCGACGACGCCGATGGCGACGGGCAGACCGAGTCGGAGGGGGACTGCGACGACGCGAACGCCGACGCCTACGGCGGGGCGGAGGAGATCCCGTACGACGACGTCGACGAGGACTGCTCAGACGCAGACGGCGACCCGACGAACGACGACGACAACGACGCCGATGGCGACGGCTACCCGGCGGTCTCCGAAGGCGGCACGGACTGCGACGACGCGTCCTCCAGCGTCAACCCGGACGCCGACGACCCCTACTACGACGGCGTGGACTCCAACTGCGACGGCGCGAACGACTTCGACGCCGACAACGACGGCGTGGTCTCCCAAGACTGGGGCGGGACCGACTGCGACGACGCCGACTCGGACGTGAACCCGGACGTCGAGGAGACCTACTACGACGGCGTGGACTCGAACTGCGACGAGGCCGACGACTACGACGCCGACGGCGATGGCTACCCGTCGTCGCTCGGCGGGGGCAGCGACTGCAACGACGGCAACGCGGCGGCGAACCCCGACGCCGAGGAGATCCCCTACGACGGCGTCGACGAGGACTGCTCCGGCAGCTCCGTGATCGAGGACTACGACGTGGACGGCGACGGGTACACGTCGGACAACTACGGCGGCACGGACTGCGAGGACGACGACGCGACCGCGTACCCGCACGCCCCGGGCGAGGCCTGCTACGACGGCGTCGACACCGACTGCGACGGCGCCAGCGACTACGACTGCGACTCGGACGGCTACGACGAGGAGCGGTACGGCGGCGACGACTGCGACGACTCGGACCCCGCGGTGAACCCCGCCGCTGCAGACGCGCGGGGCGACGGCGTCGACACGAACTGCGACGGCGGCCCCGAGTTCGACTACGACAACGACGGCTACGACGCGATCGCCGACGGTGGCGCGGACTGCGACGACGCGAACCCCGCTGTCAGCCCCGCCGCCGAGGACGCCTGCTACGACGGCGTCGACTCCGACTGCTCAGGGAACGACGACTTCGACTGCGACGGGGACGGCGACCCGTCTGACCTATACGGCGGCGCGGACTGCGCGGACTCCGACCCCGAGATCTCGTCGCTGCGCGAGGACTTCCCCTACGACGGCATCGACATGGACTGCGACGGGTCCGACGAGTACGACGTGGACGGCGATGGCGACGCGTCCTCGTGGTACGGCGGGACGGACTGCGACGACACCGACGCGACCACGTTCCCCGGCGCCCCCGACGCCTGCTACGACGGAGTGGACTCGGACTGCGACAGCACCTACAGCGACGACGACTGCGACCACGACGGCTTCGACATCTCCGTCGACTGCGACGAGAGCGACCCCACTGTGCACCCGGGCGCGATCGACCTGCCCGACGACGGCATCGACCAGGACTGCGACGGGTCCGAGAGCGCGTCCTGCACCGACTGCGACGGGGACGGCCACGACGCGACGCCCTACGGCGGCGACGACTGCGATGACACCGACCCGGCGGCCTACGCGGGCGCGGCGGAGACCTGGTACGACGGCGTCGACGAGGCCTGCGACGGGGGCGACGACTACGACGCCGACGGGGACGGCGCGGACGCCGAGGCCTGGGGCGGCGGCGACTGCGACGACGCGAACCCGGGCGCATCGCCGCTGAACCCCGGTGACCCGTGCTTCGGCGGGGACGAGGACTGCGACGGCGAGACGGACGAGGACTGCGGCGGCGGCGACACTGGGAGCGGGGACACGGGCGACACCGCGGACACCGACGCGGACACGGACGCCGATGCCGACACGGACGCCGACTCCGACAGCGACACGGACACCGACACGGGCGAGTGGCTGCCGACCGGGGACTCGGATGGCGCTGAGATCACGGTGACGCCCACCGGCCCGGCGTGCGGGTGCACCAGCGGCGGCGGCGGGTCCGTCGGCTGGGCTGCGCTCCTGGTCGCGGGCCTGGCGACGCGCCGCCGCCGACCCTAGTACCAGCCGCGATCTACCAGGACTGCCGACGGAGGTTTTGGCACACGATCTACCAAAAGTGCCGACGGAGGTTTTGGCGCGTCAGCGCGCCGCCCCAACTAGCTACGCCCGTGGCGAGCAGCCCAGCCGGGGTCGACGAGCTCGATGGACATGCACGAGGGCTCGTGGTCGGGGTCGCAGCGGTACTTCGTCAGATCGGTGACACCTACGTCGGCCAGCACCTCCTCGTCGAGCCACGCGCGGAACGCGCTCGCCCGGGGGTCACGTGACAAGAGCTCGACTGTAGCGTCCGCCAAGATGTCCGGCGTCCGCCACTGCGCGTCCTCCCCCATGCCCAGGTTCACCGTCGCGGCGGTCCGGATCCCCGTGACCGGCCAGAGCGCGTGCGCGGCGATGCCGTTTTCCTTCTCCTCTGCGTCGATCGCCATCGCGAGGATGGTCATCCCCAGCTTCGACACCAAGTACGGGCCCTTTCCGGGCGCCGCGGTGGTGTGGATCGGCGGGGACATCATCAGGACGTGGCCGCCGCCGGCCGCCCGCAGGTGCGGGATCGCCGCGCGCGAGATCGCGAAGGCCGCGCGGACGTTTACCCCGAACACGAGGTCGAACTTCTTCTGCGGCCAGTCCGCGAGCGGCGCCCAGAAGATCGCGCCTGCGTTGTTCACCACGGCGTCGAGGCGCCCAAAGTGCGCCACGGCCTTCTCCACCACGTCGGTGCACTGCTCCGCGTCCCGCGCGTCGAATTGCACGACGAGCGCCCGCCCGCCCGCGGCTTCGACGGCCGCCGCGGTGTCGTAGAGCGTGCCCGGCAGGCGCGGATCCGCCGCGACGGTCTTGGCCGCCAGCACCAAGCTGGCCCCCTCGCGGGCGCACGCGATCGCGCACGCCTCCCCTACGCCCCGGCTCGCGCCGGTGATGACAATGACCTTGCCTTGCAGACGTCCAGCCATGAATTCTCCGTTCGTGTTCAAGTGAAGAGGCGCGCGGCGCTACGTCGCCGACTCAGTTGTCCCAGGTCGGCTTGCCTTTCCCACCCTCGTGGACCGCGAAGCGCCGCTCGACGCGCGCGCGCTGCTGGCTGACCTTCAGCCGACGGAAGCCGCCCTGGTCCACGAACTGGAACACGAACGCCCCGAGCCACGCGGCGACCTCCATCCAGGTGGTCTCGCAGGGGAGGAAGATGAGCCACAGCAGCGCGTAGAGCCCCGAGCCGTACGCGAACGCGAGCGCCGGGACGGGGAGCACGAACCAGAGCCGGATCTGCGCGCTCGCCATGTAGAAGCCGAACAAGCACACCATGGAGACGATCAGCGGCTCGAACCCGACGTAGGTGTTGAACGGCAGCAGCCCCACCGCGCTCAGCACGAGCGTCGAGGCGACCGCTGGGGCCCAGCTCGCGAGCATCGCAAAGCCAAGCCGGCGGTTGCCCAGCGCCCGCTGCACCGTCGCGAGGAAGAAGAAGATGCTCAGCCAGCCGAAGAAAGCGGTCTTGGGGTCAGGCCCGCTCAACAAGAAGGACGTGAGCGGCTGCCAGGGCGCGAACCCGTCGCCGAACGGGTGCCACGCGAAGTACCGCAGGACCAGCCCGCCCGGGAGCAGCTGCGCCAAGTAGATCACGAAGCTCGCGATGAGCACGTTCCGGGAGAGCGGGGTGAGGTACTGCTGGAGCATGGACGGTTGGAGTATCCAGGTCGGGGGCCCGCCGATGCCGACGCTCGGCACACCTCGCGTCGGCACCGGCGGTTGCTTTGCGCCGTTCCAAGGCACGGTCTGGCGAAGCCGCCGAATACGTCGGCTCCGCCA
>CALQBK020000060.1 GCA_943328795.2 Bifidobacterium breve
ACGTCCGTGGTGAACCCCGACGGCGGCGCGTCCCCCTCGGGATCGCTGTGGATGATCAAGCCGAGGTCGCCCCACTGCAGCTCGCTGATGTACTGGACTTCGTCCACGGTGGTGTACGTCGCGAGGTCCGTGTAGCCGTAGACGTCGATCCAGCAGGCGAGCGAGACGTCGAGCCCCAGGCCGTCCTCGGTGGCGCCGTCGAACCCAGGATCCAGGTAGACGCCTTGCGCCGGAGCGTCGACGTCCGGCACGTCGTCGCCGTCCACGTCGTCGAAGAAGCTCCCGAGCGTGTCCTCCTCCCAGTCGCAGAACGCGAACCCGGACGTAGTCGAGCACGAGCCCGTCTCGCCGATCGCGCTGTTGAACGCGTCGTAGGTGTCGTCGGAGCACGCGCCGTCGGCGCACCCGAGCGTGACGTCAATGCGGCTGTCGGCATCGCGGACCTCGCACGCGGGCAGCAGGTCCGCGCCGGGGATCTCCGGGTCGTCGATGCACTCGTAGTCGCTGTTTACGTGCTGGTTGGCCTCACAGTCGGGGATCACAGGACGGCAGGCGAAGGCGAGGAGGAGGAGCATAGCGGCCGGCTATTCAGGTTCGAGCGAGGCGGTTCGGGAGAGCCGCGGGAGGACGGGGGCTCGATCGTGTGCCATCAAATCTGCTGCCATCAAATTTGTTGCCATCAAATTTGTTGCCATCAAATCTGATGGCATCAAAATCGATGACACGCGACTCGACCCAAATCAGCCACCCCGAATGTGACGCTCCCCACAAAACCGACGTGACCGTCAAGTCCGACACATCCGTCAACTAACCTCTTTAATCCGTCACTTTTTCACCGCGCCCCCTTGCCCTTGCCCTCCGATTCCCATACCATCTGGGCACATGAACACCTACGCAGTCGGCATCGATGTGGGCTCCACGACCGTGAAAGCGGTGGTGATGGACCCGGCTTCTCTCCAGATCCTGTGGTCGGACTACCAGCGGCACGAGACGCGGCAGCCCGAGAAGGTGATGGAGTTCCTCGTCCGCATCGGCCACGCGTACCCGGATGCCACGTTCAAGGTGTTCTTGACCGGCTCCGGCGCGAGCCCGCTTTGCGTGCCCGTCGGCGGCCGGTTCGTGCAAGAGGTCAACGCGGTGACGCTCGCGGTCGAGAAGCTGCACCCGGACGTCGGGAGCGTCATCGAGCTCGGCGGCCAGGACGCGAAGATCATCATGTTCCGCGAGAACGAGAAGACGGGCGAGAAGCAGGCCGGCACGTCGATGAACGACAAGTGCGCGTCCGGGACCGGCGCGACGATCGACAAGTGCATGTTGAAGGTAGGCATGTCGCCCGAGCTCGTGCGCGCCATCACGTTCGACCCGCTGCGGCTGCACCACGTCGCGGCCAAGTGCGGCGTGTTCGCCGAGACCGACATCGTCAACCTGGTCAAGTCCGGCATCCCGAGCGACCAGATCATGAACTCGCTGGCGGACGCCATCGTCCACCAGAACCTCTCGGTGCTCACCCGCGGGAACACGCTCCGCCACAAGGTCCTGCTGCTCGGCGGGCCCAACACCTACCTGCCGTTCCTGGTCGCGTGCTGGCGCAAGCGCATCCCCGAGAGCTGGGCCGAGCGCGGCCACGAGTGGCCGAAGGACATCCCGCTCGAGGAGCTGATCTTCGTCCCGGAGAACGCCCAGTATTACGCGGCGTTCGGCGCCGTCGTCTACGGGCTCACCGAGGGCACCACGGTCGAGTACCGCGGGCTCGATGGGCTCAAGGACTACATGACGAACGGCCGGGCGGCGCGCCTCGGCGCGTCTGCGGGGCAGCCGCTGCTGCGTGAGAACGACAACCTCGAGGACTTTACCGACGAGTACAAGGTCCCGAAGTTCGTCTCGGCGACCCTGACCCCGGGCCAGGTCGTCCGCGCCGTGATCGGCATGGACGGCGGGTCGACGTCGTCGAAGGCCGTGCTGGTCGACGAGAGCGGCACCATCATCCGCAAGGAGTACCAGCTCTCAAAGGGCAACCCGATCCAGGACACGAAAGAGATCCTGACGCGCTTGCAGGCGTGGGTCACCGACCAGGGCGCGACGCTCGACGTCATCGGCTTCGGCGCGACCGGCTACGCCGCGGACGTGCTCCAGGAGGCCGTGCGGAGCGACGTCAACATCGTCGAGACCGTCGCCCACATGATGAGCGCGGTGCGGTTCGTGCCGGACGCTGACGTCATCTGTGACATCGGCGGGCAGGACATCAAGGTCCTGATGCTCGAGCACGGCGACATCAAGAACTTCCGGCTCTCAAACCAGTGTTCGGCCGGCAACGGCATGCTGTTGCAGGCGATGGCCGACCAGTTCGGCCTACCTGTCCAGGACTACGCGCAGGTGGCGTTTGGCGCCAAGCTCGCGCCGAAGTTCAGCTACGGCTGCGCCGTGTTCTTGGACACTGACCGCGTGAACTTCCAGAAGGAGGGGTTCACGAAGGAGGAGCTGCTCGCCGGGCTCGCGCAGGTGCTGCCCAAGAACGTGTGGCAGTACGTGGTGCAGATCCCGCGCATGGCCGAGCTCGGCAAGGTGTTCGTGCTCCAAGGCGGCACCCAACACAACCTCGCGGCGGTCAAGGCGCAGGTCGACTACATCAAGGATCGCGTCCCTGGCGCCATCGTGAAGGTGCACCCCCACACCGGCGAGGCGGGCGCCATCGGTGCGGCGTTCGAGACCCTGCGCGTCGTGATGCGCAAGGGCTCGACGAGGTTCATCGGCATGGAGCAGGCGATCGCGCTCACGTACACGTCGACGAACGACGAGTCGACCAAGTGCACGTTCTGCCCCAACAACTGCAGCCGCACGTTCATCGACACGGTCACCCCGGCGGGCGACACGAGCCGCTACATCTCCGGGTTCTCCTGCGAGAAGGGCACGGTCGAGTCGAAGGACGCGCTGAAGGTGCTCGCGAAGAAGCAGGGGGACCTGAAGCGCAAGTTCCCGAACCTCGTCGAGGAAGAGAGCCGCATGGCCTTCGCCCACTTCTACGAGCCGGCGCCGGTGCCGTCGTCGGACACGTTCATCACGGACGTGGAGGTGCGGAAGGGCCTGCTCGGGCGCATCCAGCGCCGGGCGATCGGCCGGCGGTTCGAGCGCTCGTCGAAGGAGTGGCAGCAGTACCGCAAAGAGACACGCATCGGCATCCCGCGCGTGCTCAACATCTACCAGACGGGGCCGCTGTTCCGGACCTTCTTCGAGGCCGCTGGCGTGCCGAAGGAGAACGTCATCTTCTCGGACCAGACGAGCGAGGAGATGTGGGTTGAAGGCGGGAAGTACGGCAGCATCGACCCTTGCTACCCGTCGAAGGTCACGCAAGCGCATATCCACAACCTGATCTTCCACAAGCACGAGAAGCAGGAGGGCGCGGCGCGGACCGGGCCGCTCGACTTCATCTTCTTCCCGTGCCTGACGCACATCCCCAGCTACGTCTCGAACGTGATGGACACCGCGTCCTGCCCGATCGTGGCCGGCGCGCCGAACGTGATGAAGGCGGCGTTCACGAAGGAGATCGACTTCTTCAAGCGCTCGGGCATCGAGTACGTGGACCCAGCGCTCACGCTCGTGGAGCACAACCTGTTCCGCGACCAGATGTTCCGGGCCTGGGGCGTGCGCCTCGGCCTGACGCGCGACGAGTGCGACCACGCCTGTGTCGAAGGGTTCAAGGCGCTCGATGCGTTTGACCTAGCGATGCAGGAGAAGGGCAAGAACATCCTCGAGACGGTGGAGCGGGAGAACCGCGTCGCGATCCTCACGATCGGCCGGCCGTACCACAGCGACCCGGGCTTGAACCACGGCATCCCCGACGAGTTCCAGGTGCTCGGCTACCCGATCCTGTCGATGCGGAGCATCCCGAAGGACCCGGCGTGGCTGCACCGCTTCTTCAAGGAGGACCTGGACAGCAAGCGCATCGAGGACGTGTTCGACGTGCGGGACGTGTGGCCCGAGAACTTCTCGGCGAACTCTGTGCAGAAGGTGTGGGCCACGAAGTTCGCGGCGCACCACCCGAACGTGGTCATCCTGGACCTTTCGAGCTTCAAGTGCGGGCACGACGCGCCGACCTACGGGCTGATCGACAGCATCGTGAAGAACAGCCAGACGCCCTACTCGGCGCTGCACGACATCGACGCGAACAAGCCCGGCGGGTCGATCAAGATCCGCGTCAAGACCTACGCCCACCGGCTCGCGCTGTTCGAAGAGGAGCTGGCCGACGAGAAGGCGAAGAAGTCCGAGCTCGACCGCCGCGTCTCCGAGAAGCGCGCCGAGCTGTTGGCGCGCAAGTACGGGGCGACCAACCCGGCGACGGCCCCCACCGCCGCGAGCCCCGCCCCCGAGATCTCCGCCTTCGCCAAGTGATCTTCCCGACTGAGCAGAACCGACCCATCCGATTCTGCTCAGTTCACTGAGCAGAAACGACCCATCCGATTCTGCTCAGTATCCCCTCCCCCTAGTTCAACTCCTGGAGCCTCTCATGAACGAACAGTACACCTCGGACGCCGAGATCAACGACGAACTGGCAGCCTTCGAGGCCGAAGAGGCCAAGAAGCTCGGCATCGGCCAGCAGGCGGACCACTGGCGTGACGCGGTCCCGACGGGCTTCACCAAGACCGAGCGCCCGCACACGACGCTCTTGGTCTCCGGCCTGACGCTCGCGCACGACACCTTCGTCGTCTCCGCGCTGTCCGGCATTGGGTACAAGGTCGAGGCCATGGAGGTCCCGACCCAGGCGGCCCTCCAGTACGGCAAAGAGTACGGCAATCGCGGGCAGTGCAACCCTACGTACTTCACCGTCGGCAACCTCGTGAAGCACCTGACGGAGCTCCGGGACGTCAAGGGCATCCCCACCGCCGACATCGTCCGCGACTTCGTGTTCCTCACCGCGGGTGCGTGCGGCCCGTGCCGGTTCGGCACCTACGTGACCGAGTACCGCAAGGCCTTGCGCGACTCCGGCTTCGACGGCTTCCGCGTCATGCTCTTCCAGCAGCAGGGCGGCTTGAAGCAGGCGACGGGCGACGAGGTCGGCCTCGAGCTCAACCCCAAGTTCTTCCTCGCGCTCCTGAAGGCGCTGTTCACCGCGGACGTGATGAACCTGCTCGGCTACCGCATCCGGCCCTACGAGGTCGTGCCCGGCAGCACCGACAAGGCGCTCACCGCGTCCAAGCTCATCATCTGCAAGGCGCTCGCCGAGCAGACGAACCTGCCGCTCGCGTTGCTCAAGGTCAACCGCCTGCTCAAGGCCGTCGAGGTCGACAAGATCCAGCCGAAGCCCAAGGTCAGCATCATCGGTGAGTTCTGGGCCATGACCACCGAAGGCGACGGGAACTACCACCTGCAGCGCTTCCTGGAGCAGGAGGGCGCCGAGGTCGAGATCCAGCCGCTGATCAACTGGATCCTCTTCATGATCTGGGAGAACACCCACGACACGAAGGAGCGCATGGTGCTGCGCAAGGACGACGCGGGCCGCAAGGGCCTCGACGGCAAGGACCCGTGGAAGAAGCTGGTGATGTTGAAGGGCGCGGACATCGCCCTGCGCGCCGTGTTCCAGGGCATGGCGCACACCGCCGGCCTGCGCGGCTACCACCTGCCGGACATGGACGAGATCGCGGAGCTGGCCAAGGACCACTACGACAACAACGTCCGCGGCGGCGAAGGCCACATGGAGATCGGCAAGGTCATCCAGTCCGTGCAGAAGAAGAAGGTCCACATGGTCGTGAGCGTGAAGCCCTTCGGCTGCATGCCCTCGTCCGGCGTGTCGGACGGCGTGCAGTCGCTGATCACCCAGCGGTACCCCGAGCTGATCTTCTTGCCGATCGAGACCTCCGGCGACGGCGCGGTGAACGTGCAGAGCCGCGTCCAGATGATGTTGTTCCGGGCCCGCCAGCGCGCGAAGGAGGAGCTGCAGGGCTCGCTCGACAAGCGCGGCATCAGCCTGGACGACGCCAAGGCGAAGGCGAAGAAGGCCGGCTGGGGCGCGCTCTCGCAGCCCAAGCACGCGGTGATCGGGACCGGCGCGAACATCGTCGAGGCGCTGGCCTAGGCCCCCGACCTTCCCGAACCGCCTCACTCGGATCGGGAAGGTCCTTCCCGATCTGCCTCACTCGGATCGGGGAGGGGCGTGCGAGCGGACGGCGTGCCCGCAGAGCTTGTAGAGCAGCCGGGCGCCGACGTTCCCGTCCCACTCGCCTGGCCCGACCTCGTTGAGGTCGAACCCCACGATCTTCCGCTGCGCGGAGACCTCGGCCAAGAGGATGCAGACCTGGCCCCAGGTGAGCCCGCCGGGCACCGGGGTGCCCGTGCCTGGGCAGAGCGCCGGCTCGAGCCCATCGATGTCGAGCGTGATCCAGATCCGCTCGGGCAGCACCGCCACGATGCTGCGAACCAGGGAGAGCCACGACGCGCCCTCGGCGAGCGAGCGTTGCAGCGCGGGGTCCGTGAACCAGTGCACCCGCTCCTCGCTGTCGGCGAACTCGGCCTCCCGGGCCCCGACGTCCCGCAGCCCGACCTGCGCGACGGCGCCGATGCCCTCGATCCGGGTCAGCACGTTGCGCAAGATGCTGGCGTGCGACCAGGTGAAGCCCTCGTACGCGTCCCGCATGTCCGCGTGCGCGTCGATGTGCAGGACCCCGAGCCCAGGGTGGCGCTCGGCGGCCGCGGCGATCGCGCCGAAGGGGACCGAGTGGTCCCCGCCGATCACGCCCGGGAGCTGGCCTGCGTCCAGCAGCCGGGACACCTCCCGGTAGACGTAGTCGTTGAGCTGCTCCGACAGCGCGTTCACGCGGTGCAGCGCGCCCTGGATCACCACGTCCTCCGCGTCCAAGTCCCCGTCCGTCGCCGCCGCGATCACCGCGAGCGCGTCTCCCTCCGCGGCCTCGTCCCACACGCGCACGAGGTCGTCCTCGGGGAGCATCGCGTACCCCTCCTTCCACGCGTCCCCGACCTCCAGGTCGTGCAGGTCCACCTGCAGCGAGGCTTCGAAGATCGCCTTGGCGCCGTCGCGGGTCCCGCGCCTGTACGAAGTCGTGGCCTGCCAGGGCACGGGGAGCAGCACCACGCGGGCGTTCTCGGGGGTGAAAGGCAAGCCGAAGAGTCGATCGGCGTGAGCAGGGGCGTCGGGATCAAATGACATGGGCAGCACCGTATCGGGATATAATGGGTGAACCCCCTTCACTCCAGGTGGTTCATGCTCTCGGCGCTCTTGCTCCTCCTCGCCCCTGCGCTCGCTTGCGACCAGAAGGTGTTCCAAACCATCCCCGCGCCGGTGCCGGACGACTCGGGGCACGGCGTCACGACGGGCACCGCGACCGTAGACGGCATGGAGGTGGTCGGCGGGAACTTCACCCGGTACAGCGCCTACTCGGTCGCCGACTGGGAGCCCGTCCTGAAGGACGCCGGCAGCCAGGACGACTGGGTGCCGGACCGCTTCGGCTACGACAAGAGCGAGTACATCGACGGCTCGCACATGTACCTCTCCTTCGACATCGGGTTCATGTTCGACTCGGTGCACATCAAGCGCCAGCTGGTCGCGCAAGTCCAGAACGTGAACCACGGCGATCGCATCGACAGCTGCTGGTGGATGATCGACCCGGCGCCGTACATGTCGAGCATCACGCAGTGGGCGAGCGACGCCACCTGGGAGCGCAAGATGCTCGGCCGCTGGGAGGTCACGGCCCGGCCGGAGGGCGGTAGCCTCGTGAGCTACCAGTGGTGGGCGGAGTCGGGCAAGATCCCGACCAGTATTCAGCGCTACGCGGTCAGCAAGACCATCCCGGACTTGCTCGACGCGTTCGAAGAACACGTGGGCCAACTCAAGAAGAAGTAGCCCACAACGCGGTCGGAGCCGGATAGCAAGGGGCGCATGAACGGCCTCCTGGCGCGATCTCCTGCCGATCACGCGGCAGCAATACAACGGATGCTGCAGGGCCCGGCGGCGGCGTTCGACGAAGCGATCGGCAACACCTCGGTCGTAGGCATGGACATGGCCCTGGACGTGCGGGAGCACTACGGCGACGGGTGGCAGGTGGTCCACCCGGGCGGGGTGCTGGACCGGCGACTGCCCGCCCGGGCGTGGCGGGAGCTCGCTGCGCTGCGCGTGGTGGCGGCGGCCCCCGAAGGCACGGGCGCGGCAGCGCTCCGGCGCGAGGTCCAGCGTGTGCTGCTGCGGTACCCCACCCCCGCAGCGCAGGAGGACGACGTCGGGTGGCTGGTCCCGCTGCCGCTGGAAGAGCTTGTGATCTCGAACACGGACGCGAGAGGGTTCGGGGCGCTCGCGGCGCTCACGCGCCTGCGGCGCTTGTGGCTCTCCGCGTCCACCCTGGACGCGCCCGCAGAGTCCCTGGGGCCGCTCGGGCTGCGCTCGCTGCGGCTCGACTCGGTCACCGGGCGGGTCGGCGACCTGTCGGCGATGGCCGGGTTGCGGCGATTCGAGATCTCGTACGCGCGCAACGTGGACCTGGAGGGGTTTCGCTGCCTGGCGACGGAGGTCCGCATCGGGCACGGCGTCGACGCGGAGCAGACGGCGAGGTTGCTCGCCGGGCTGCCGAACCTCCGCGACCTGGAGGTCGACGACTCCGATCGCCCGCCGGACTTGTCGGGCGTGCCGACGCTGGACACCCTGAGGTTCGAGCGGCCGGGCTTTCCCGACCTCGGCGGGATGCCGACGCACATCCGCCGGCTCTACGTGCGGTTCGGGGGCCTTCAGTCGCTCGTCGGCGTGGACCGGGTCGCGGGCCTGCGGGTGCTCGGGCTGTACTACTGCCGGCGCCTGCAGAGCCTCGACGCGCTGGCGAACCACCCGAGCGTCGCGGTCATCGACCTGCGTGGCGTCGGGGGCTTGACCAGCGCCTCGTCGCTGGACGGGCTCAAAGAGCTCACCGCGGTGGCGATCGCCGGCTCCGGGCTCAACGCCCACCAGCTCCCGGCGCACATCCGGGACCGCTCGCCGACCTCGATGCAGGTGGACATGGACGCCCTCGAACGCACGCCGAAGGCCGTTCGCCCGCCGGCACCGCACCCTGCGTCGGGGCGAGCGCTGGTCGAGAGCGCGGACTTCGACGCGATCGACGTCGGGGTCGACGCGCTCGTGGAGCACGGCGAGATCGACAAGGCGATGCCCCCGACGGCCTACCGGCGGCCCGAGCCGGACGTCGAAGCGGTGTTCGACTTCGTCGTGCCCGAGGGCCACCTGGTCGCGAAGGGCCGCGGCTACAGCTCGGCGCCGGCGGCCCGGTTCGAGCGGCACGCGCGACAGGCCATGCTCGCGCGCTGCGGGCCCAAGTACGACGTGCTTCGCCGCGCGGTGACCAGCTTGCAGATCGACGGTTCCCAGGACCGCGTCGACCTGGGGCCGCTCCTCGCGTTCCCGAACCTCCGGGACCTCGTGATCCGCGACGCATCCGAGATCCGCGGCCAAGAGGCGCTGGCGGAGCTGCCGCTCACGAGGCTGCAGCTGCATGGCTGTCCGCCGGTGCGCGTCTTGCCGCGCACGCTCGAGCTGCTGGACCTTGCGACCATGGCGCCCGAGGGCGTCTCGCCGCTGGGCCCCGGCGTGCTCGCATCGGCGCCGGGGCTCACCAGCCTGCAGCTGCTCGCGCCGTTGCAGCCCTCGTGGCTGCCGGACCTCGCGGAGGTCCCCAACCTCGCTCGGTTCTCGGGATCCGTCGCGCCGGGCACGCACGCTGCGCTCCACACCCTGCGGCTTGAGCGCTCCGACCTGCTGGCGGACGACGACGTGGTCGCGCTCTCCTACCTGCCGAAGCTCCAGCGCCTCTCGCTCCGAGGTTGGCCAGCCGCCCGCTCGCTGCCACCACTGGATCACCTCGACCTCCGTGCGCTCCAGCTCATGCTCGGGGATTCTCCCCGGGACAGGCGCTGCGAGGTCAAGCTCGGCGACCTCCCCTGCGTGGAGCGGCTCTCCGTCACGAGCCCCCGGGGCTTCCTCCTGGTACAGCTTGGCTTCGCGCCCGCGCTCCGTCACCTGCAGGTCTCCGGCATGGCGTGGTCGAACTTCGGGCTCCGGCTCGAGACCTTGTCCACTACCGTCGGCCAGTTCGGCGACCTCTCGGACGAGACCTGGGCGAACCTGGGGACGCTCGTCCTCCGGGGCAGGGGCACCGTCCGGCCGCTCGGGCTCCCCGCCGGTGCCGCCCACCTGTCCGTCCGCGGGCTGTACGACGACCCCGAGCAGCCCGTCTCGGGTTGGATCGCCGTGCTGACGCCCGACTCCGACCGGAGGACGTGGTCGATGGCGCGGGGCGTCCGCCTCCCCGCCCACCTGCGCGTCTGCTGACCCCACCCGCGGGCCGGGTGTGTTAAAAGCCCGCCCACCCCGGAGTCTCGATGAGCTTTGACACCATCCAGGAGCTGCTCGGCAACGACGGCCCTTCCTTGCTCGGCCACGTCTGCACTGGCATCCCCAAGTCCCGGCTCGCCCTCCCTGGGCCCGACTTCGTCGAGCGCGTCTGGCTTGACTCCGACCGCACGCCCAGCGTCCTGGGCAGCATCCAGCGCGTGTTCGACCACGGCCGGCTCGGCGGGACGGGGTACGTCAGCATCCTGCCGGTCGACCAGGGCATCGAGCACTCCGCGGGCGCGAGCTTCGCGAAGAACCCGGACTACTTCGACCCCAAGAACATCGTGGAGCTCGCGATCGAAGGCGGCTGCAACGCGGTGGCCTCGACCCTCGGCGTGCTCGGGCAGTGCTCCCGGCGCTACGCCCACCGCATCCCGTTCATCGTGAAGGTCAACCACAACGAGCTGATGACCTACCCGAACAAGTTCGACCAGATCCTGTTCGCGTCGGCCAAGCAGGCGCGCGACATGGGCGCAGTCGCCATCGGCGCGACCATCTACTTCGGGTCCAACGAGTCCGGCCGCCAGATCGTCGAGATCTCCCAGGTGTTCCAGGCCGCGCACGAGCTCGGGCTCGCGACGGTGCTCTGGTGCTACCTGCGGAACAACAGCTTCAAGAAGGACGGTGTCGACTACCACGCGGCGGCTGACCTCACGGGCCAGGCAAACCACCTCGGCGCGACCATCCAGGCCGACATCGTCAAGCAGAAGCTCCCGGAGAACAACGGCGGCTTCAACGCGCTGAACTTCTCGGGGTCCAGCTACGGCAAGGTGGACAAGCGGATGTACACCGACCTCTCCACCGATCACCCGGTGGACCTGGTGCGGTACCAGGTCGCGAACGGGTACATGGGCAAGGCTGGCCTGATCAACTCGGGCGGCGCGAGCGGCACGAACGACCTCGCGGATGCCGTCCGCACGGCCGTGATCAACAAGCGCGGCGGCGGCATGGGGCTCATCTCGGGGCGCAAGGCGTTCCAAAAGCCGCGGGCGCAGGGCATCGAGCTCTTGCACGCGATCCAGGACGTGTACCGCTGCGGCGAGATCACGGTCGCTTAGGGCCCGCTTAGCCCAAAGTGTGCGCGGGCGGCCCCTGAGACGGGACGTCAGCGCAGCCAGGTCGACGAGATCCGGGTCGTGGTGGACTCACAGGCGTTGTCGCTGTGCGCATAGTCGTGCGCGAGCCAGTGCGTGTTCGTGCAGATCCCGCAGGACTGGTACATGTCGGGCCACCCGTCCGCCCAGTCGGGGGAGCAGGTGTAAGACCAGCCCCAGCCGTCCCAGGCCGCACCGTTGTGCCAGGTCCCCGTCGCGGTGAGCAGCGCCTCCACGGCGAGATCGTTCGTGCTGCGGGTGGTCTTCGTCCAGTCGCCAAACGCATCCGAGCTCGACCCGACTCGGAGCATCACCTCGGAAGCCGCGCCGGCCAGCGCCTGCACCAGCGGGAACTCCAGGTACGTGCACGAGGAGTCGTCCCGCATCGTCCCGCCCGGGCTCATGTCGTGGCAGGAGAGGGTCCCCCCCTGGGCGATGAGCGTCCACCCGCCCCCGTACGAGGTCATGTCGCAGTAGACCTCGAACCCACCGGTGCCGTCGGGGTCGATCGCGTAGTTGCCATCGCCGGTCGAGGCGCCCGACTCGAGGATGTCGGTGCACGACCGTAGCAAGGCGTCGCACGCGTTGGTGGGGTCGGTGTCGTCGCAGTCATCACCGACTGCGACGTAGCCCTCGGGCTGGTGGCAGCCGAGGTCGGTATCGGAGGGGTCCCCGTGCCCGTCCCCGTCCCCGTCGTAGTACCAGACGCTCGCGCCCTGGACGTCGGGGTCCGAGCCGTCTACGAGCCCATCACAGTCGTTGTCGGCATCATCGCAGACCTCGGTGGCGGCCGGATTCGCGGCGACGTTGGCGTCGTCACAGTCTCCACCAACGCCCACGTAGCCGCCGGCAGCTTCGCAGGAGACCTGGGCCAGGGCGTCCGCCCCGTAGCTGTCCCCGTCCGCGTCGCGATACCAGGTGAGCGCGACGAGCCCGTCGTCCTCTTCGTCTGAGAGCCCGTCGCAGTCGTCGTCGATGCCGTTGCAGACCTCGGTCGCGCCGGGGTTCAGCGCGGGGTCATTGTCGTTGCAGTCGCCGGCCTGTTCGGTCCAACCGTCGGCGTCGAGGTCCAGATCGGCGACCGAGTCGGACTCGACGAGCGGCACCGTAGCCGTGCAGGCGAGGAGGAGGAGCAGGAGCATCCTGTGCAGTGTACACTCCGAGCCAGTGGGACCACCGCCCAGGGGCCGGCCGCCGTGGCGTCAACGGCGTTACCCTACCCGAATGCTCACCTCGCTCCTGCTGATCGCCTCGGCCCTCGCCGCCTCGCTCCCGGTCCGCCTGCCTGCCGTCGTGCAGGGCGCGAACATCCCGGCGGAGTACACCTGCCTCGCCGCGGACGGGAACGGGGTGTCGCCCCAGGTCGTGTGGCAGGCGCCCGCGGGCACGCAGAGCGTCACGCTGATCGTGGACGACCCGGATGCGCCGGGCGGCACGTTCGTGCACTGGGTGGCCTTCAACATCCCGCCGGCCCAGCTTGGCATCACGCGGGACATCCACGCCGACGACAAGACGCTCAAGCAGGGCCTCAACAGCTTCGGCAACGCGAGCTGGGGTGGGCCTTGCCCCCCGGTGGGGAAGGGCTCGCACCGGTACTACTTCCGCGTCTACGCGCTGGACACCACGCTCGCGCTCGAGGCCGGCGCCACGCGCGAGGCCGTGGACACGGCCATGGAGGACCATGTGCTGGCCAGCGGCTCGCTGATGGGCCGCTTCCAGCGGTAGCGCGGGGCGTAAGACAACCGCCGATGCCGGCAAAAACCCGCTGGGAGCGAGACGCGCTCGGGGTTGGGGTGGTAGAACGCGCCGATGTGGTCCCTCCTCACCCGGTTTGACGAGCTCCTGTTCCGCGCGGAGCGGGCGACCGTCGCCACGATGCTCGCGCTGATGGGCAGCGTCGTGTTCCTCGACGTGTTTCACCGCGTCAGCACGCGCACCGACTCGCTGCTCGCGAACCCGCTGTTCACCGGTTTCGTGGCGTCTATTCTGGGCGTGTTCGCCGTGCGCACGCGCGGGGACACCTCCCCCGCGAGCCTCGGCAAGGGCGTCGGCATCGGCGTCACCTTCGGCCTCGTGCAGTTCGGCTTCGTCCGCGCGTTGCCCAACGGCCTGGTCTGGTCGCAGACGCTCGCGCTCGCGCTCACGCTGTGGCTCGGGCTCATCGGCGCGTCGCTCGCCGCGCACGACGGGCGGCACCTGGCGCTCGACGTCGGCGCGAAGCTGTGGCCCGCGAGCATCGTGCACAAGGTCGTAGCCGTCGGCCACTTCGTGACCGCCGCGTTCTGCCTGCTCATCCTGGTGCTCGGCTACCGCTCGACGACGCAGCACGTCGAGCTCTGGCAGGCCACCGCGCACGCTGGCGGCACGCTCTCCGGCACGGCCATCCCGAAGTGGTTCGCTGCGCTGGCGATCCCCTACGGCGCGCTCGCGCTCACGTTCCGCTTCACGCTCGAGGGCATCCGCACGTGGCGCGGCGAGGTGGAGATCGGCGGCGACGACACGCTGAAGCAGCTCGGCATCTCTGGGCAAGGTGCAGAATGAACACGGTCATCTTGCTCGCGGCGATCGTCGCGCTGGTCCTGCTGGGCTCCCGCCTGTTCGTCATCGTCGGCGTCGCGACGGCCCTGTGCTTCACGCTGTTCACCGAGCACACCGACGAGCTCCTGCAGCTCGACCGCATCGTCACGAAGATGGAGGGGCTCACGTCGAAGAACGTGTTCCTGTCGATCCCGTTCTTCATCGCGGCCGGCGCGATAATGACGAAGGGCGGCATCGCCAAGCGGCTGACGGACCTCGCGCGGGCGCTCGTCGGGTGGATGCCCGGCGGGCTCGCCGTCGCCAGCATCGTCGCGTGCATCGTGTTCGCGGCGATCTCGGGCAGCTCACCCGTCACGCTGGTCGCGGTCGGCTCGGTGATGTTCCCCGCGCTGTTGGAGTCGGGCTACCCGAAGCGCTTCTCGATCGGGCTCATCACGTCGGCCGGCAGCCTGGGGTGCATGATCCCGCCGGCGATCTCCATGCTGATCTACGCGATCAGCGTGCAGGGCTCGGCGGCGGTGGACCCCGCTGACTTGTTCTTCGCCGGGCTCGTGCCCGCGCTGTTCATCGCGGGGCTGCTCGCGATCTACGCGATCTGGGTCGGCCTCTCGGTCCCGGGCAGCAAGGAGCCGTTCAGCGCAGTCCGCCTCTGGGAGACGTTCAAGGGCGCCGCGTGGGCGCTCACGTTGCCGTTCATCGTGCTCGGCGGCATCTACGGCGGCGTGTTCACGCCGACCGAGGCGGGCGCGATGGCGTTCGCGGCGAGCGTGGTCGTTGCCTGCGGGATCCACGGGGACGTGAAGTGGACGCAGCTCCCTGGCTTGCTGGTCGAAGCCACGACGCTGATCGGCTCGCTGATCCTCATCATCGTGCTCGCGTTCGGGCTCAACGACTTCCTCGCAGAGGTCGACGCGCCCGGCGTCATCCGGCACTGGGTCGAGACCGCCGACCTCTCCGCGTGGCAGTTCATGCTGCTCACCAACCTGATCCTCATCGTGCTCGGCGCGCTGATGGACAGCATCTCCGCCACGCTGGTGTTCGCGCCGATCCTGGCCCCGGTGGCGATCCAGCACTACGGGATCGACCCGATCCACTTTGGCATCGTGTTCGTCGTGAACATGGAGATCGGCTACCTGGCGCCGCCGGTCGCGACCAACCTGTTCGTGGCGGCGGCGGTGTTCCGGCAGCCGTTCGTCGAGGTCGCGAAGGCGGTCATGCCGACGCTCGGGCTCATCTGCGGCGCGCTGGTGGTGCTCATGTACGTGCCGAGCCTCTCGCTGGCGCCGCTGCACTGGCGGGACGGCGGCGAGCTGTGGGTCGCGTTCCCGTGGGAGGGGCGCGTGGTGGTCGAGGCCCCGGTGGAGGCCCCCGCCGAGGCCGTGGACGCCGCCCCGCGGGTGATGACGATGGAGGAGATGATGAAGAAGGCGCAGGACGCCGCCAACGCGCCCGCGGCCGACCCGGCGGCGAGCGGGGCGGACCCCGGCGCGGCGCCCGGCGCTGCGCCGACGGGTGAGCCCCGCGCGATGACGATGGAGGAGATGATGAAGAAGGCGCAGGAGAAGGTGAAGGCGGACGAGGCACCCTAGCTACCCCGGGTTGAACATCAGCGGGTACGTCACAACCACGTTGCCGCCGCCCTGGGGCACGGGGAACTGCATCGTCGCGAACGTGGACGCCACGCACGACTCGACGCTCCCGTGCGGGAACGACGTGGTCTTGATCGCAGACGACGTGACCTTCCCGTCTGCACCGATGCTGAACCGTGTGCTCACGATGCCGGCCAGCAGCGGATCCTTCGCGAGGTCCGGCCCGTAGCAGGCGGCGAGCTCGACCTTGTGCCGGTTCACCTCCTCGTGGACGGCCGCCTCCGCCATGCCACCTACGACCACCGGCACCCCCGACAGCGCCGGCTCAGGCGCCGTGACCGTCGACCCCGCGGGCGCTGGCGCCGCCCCGAGCTCGGCGACCACCGCCGTCTGCTTCCCCATCGCCTTCTCGGGTCGAACGACCAGGTTCCCCACCTTCGTCCGCACGATCACCTGCACGGGGACGACGCCAGGCTCGGTCCACACGAGGTCGACGCTCACCCGGCCGCTCGCCTTCAGCGTCGTCCCTGTCGGCGGCGCGCCCGCCCACCGGGCCGGCCCGACGAGGTCGAACCCCGCGATGTCCATGCTGCCGTCCCCTTGGTACGCGAGCACGACGGAGCCCGAGCCCGCGTGCCGGGCATCCGGCTGCGCGACGACGACAAGCCAGTCCACACCGGCCTCCGCGCGCGTAAACAACCACGAGGCGAGCAACGCGATCATGCGCGCCCCCCCGCCCGAACGTCAGCGCCCGGCGTGCGAGCCATCCGAGCACAGGACCCGGACGTGCATGTGGTTGTCGTGGTTCGGCGCGTGGCGGACGATGCCCGTGCGGTCCCAGGGGTGCGGCTCGGACGGGAAGATCTCCTCCGCCTCTGCCTCGGTGAGCAGCCCCGCCTTCGTCGTGTACCCGCGGAGCCGGGCGATGTGCGCGCGGTCCAGCAGGATGAAGTCGACGTTGCCCGTGTCCAGGAACGCGGAGATCAGCGCCCAGTTCGCGACGACGTCGAAGTTCGACGAGAGCGTGTCGAAGCCGCGCGGGTTCTGCTTCGCGCCGGTGGAGTAGATCCCGATGTCGGCATCGACGCCACCGCGGTGGCTGACGTGCCCGGACTGGAAGCCACCCCGCTCGTGCGAGATGTCCCCGATGGTGACCGGGGAGGCCTCGGGCATGAGCCAGCGCATGTGGCGGGTAGCCGCGACGATCGCGTCGATCATCTCGGCGCTGCCATACTCGGACTCCGCGTTGCCGCGGGTGAAGAACAGCGGCAGGTCCGGGAGCTGGACGCCGGACTCCAAGTACTGGTCCGAACAGCCCACCGCGCCCGTGTCCGAACCCTCGCCCTGCTCAGCGCCGTCGGCCTCGATCGGCACCACCTCCCCCTCGAGGGAGGGTCCGAACTCCGCAGCGGAGGCGAAGAGCGAGAAGAGGGTCAGCAGGAACAACAGGTTCACCGGCCAAGGAAAGGGGTCGATCGAGGATGACGCCGACGACCATACCAATCCCGGCCAGCGATTGGAACCCGGGTGGAACCTTTTTTACGCACCCCGGCGCCTCTCGCGGCCCCGCACCCCGGCGGGTGCGGCCGAGAAGCGGCCTTGCATGTGTGTTTAAGTGAAGCCGATCTCCCGCGCTTTCGCCACAGGAAATTGTCATTTTTTTCTGACAGCGGAGAGCAAATGGTCGCTTCGCCCGAAAGTATTGACACGTCAATGCTTTTGCGCAGGTGCGTAACGCACTTCGCGGCATTGGGATTACGCGCCGTCCGCCCAGGACCGCAACGCGTCCAGGAAGCTCGCGCCGTACTTCGCGAACTGGCGCTCCCCCATCCCGTGCACCGCCATCATCGACGCGCGCGTGACTGGGCGCTTCTCCACCATGTCGGCCAGCGTGCGGTCCGCCGCCACGACGTACGCCGGGACATCGGCCGCGCGCGCCAGCTCGCCGCGCACCTCCTTCAGGTGCACCAACAGGTCGCGCCGGACCCCGACCGGGGCGCGCACCTCCGGCCGGTTCCGAACTGTCTTTTGCCCGAGCGGGAAGTTCATCCGGAAGTCGGCGGCCTTCTGCGCCATCACTTCGACCCCCAAGGGCGTCAGCCGGATCACGGCGAACGTGCGCTCTACGCCCTTCACCGGCCGCGTGAGCAGCGTGCGCTCGGTCGCGCCGGCCCGCTCGAGCTCCCCGAGCACGCTCTCCACCTCCCGCTGCGTGAACTGGCCGAGGATCCCGAACGTCGACAGGCGCTCGAAGCCAAAGGCGGTGACCGCCGGGTCCTGGCTGCCGATGAGCACCTTCGCGACCAGGTCGGGCTTGAACCCGTCCGCGTGCCCCGGGCGCGCCGCCATTCGCGCGACACACGACAGCACCTTGCGCACCACGGTCTCCTCGTCCGCGGCCAAGGGCTGCGGCCCCGTCGCCATCTTGCGGCCCTCGCGGCAGCCATCGCAGTCGCCGCACCGCTCCCACGGCGGCTTGTCCCCGAAGTACTCCAGCAGGTACCGCCGGCGACAGCCCGCGTGGCCGTAGTCCACCATCTTCTGGAGCTTCGTCATCTCCCGGCCGCGGCGCGCCTTCATCTTCTTTTCGTCGAGCGCGAGCGCCTCGCCCGGGCGCAAGAGCTCGACGCCGCCTGCTCGCTCGGGCGCGGTGTACGTCAGGAGCCCGCGCTGCTCGAGCCCCCGCAACGCGAGCGTGACCTGCTCCCGCGAGAGGTCCAGCTCCTCTGCGATCCGGTCCGGCCACACGCCGAACACCTCGGCGGCCTCGCTGCGCGACTTCAACCAGTCGAACACGTGCTTGCGGTGGTTGTCGTCCGTGCCGCGGAGCGTCGCCACCTTGCCGGTGAGCTGCACGTGCCCGGCGCGCTCTGTCGGGGCGATGCGCCGCACGTACCCTTCGCGCTGCAGCACGTAGACGCAGCTCCCCGCGGCGCGCTCCCCACCGGCGTCGTCGGGCAGCACCGCCGAGAGCTCCTCGAGCGTGATGAACACGGCCGTCTGCCCGGCCGCGTTCAGCCGGGCCCAGATCCGCTGCACCCAGTCGGCCGGAGGGTGCGCCAGGTTCACGAAGAACTCCTGCGTGCGCCGATCCTCCTCCCGGTACAGCAGCACGACCCGGGACCGCTCCCCGTCGCGCCCCGCGCGCCCGATCTCCTGGTAGTACGCCTCGATGGTCCCCGGTAGATCGTAGTGCACGATCGTCCGCACGTTCGACTTGTCGACGCCCATGCCGAACGCGTTGGTCGCGACGACCACGGGCGCGTCTCCGGACATGAACGCGTCCTGCACGCGGCTGCGCTCGTCCATCTCCAAACCTGCGTGGTACATCGCCACCCGCTTGGACCCGAGCGCGGTCTTCAGCGCATCCGTCGCCCGCTCCACGTTCTTGCGCGTCGCCGCGTACACGAGCGTCGACCCCGAGCCCACGAGCGAAGCCAGCACGCTGTCCTTCTCCCGCGGGCCGCTCACCGACACGACCTCCAACCGCAAGTTCGGGCGGTCGAACCCGGTGACGAACCGGCGCGCGCCCGGGATTCGGAGCGCACGCAGGATGTCCTCTTGCACCTCGGGCGTCGCCGTGGCCGTGAGGGCCACCGTGCGCGGGCACCCCAAGTCCTCGCGGACCTGCCCGAGCCGCAGGTAGTCCGGCCGGAAGTCGTGCCCCCACTGCGACAGGCAGTGCGCCTCGTCGAGCGCGAGCAGGGCCACCTTCGCGAGCCGCAGCCGGTCCACGAACGCCGGCGTGAACCGCTCCGGCGCGACGAACACGATCTCCCACTCCCCCTCTTGCACCTCGCGAAGGCGGGCTCGGCGCGCCTCGACCGTGAGCGTCGAGTTGATCAGCGTCGCACGCACCCCCCGCCGGACCAACCCCTCGACCTGGTCCTTCATCAGCGCGATCAGCGGTGACACCACCACCGCGACGCCGCCTTGCGAGCGCGTGGTCAACGCGACCGCGGGGAGCTGGTAGCAGAGCGACTTTCCCGCGCCGGTGGGCATCACCACGAGCGCGTCACCCGTCTCGACTACGTGCTCTACAATCTCCGCTTGCCCCGGCCGAAAAGACCCAAACCCAAGCCTCGACTTCAGCAGTTGTTCGAGAGGTTGCGCCACGGGCACGCGCTAACCCGAGGGCGCGCCGCGGGTGGCCCTCCGCGACCTGGCTTTTTGGGTATCAGCTCACGTACTTGAGCCGAGAGAGCGCGTCCTCCATCGCCGTGAGGTCGCCTTCGCCGGCCTCCCAACGCGTGAAGATCGCCTCGATCTCCGCCCGGATCTCCACCGCCCGCGCCGCAGCGTGCAGCGCGAAGGAGCCGGGCTGCTCCTCCTCCTCCTCGCGCCACTCGAACACCTCCGCGAGGAACGCCGGGTCCAACTTCAACCCGCGCTCCGGCGGGTTGACCGAGCCCGTGGCCAAGTACCACGCGCGCATGGTGTCATTCAGCAGGGACTTCCTGCAGGAGTTGATGGTGGCGGTCCAGTTCAGCGCGAGCATACGCTCCGCGGCAGACTTCGCGCCGTGGCGATCGGGGTGGATCTTGCGCGCGAGGTCCCGGTAGCGGGCCTCCAGGTCCTGCTTGTCGACGTGGTACGCGCGCCGAACCCCGAACACCACGAACGGGTCGACCTTCGGGGGCGGCACTTGGATCGCGCCACACCCAACGCACACGACCAGGGCGGGCTCGTTGCACACCCGGCAGGGAGTGGGGCTCACACCGAGAAGCTCTCCCCGCACGAGCAGCTCTTCCCGGCGATCGGGTTCTTGAACTCAAAGCCGGTCTTCATCAGCTCCGACTTCCAGTCGACCTCGGTGCCGTTGAGGAACAGGTACGACTTTCGGTCGATGAGCACGGTGACCTTCTGCTCTTCCCCGAACTGGAACTGCTTGTCCTTCGGGTCGGCCTGCTCGGCGAAGTCGACGAAGTACGACAGCCCAGAGCAGCCGCCCCCGCGCACGCCGATGCGGAAGAAGTGATCCGGCGTCTGCCGTTTCACCTTCAGCTCGTTGATGCGGGTGACCGCACGCTCGGTGAGTTGGATTGCCATCGTGACCTCAGGCCTTGGGGGATGCGTCGGCCGCGGCGAGGCGGCTCGCACGCTTCTTCTGGTAGTCGGCGATCGCGGCCTTGATGGCGTCCTCGGCGAGCACGGAGCAGTGGATCTTGACCGGGGGCAGGTTCAGCTCCTCGGCGATCGTGCTGTTGCTGATGCCCTGCGCGTACTCGATGCTCTTGCCCTTCACCATCTCGGTGACGAGCGAGCTCGACGCGATGGCAGAGCCACAGCCGAAGGTCTTGAACTTGGCGTCCTCGATGATGCCATCGTCCGAGATCCGGAGCTGGAGCTTCATGACGTCCCCGCACGCGGGGGCGCCGACGAGGCCCGTGCCGACGTCCTCGGCGTTCTTGTCGAGCGTGCCGACGTTGCGGGGGTTCTCGTAGTGGTCGACGACCTTGTCAGAGTAAGCCATGGTCCTGTTCTCCTGGAAGTGAAAGCGGGTTCGTTAGTGAGCGGTCCAGGAGATCGACTTCAGGTCGACCCCTTCCTTGACCAGCTCGTAGAGGGGGCTCATGTCGCGGAGCCAGCCGACCTTCGACGCCACGAGGTCGGCGGCGTAGTCGATCTCCTCAGTGGTGTTGAACCGGCCGATGCCGAAGCGGATCGACGTGTGGGCCAGCTCGACTTCGACGCCGAGGGCGCGGAGCACGTAGCTTGGCTCGAGGCTCGCGCTGGTGCACGCGGACCCGGACGAGACGGCCAGGTCCTTGATCGCCATCATCATCGCTTCGCCTTCGCAGTACGCGAGGCTCACGTTGAGGTTGTTCGGGAGCCGCTGAGGACCCGGCACCGGGCCGTTCAGGTAGACCTCGTCGATCGCCTGCAGCTTCGACCAGAGCCGGTCGCGGAGGCCCGTGACGCGCTCGATCTCGCCGTTCGTGAACGCCGCCTTCGCGAGCTCCGCGGCCTTGCCGAGCCCGACGATCTGGTGGACGGCGTGCGTACCAGAGCGGATCCCACGCTCTTGACCGCCGCCGAAGATCATCGGCTCGAGCCGGATGCGGGGGCGGCCGCGACGCACGTACAGCGCGCCGATGCCCTTGGGGCCGTACATCTTGTGGGCGGAGATGCTCACCAGGTCGACGTTCAAGGCCGCGACGTCAAACGGCACCTTGCCGAGCGACTGCACCGCGTCCGAGTGGAAGATCACGCCCTTGTCGTGGCACGCGGCGCCGATCGCCGCGATGTCTTGGATGGCCCCGATCTCGTTGTTCGAGTGCATGACGCTCACGAGGATGGTGTCCTCGCGGATCGCGGCGGAGACCTGCTCAGCCGTCACCAGCCCCAGGGTGTCCACCGGCAGGTACGTGATCTCGAACCCCTCCTTCTCGAGGGCATGGCACGCGTCGAGCACGGCCTTGTGCTCGATGTTGGTCGTGATGATGTGGCGGCCCTTCTCCTTGTAGAAGCGGGCGACCCCCATGATCGCGAGGTTGTCGGACTCGGTCGCGCCCGAGGTGTAGACGATCTCCTTCGGATCCGCGCCGATCAAGTCAGCGAGCTGCTCGCGCGCCTGGTCCACGCCCGCCTGGGCGGCCCAACCGAACGCGTGGTTGCGTGAGCCGGCGTTTCCGAACGTCTCGGTCAGGTAGGGCAGCATCGCCTCCACGACCGCGGGGTCGCAGCGCGTGGTTGCGTGATTGTCGAGGTAGATAGGGAGTTTCATACCTGTTCCGAAGGTGCGGGGTGAGGGGCGACAGCGGCGACCATCATCGGGGGCTGCTGGCCCACGTGCTCGTCGTCCTCGCAGGAGTGGCAGCGGGACTTCTCGGTGGCCGGGGCGCAGGCCCGGCACGTGGCGAGGTACATCAGCGAGTTCTGGAGCTGGAGCTCGAGCGCCCGGAGCCGGACGACCTGCTGCCGCGTGGCCTCCAGCTTCTGCGCGTAGAACTCGCGCAGCTCGCTCATCATCGCCGGACCCGAAGGCTGGGCGTGGAGGTCGGACAAGAACGTACGGATGTCCGGCAGCGAGAACCCCAAGTCCTGCAGCCGACCGATCCACTCGATGCGGACCAGGGCCTGCTCGTCGTACAGGCGGAAGCCGCCCTTGGTGCGCGACACGGGGACGAGCAGCTCCAGCTCTTCGTAAAAGTGCAAGGTCCGGATGGTCTTTCCCGTGCGCTCGGCGAGCTCGCCGATCTTCATCGGGGCGGCGGCAACGCTGTGCAGGTCGGTGGACATCAGACTCTCACGCTCACGTCAGAGTTATAGTGCAGGCCCCGGGCACGGTCAACCGCTTTCTGCCCTGCCGGTGCGGGCGACCGTAGGCCGGGACACAGCGGCGCGGGGGGCCAGCCCGGGCGCTGCGCAAACAAATGGGCCCCAACGTCCTGAAATCGCTTGAAGCGGGACGCTCGCTGGCCCCCTCCCGCG
>CALQBK020000061.1 GCA_943328795.2 Bifidobacterium breve
AGCTTGGCCGCGCGCGGCGTGCTCCGCGTGGCCCTGGGGGGAGGGGAGCCGCTGCGGCACCCGGCGATCGCCCGCATCGCGGCGCACGCGCGTAGCCTTGGGCTCGGCGTCGGGGTGACCACCTCGGGCGTCGGTCCCGACGTGGACCTCGGCAGCTTCGACCAGGTGAACGTCTCGCTCGACGGGCTCGGCGAGGGCTTTGTCGCGACGCGCGGGTACGACGGCGCCCAGGCCGCGCTCGAGCGGGTGCGGGCTTACGCGGCCGGGCGCCGGGTGGGCGTGAACATCGTGCTCGACCGGCGGGTGTTCGATACCGTCGAGGACACCGTCGCCGCCGCGGTGAGCGCGGGCGCCACGGACATCCAGCTGCTGCGCTTGAAGCCGGTGGGGCGCGCGTTGGAGCACTACACTGAGCGCAAGCTGACCGCCGATCAGGCGCTCGCCGTCTGGCCACTCGCCCTCCGCCTGATGGACCGCTTCCCCGGCGTGACCGTGCGCCTCGACTGCGCGTCGATGCCCTTCTTGGCCGCGCACGCCCTGGACGCCGAGCGGATGACCGCGTTCGGGTTCCGCGGCTGCCACGGCGCCGTCGACCTCGTGTCCGTCGACACCTCCGGGCGCGACAACCCCTGCAGCTTCGCCCCGGCGCGGCCCGGCGAGGACTGGGCCCAGGGCGTCGTCGCCCAGCCCTGCGCAGACTGCGCGTACCAGCCCATCTGCAGGGGCGGCTGCCACGCGGTGTCTGGCGCGGTGACGGGGGACCGTTTCGCCCCGGATCCCGAGTGCCCGAGGGTCATCGCGTACGCCCAGGCCCAGGGCGCGTGAGGCGCACCGCACCCTGGCTCGGCTTCGCGGTCGGCGCGATCGCCGGGTACGCCGCCCACCGGCTCGCGTCCCGGCTGCTCGGCGAGCCCGACCCGCGCACCGTGATCGCCGCTGAGCACGTGGGCTTCTACTGGCGTGCGCTCACGGCGACTTGGTGGGGCGTCCTGCTCGCCGCCTTCGCGTGGCGCTTCCCCGGGGCAGAGGCACCGCTGCGGCGCGCGTTCTGGCCGGTGCTCGTCGTCGCCGTCGTGGTCGTCGCCCTCTGCCGCTGAGCGCCCGCGTGAATCCGTTTCCGTGCGTTGAATCCCCGCTCCGGTCGCGCGTCCAACACCGCATGCACACGCTGGCGCTCCTCGAGTCGCTCTCCCCGGCCACCCTCGGCACCGCCGTCGCGCTTGGGCTCTTGCTCTCCGTCAGCTGCGGCCTGCGCGCGTTCGTCGCGCCGTTGACGCTCGCGGCCGGCGCCCGCCTCGGCTGGGTGGACCTCGGCCCGTCGTTCACCTGGATGGCCAGCGATCTCGCGCTCTGCACCTTCGGCCTCGCCGTCGCGATCGAGCTCGTGGCCGACAAGTTCCCCGCGGTCGACCACGCGTTCGACTCGCTCCACGTGCTCGTGAAGCCCGCGCTGGCGACCGTCGCCGGCGCCGCCCTCCTCCAGGGGCCGGACACCAGCCCGCTGCTCGCCTGCGTGCTCGGGCTGTGCACCAGCGGGGCGCTGGCCGGCGTCACCCACGTGACCAAGGCCAGCGTTCGGCTCGGCTCGTCCGCCACCACCCTCGGGGCTGGCAACCCGCTGCTCTCGCTCGGCGAGGACGTCGTCGCGGTGGGCCTGACCGCGCTGTTGACCTGGGGCGCTGTCCACGCCTGACACGGGCGCGCACAAGACCTGCGATTTCGGATTACCCCGGCGCATGCGTGATCGCGTCCATGGCATCGGGTTCAGCTACGACTGCAAGATCGGGTTTCACGAGTACGAGCGGCACATCCGGCAGCGGGTGGTGATCGATTTCGAGGCCGAGACGGACTGGCGCGAGGCCGCCCGGGCGGACCGCGCGAAGGACTTGGTGGACTACTACGAGGCCAACCTCGCGATCCAGGGCCTGGTCATGACGAAGGAGTACCGGCTGATCGAGGCGCTGGCCGAGGACGTCGCGCGGCTCTTGCTCAGCAACTTCCCGGTGGACCGCGTGCGCGTGAAGGTCACCAAGTCCCCGTTCGACATGCCGAACGTCGGCAACGTGGCCGTGGAGTGTTGGCGGGACCGCGAGCAGTTCGGGCTCCCGGCGCGGTCGTGAGCGCGGGGCGGCGGGGCGGGGGGCGATAGCGTGCGGGTCATCACCAACACCGCGATGAGCCTGGACGGGCGCATCGCCACGGCGCGCTACGACCACGTCGCGATCGGCACGCCCGCGGATCGCCAGTACATGAGCGTGCTGCGCGCCCGGGCAGACGCCGTGCTCGTCGGCGGGCGCACGTTCCGGAACTGGCCCCTCCCGCTGGTGCCTGACTACGCCGCGATCGCGGACCTCCGCGCGTCCGGGTTCCCAGACTGCGATGTCGCTCCGCCCCGCGAGCAATGGCTGAACGTCGTCCTCTCCCGGGAGCTCGACCTCCCGAAGGCCGGGCGGTTCTACCGAGACCCGCGCGTGCAGCCGCTGTTCTTCAGCCCGGGCGCGGGGGAGATGCCCGCGGAGGTGGTGCGCGGGGAGGTGACCCCGGCCAAGGTCGTGGCCGAGCTGGCGGCGCGCGGGGTCGAGACCCTGCTCATCGAGGCCGGCGGCGCCTTGATCTTCGAGTTCCTCGCGGCCGGGCTGGTGGACGAGATGTTCGTGACCGTGTGCCCGCTGGTGCTCGGCGGGGTCGGCGCGCCGAGCCTCGTGGACGGCCCCGGGTTCTCGGCCGCGACGATGAAGCGGCTGGCGCTGCGCAGCACGGTGCAGTGGGGCAACGAGCTGTACCTGCGGTACGGCGTTGGCTAGCGGGCACATGTTAGCCCCGCCTGTGCGCTCTACTCCGCTCGTCCTATCGCTCGGCTTGGCCGCGCTCGCCCTCACCGGGTGCTCCACCGTCCACGGTGTCAAGCCCGTCGGCAAGGGCGTGGTCCGCCCCGAGCTGTCTTTTGGGGGGCCGATCACCGAGGTGTACGGCGCGCCGATCCCCATCCCGCTGACCCAGCTCGGCGCCACCTACGGGGTGGATGACAAGACTGACGTGCACGTCGCGTGGCACTCGTCCGCAGCGGCGTTCTACAACCTGTTCGGCGCAGACGTCGGCGCGTCGCGAGAGCTCGTGAGTTGGGCAGGCGCGCGTCCCCGCGTGATGGCGGACCTCACGTTACTGGCGTTCGCCGGTGACAACGAGCCAGGCGGGGCCGAGGGCGGCTTCCGCTTGTTCGTGCAGCCCACCGCCACCGCGAGCTGGGACTGGGGCAAGCACCGCCGCGAGACGACCTACGTCGCGCTCACGGCGATGTTCCAACCCTTCCCCTCCGTCCACGTGGTCCCTGCGTTGGCCGTCGGGAACCAGTGGGCGCTCGGCCGCCGGCTCTCACTCACCACCGAGGTCAAGTGGATCTCGTTCTACAAGTCCAACCTCCCGGTCGTCCCGACCTACTACGCGCCCGGGAACGTCGGCGCGATTGGGTTCAACCTTGGGCTGGGCTACGCGATCGGTCGGCTCCCCGAACACAGTGAAGCAAGCGGAGCTGCACAATGATCCTCCTCTCGCTCGTCGGCTGCATGACCATGGACTCGTTCTTCTTCAACGGCGTCGCCGTAGACGAGTACGCGCTCGGCGGCGACGTGATCCCCGCCGAGAACGTCGAGCAGGTCTCGTTCACCACCAGCGACGGTTGGACGGACTACGGGGCATGGGCCCACGCGGACGACCCGGACGCCCCGGTGTTCGTGTACTTTCACGGGAACGCGGACAACATCGACCACTACTGGGGCCGCGTCGAATTCTATTGGTCGATGGGGCTCAACGTGTTCATCTTCGACTACCGCGGGTTTGGAAAGACGGGCGGGGACCCCACGTTCGACACGCTCCTGGACGACGCCGACAGCGCCGTCGGGTACGTGATGGACGCGACCGGAAAACCCAGCGAGGAGCTTTATTACCACGGCCTCTCCCTCGGGGGCTGCGCGGCGGTGCACGCCGCGGCCGACCACCCTCCGCTGGCGCTCTCCACCGAGGACATGTTCGCCAACGTCGACATGATCGTGGACGACGCGAGCGACCTCGACCTGCCGCCGGGCTGGTTCGTCGACAGTGAGTGGGACAACGCTGCGGCGGCGGCCAACGTCCACGTCCCGTACCTGATCATGCACGGGGACTCCGACACCTTCATCAACCCCAAGTCTGCCGAGCTCGTGTACGACCAAGCCAACGACCCGAAGGTGATTTGGCACCCGTTGGGGGCAGACCACGACGAGACGCCGGACGTGGACCCCGAAGGCTACGCTGAGCACCTGTCTGGCTGGATCTCAGGCGTCGATTGGCCGAGCTGACCGTGGACCGCTACCGGTTGGAGGGCCTCGCCCCCGCGGGCCCCGAGCAGGTGCGGGTGCTCGCCTACGACGCCGTCGCCGACCGCGCCGTCGAGCTTCACGGGTTGAAGCACCACGTATGGATGCGGCCCGGCGCCCGCGAAGGCTTCGCGGCGCGCGTGGTCGCTCCGCCCGTTGGCGTCGAGGCGCTCGGCCAAGTCGAGCACGAGCGGCGGCCCGTGTTGGTCCGCCCCCGGCTGGCTCGCTCGTTCCGTGGGCTCCGCCTCTCGGGCGACGAGGCGCTCGCCGTGTTGTGTTGGCTGGGCCCGGCGCTCGTCGGGTCCCCCTTCGCCGGCCGGCTCACCGCGGATGACGTTTGGCTCGACCTCGACGGCCACCCGCGGCTCCTGGGCGTGGTCTACCCCGAGGACGTTCACCTGAACCCCCCGTCTACCGAGGCCCCCGAGGTCGGTGCCGGCACCGTGAGCGCCACCAGCGATCTCTACGCGCTGGGCGCGATCCTGTACGAGGCCGTGTCGGGCATCCCCGCGGCCCGGCCCCCGTTGGACCTCGCGCACGTCACGGCCGTGCCAACGCCCGTCGCCGAGGCGATCATGCGCGCCCTCTCACCGGATCCCGCCGCCCGGACCGTGGACCCGCCGGCCGACCCCGCCGCGGCGCCCGTCATCGCGATCCCCGGGCCCCCCTCCGCGGTCGCAGTGAGCCCCGCGGCCGTCCCAGCGCCAAGGCAACCCCGCGAGCGTTGGGGCGCTGCCGTGTTGGTGGACCTGCCAAAGTTGGACCCGGCCTCCCGCGCTCGGTTGGCGGTGCTGACTGGGGTCCCCCGGGTCGCCGTCGACCGAGCTTGGCAACGCGATCTCCCGTTCGTCGCCGGCGCGTTCGCAGACCCAGCCGAGGCAACCCGCATGAGCGGCCGCCTGGAGCGCCGGGGGCTGCCCGTCCGCACCGAGGACACGCGCACGCCGCCCATCGTGCAGTGGGGGGCGGTGGCGGTGTTCGCCGCGACGCTCGGCATCTTCTCCTCGGGGGACGTGCGGTACGGCTTCGCCGCGCTCGCTGCGTTGCTCTTTGGCGTGACCGCCTCGCGGATGGGCCGCGGCTTGGCGAAGGCCCGCCTTGGGGTCGCCATCATGGACCGCCTCCAAGCGGGGTTCTCCGCCGACGCGGCCGGCGAGGCCGCGCAGGTGCGCGCGCTGTTGTTGCGCGGGAACGTTGCGTCCACGGTGCGCGCTTCGGTCCTCGAGAAGCTCGACGCCGCGGTGGACGAGCTGGCAGATTTGGCCGCGGCCGAGGTGGTGAACCCGGGGGGCACGGCGGCCGCCGAGCTACGCGCGGCCGAGGCGGAGGTCGCGCAGATCGCCGCGGACGCCCGGGCCCGGCTCGCGGAGGGGGAGCGGGGGATGTAACGAAAGTCGTGGACTGAGCGGCGTTCGGTCGGGGGCGCGGGTGGTAGAGCGACGTTCGGTTGCCTGTCGCGGTCGGGGAGTACACGAGGTGGCATTGGCCAATGGAGCTGCGGTCCCGGGGGACCGCGTTGAGCACGCTCCTAGCTTTGGGGGGCTCGCGCCCCCCAAACCCCCAGGGCCGGACGCGAAAAGGCGCGCGCAGGGCGCGCCTTTTCGCTGGAGATTCGGCGGGGGCCGAATCTCCCCGGGCCCGCGGGGTTGGGCGGCGGCGCGGGTGGTAGAGCAGGCCGCCGAACACGTACCAGCGGACCCCCTCGCGGTCGAACACACGTCGAAGGTCGCGCGTCGCCTCACCGACCGACACGTGGGCGACGAGTGTGGCGAGGTCGCGGTCACCCCGAAAGGGGGCCCTTAGCGATCACGATCGTCCTGGCCCCTCACCTCGTCCAGGAACCCCTCGTGCGCGCCGCGGCGGGGATCCTCGACGGTGTCTTGGACAAAGACGATGACGAAGCGCGCGAGGCGCCCGTCGGGCTTGCGTCGCAGCACGCGCCCCATGCGTTGGGTCATTTGGCGTCGGCTCTGGCTGGCGGCCAGCACGATCGCGAGATCGGCGGCAGGGACGTCGATGCCCTCGTCCAACACTTGGGGGGCCGCGCAAACGTGCGTCTCACCCGAACCGAATCGGGCCAGCACCGCCCGCCGCGCGGTCGGGGAGAGCTCGGAGTGAATGGACTCCGCCGTGAGCCCGAGCGCGCGGACCTGCTCGGACGCGCGCTCTGCAGCGTGGATGGTCTGGGTAAACACGAGCGCCCGCTGGCTGCTGCGCAGCGCCCCGTGAAGCCCATCCAGCGCCGCGGTCTTGGCCGGCGTCTCGGAGAGCAGCTCGCGCCGTTGCTGGGCCAACGACAGGTAGGCGCGGGCCCGGAGCGCGAGGTCCCCCTCCGCGCGCGCGAGGCGGGCGACGTCCTGGAGGAACGCGCCGATCGGGCTGTTGCGCACCGCGCCAGACGAGAGCAAGATCCCCCGTAGGACCTTCATCCGCTGGGTCAGGTCCTCGTACAGCTCCCGCTCGTCGCGCGAGAAGCGCACGGGGAGGAGGTCCACGGTGAACCGAGCGACGACGCCGTCTCGCGCGGCCCGCGCGTAGCCCATGCGGAAGCAGGTCGGGCCGAAGTAGGGCGCCAGCCACTCGATGTGCCCGCCATCGGGGCGCTCGAGCGTAGCCGTCAGGCCGAGCCGCCGGGGGAACTCGGGGCTCAGCCCGAGGCGGTTGGACGACGACGCGTAGCGGTGGCACTCGTCGGCCACCAGGAGGGAGTTGGGTCGGCGCGGGCGCAGCGACTCTCGGGCCGAGTTCACCACGGCGATCACGACGTCGTCGCGCCCCAGGTCCCCGTCGCCCCGGTCGCCGAGGAGCCCAACTCGGATCCCCCCGCGAAGCACCCCGGCCAACACGCCGCCCCACTGGTGCTGCAGCTCGCGCGTCGGGACGAGGACGACGACCTGGCCCCCCGCGTCCAACGACTCCAGTGCGGCCACGACGCCGAGGCGCGTCTTCCCGGTGCCAGTGACCGCCTCGACGACCCCCTTGCGCCCCCGCCGGTGCCACGCCGCGAGGGCCTCGGCCTGCCACGTGTACAGGCCATCGGCGTTGATCCGGGGCGCCGAGCGAGGCCCCGACGTGTCGGTGACCGAGGCGCGTGACCAGCGCGGCGGGTCGGCGCCATCGCCGCGGAATTGCCCCGGCGCAGCGGTGAGCACGCGCAGGACATCCGCCGTGGTGACGGACACCATGCCTGCCCCCCTTAGGACGTCGCGGAGCTCGACGGCGGTTCGCCCTGGCGCTCGCTCGAGCGCGGCGACCACCTCGTCGATCACGTCTCGCCGATGTCGGTCGAGATCGGGTCGTCCGGGTCGGCCTCGGCCGGATCGGCGCCGCGCTCCAGCTCGACGTCCTCGCTGAAGTCGGCCTGCGGGACCGTTGCCGTGGTGTCAGGCTGGTACAGAGGATCGAGCCGACCAAGGTCCCATTCGTTGATCCACGCGCGGACATACTGGCGCATCCGGTTGGAGGGGAGGCGCTCCAGTCCCTCTACGTCCGGGGGCTCCCAGCCGTAGGCGGTGCCATGCAGCGCCTTGAGGCGGGTGTAGGTGCGGTCGAGGGCGGCCCTGTCTGGCGCCTGCAACCGCAGCTGCTCACGCTCAATCACCCGCATCCCGAGCTCCGCCAGGGTGGCCTGGCGATCCCCCTCGGCGGTCCCCTTCGACCGCAACCGCTTCCCGACGAGCTCAGTGTCGTTCTTGCCGACCAACACCGCGGCCTCGAAGTCGTCGACAGTTGCCAGCACCGCGGCGAGCGGCGCTGCGGGGTCCTCTCGGTCCCCGCGGACCCAACGCGCCACCTCGGCGTACGACTTCGCGCGTTGCAACAGCGAATACCGGCCGATGAGCTCGACCTCGTCAAGCAGGATCACCCAACCCCGGTGCCCGGCGGCGCGGATGAGCCGGGAGATGAACCGGAATCGCTGCACGGCGAGCCCGCTCTCTTTGCCGGCGCTCAGCTTGTACGTGCCCCCAGCTCCGGCCTCCTTCAGGCGGCGCCGCAGCTCGGGCACCGGCAACGGGTGGCCCGCCCAGAACCTGAGGATTCGGTCGACGAACTCCGCGTCGCCGCGGGCGTGCTCGAACAGGAACAGCGTAGCCGCGAACTTCCGGTCGACCGGGTGCTCGTCCGAGTGGACCCAACGTCGCAGCGCGGCGGCTTCCTCGGAGTGGGCGGACACGCCAGCCGCGATCTCGTCAATCGCTGAGCCTGGGCGGCCAGGGACGCGCGCGGAGTCGATCGCGGCGCGAAAAACGCTCGCGGGGTCGTGGAGGGCGGTCTCTTTTGAGATCACGACCTTCGAGACGACGAAGCCAGCGTCGAGCGCGCGGTGGGCGAGCGCCTCCAACACGTGGCTTTTGCCGACGCCGAAGCCACCGCCGAGCAACAGCCCGCGGACCGGCTTCTCGGGGGACGGCTTCTCGAGTGGGGCCGAAGCCGCATCCAAGAGCTCGGCGAACCTGTCGTCCACCGCGACTTGGAGCGATGCCAGCGCGTTCACCGCGTCTCGGTTTGGGACGCCGGCGCGCAAGGCTTCGATGGCGCGAAGGGCCGTGACTTGGGTTGAATTCACGGGGACACCACCGCGGCGCCGAGCCGCACCAAGGAAGAGTAGGGGTTGTCGCGACGGCGGTCGCGTACCTCGTCGTGGATCCTGAGCTTCAGCGCCTGGTAGGCGCCAACACCTCGCGCTTCGTCCGTCAGGAATTCGGGCGCTGCGACTACGACCACGCAGCAGTGCGCGAGCTCGTCGGCGTTGTCGACCAGCTGGCGAAGCAGCTCGTACGCGTCCAGCAGCGTGGCCTTGGTGTAGTAGAACCCTTGGCGCTCGCCTGGCAGGGGCCTGCGGGAAAAGCCGAGCCGGGTGATGTCCAGCTCCACCAATAGCCCCGGATAGCCGTTCGCCGACATCCAGTGGGCGAGCGAAAACAAGAGATGGCGGGCGTTGTGTCGCCCGATTTTTCGGAAGATCGCGGCGGACCGGAGCAGGGAGATCTGCTTGAGATCGCCTCTCAGCCAGCCCAGCACCGCGTCCCGCTCCGCGTCCGTGACTTGGCCTGTCTGCAGCTTCGCTTGGCAGAGCCGCAGGGCGGCGGTGCGAAACTCCTGGACCATCGCAAAGTCGCGCTGCACGAGGTGTTGCAGCTGCCGGTTGACGTCTCGGGTGAGCTCGCCGGCGTCGACCCCGTGAAAGCTGGCGACGGCAGCAACGCTCACGTCGCCGCCAGGCACCGGCCACGCAGCGGCATCGAACGCGCGGACGACGGTGCGGGTCGCCAAGGCGTCCCAGTCGACCTGCCGGGCGATGTCAAAGAACACCGAGTCGACGAGGTGAACTCGGGTCTGAGCAGCGTCGACACGGACCGTGACGAATTCGGCCGCTGTTGCGGCCTCCCGGAGCGCCTCCTTGAACGCCAGCGCCGGCGCATCCCCGGCCGGCACCACGAACTTCACGGCGGAGCCGCCGCTGGCCACGAACGAGCGCAAGTAAGCGGTCTCGAGGAACCTCGCGTACTCTCCCGGGTCGATCATTCGGCCACCGCGAATTGGACGCCGGCGTAGACCTTCTCTTGGCCCGTCTTCGTGACGGTGTTCAACACCCCCGCGCCTCGAGTAAGCGCGCTGGCGGCAAACGACATGGCCCGTCCGGACCGCGTGGCCGTGACCCCACTCATGTCGAGGAGGTAGAGGTCGCGAGCGAACTCCTGCTTGGAGTACTCGCGCGCTGCGCCCGGCATCACCGTGAGCACCGCGTAGACATCGACGAGCTTCACCACTGCACCCGCGCGCGCGGCGCTCTTGGCGACGACCAGGTCGTACGCGAGGGCGAGGGCCTCGAGGAACGCTTCGGCCTTGAACCGCGGCGGCCGGGTTTGCAACGCCTTCAGTGTGCGGACAAAGATCGAGGGCCGCACGCGGCGGTCGCGCTTCTTGTCTACGAGCACGCAGAGGTCGCTCGGCGAAATGGCGACGATAGCGGGGTACGAGAGGATGCGGTCATCGGAGTAGTAGACGTTCACGCCGTCTGCCTTCGCGCGGGCCAAGACCTCCTGCGCGTACGCCCCGGTCGCGAAGTGCTGCTGGTCGTCGAAGTCCCACCCCTCCCGCGCGGTGGCGGCCGTTTGCGCAGCGACCTCCGCGAGCCGGGCGGCTTCGTCCAGCGCGTGACGCAAGTCTCGAAGCTGGCCGAGCTCAGCGGCCGACTTCGCGCGCTTGACCTCTTTCAACGCCGCGAGGACGGACTTCATCACGCCGTCGATGTCGCGTTCGATCGACTGTAGGGCGGGCTCAAGCTGGTCGTAAGGCATGATCTGCTCAGGTGGCCGCCGGACTTAGCCGGCACCCGCCGGGGCATCAACGTCGACGTCGCGGATCTTTCGCCGAGGCCCAGGGGTCAGGTCGATCACGATCGTCAACGCCCCAAATTCTCAACCTTCGTCCGTCGCGGTCACCCAAACCCTGGGCCTTCGCGATCGCGATCGTCTTGACCCCCCTGAGACGCGGCGGGGGACCAGGTGCTGCGCGCGTCGCTGTCGCTCGCGCGGGTGCTGCGGGCCGAGAAGCGCGTCCCGGAGGCTGTCGAGGTGCTCATGCCAACGTCCTCATGCCTGGATGTACCGCGCAGCCGCGCGCATGGCAAGCCGGCTTTGGACGCGGCATGTCATGTGGGCGGGCGAGAGTGTCCCCCACGATCGTCGCACCCGTCGGCTATACCTCCCTATGCTCGCTCTCCTCCTCGGCTGTGTCCAACCGCTCGCGTGCGGCGCATTCACCCACGAACAGGACGGCGCCTGTGTGCTCGACGACGGGGTGGGCCCGCTCGACAGCTCCGCGGACAGCGGGGACAGCGCGGTGGACAGCGTGCCCGACACCGACTCAACCTCGCCTCCCGACACCGGAGAGAGCGGGGACACCGCGGACTCGGCCGCGGGCGACCCGGTCCTCGACGTGTACATCCTCGCAGGCCAGTCCAACATGGACGGCTACTCGGTGTACACCGGGCTCCCGCCGAGCTGGCGGGAAGGGGACGACCAGGTCCAGCTGTACTGGTCCGGCTGGGGGGAGTTCCGGGCGCTGGCGCCGGCCAGCTATGGCGGCGCCGCGTACACGGGGCCCGAGGTGGCGCTCGGGCACGCGCTCGCGGACGCTGGGCGCCACGTGGCGTTCGTAAAGCACGCGGTCGGCGGGACGAACCTGTACAGCTACTGGTACCCGGGCGAGACCGCCAGCGAGCCGGGCCAGGGGGATGGCTGGACGACGCTGGTGGCGTCGATGCGGGACGCTTCTGCGACGCTCGACGCGAGCGGGGTGGCGTGGCGCTGGGCCGGGTTCGTGTGGATGCAAGGCGAGTCGGACGCGCTCGACGCCACCATGACCGCCGCGTACGCGGAGGACCTGGAGCGGTTGCTCCGCCGGGTGCGGGAGGAGAGCGCCACGCCCGACTTGCCTGCGACGATTGGGCTCATCGCGTGCGAAGACCTGTGCCCGTACCTCGACGAGGTCCGCGCAGCGCAGCTCGACGTCGCGGCGGGCGACCCGCTGGTCACCACGGTGGAGACGCTGGACCTCACGCGGAACGTCTACGACACGTGGCACTACGACGGGCCTGGCGGGCGGCAGCTCGGGGCGAGGTTCGCGCAAGCCATCCTCGGCGAGCCGGTCGAGATCCCCGTCTCCGCGGCGCTGAAGGTGGAGAGCTACGCCGTGCACTACGACGGCGACTTCACCGTCGGCTGGACGTTCACGCTGCACGAGCCGGTCACGCTCACCGACATCGGGGGCTTCTCGACCAGCGGAGCCGTGCTGTACACCAGCACCGAGGTCGGGATCTGGGACAACGACACCGGCGACCTGGTCGTCCGCGAGGACGTGCCCTCCTGGTACGAGGCGCCGACGACGTTCCGGGACGGCTTTTGGTACACGGCGATCGAGCCCGTCACGCTGGAGCCGGGGAACTACGCGATCGGGCTGACGGCGTGGGCCGGCGACTACGACAGCTACGCGGACAGCACCGCGGTCACCCCCGGGGACGCCGTGCAGGTGTCCGGCGCTGCCTACCACGCGGGCGACTGGCTGACGTTCCCCGAGGTGCAGTACACCGCCGACGCCAGCGCGCTGAGCTTCCTCGGGCCGAGCTTCTTGTACCGGACAGTCGAGTAGCACCGGCCGCCGATGCCGACGCTCGGCACACCTCGCGTCCCGGGCTGGCCCCGGGGCCAGCCCGGCGTGGGATAGACTGCGGGATGGTGCCCGCCCCTCCCGCCGCCGAACCCCGCCCCCCGGGCACCCCGCGCACCCGTCGCGCTCTCTGGGCCGTCGGGTTCGTCGCGGTCAGCGTCGTGGTCGTAGGGATCGTCGCTCGGCCGCCGGCCCCACGCCCTGCCGCGCCGGGGAGCCCGAACTTCCTGCTGGTCGTCCCGGACACGCTACGGGCGGACGGGCTCGCGCACGCCCCGGTGATCTCCGAGCTGGCGAGGTCAGGGGTGGGGTTCACGTCGGCGGTGAGCCAGTCGGGCTGGACGCTGCCGGCGCTGGCGTCGCTGCTGACCGGGCGCTACCCGGTCGTGAACACGCAGGCCGGCGGCGTCGGCTTGCGCTGGATCCCCGAGCAAGCGCGAACGGTGCCCACGATCCTCGGGTACTACGGCTACCTGACGGCCGTGTTCTGGGGACCAAACGTCGGCGGGTTCATCGCGCCCGAGTTCTCGACGGGGTTCGCCGAGGTGCACGTCGAGCAGGACGACCGGGTCGACCCGTCGATCCAGGTCGTCAGCTGGCTCGAGCAACACCCGCACGAGCCGTTCTTCGCGATGGTCCACAACGTGGACTTGCAGTTCGTGGAGCACGGCGCCGAGGGCGGGATTGACCGCGTGTACGCCCGGGACCGCGGCACGCTCGGGGAGCCCGAGGCGAAGCGGCGCGCGGTCGCGGCGTACGAGGCCAATGTCGCGCGGTACGACGCAGCCCTGGGCCGCATGCGCGACGCGCTCGAGAAGGCCGGGCTGCTCGACCACACGGTGATCGTGGTCACCTCCAACCACGGCCTCGAGCTCGGCGAGCGCGGCAATTTCTTGCACGGCACGACGTCCGAGACGAACCTGAAGGTGCCGCTGGTCATCTCGGATCCGCTGCAGTCGCACCCGGTGACCGTGGACACGGTCGTCCAGACCATCGACGTGGCGCCTACGATCTTGGCCCGCGCCGGCATCGTGCGCGACGGCGCGATGGCCGGCCAGGGGCTGCAGGCGCTCTACGGGCAAGCCGGGCCCGCGTACACGGAGCGGCCGGTGTTCAGCCTGTGCGGCAAGTACAACATCTCCGTCCGCACACGCCGCTGGAAGCTCTCGCGCATCAACCTGGCCGGGAAGTACGATCACCTGTTGTTCGACCTGCTCGCGGATCCCGGGGAGGTCCGGGAGCTCTACTCGCAGGGCGTACGCCCTGACGGTGACCTGGAGAAGCTGCTCGACGGCTTCTGGGACGGCCGTGTCGCCGAGTCTGCGGGCACCCGGGCCACCTGGGACGCGCCGCTCGAGGTGGCGCTGCGGAAGTTCGGCTACTGGGGCCAGATCGAGGGCGAGGACGGCAAGGCCGAGGACGGCAAGGGCGACACGAAGCCGAAGGCCGGTCCGGCGCCAAGGCCCGCTGGCCCGCCGGGTCCGACTGCTGGCCCGCCCTCTGGCCCGCCCGCAGGTCCGCCGCCGGGCCGATAGCCGTCCCGGGGCCAGCCTGGACCAGGCGATCTCTTGACCCCCTTGAGTTGACTTCGGGCTTGGGGCGGCCGCAGAATGTCGCGCGCAAACGGAACGGCGGACTCGCACCCCTGTGATCGTGACGGGTGCAGGATCTTGGCGACGTTAGTAAGAATTTAGACAGCATTTTTCGTGATCCGTGCGGATAGTTCGTGTCCCCCGAGAGCACGAGGGCCGGTCGGCAACATTCTCAGCACCCGCGCATGTGTCCTTGTCGCGAGTACGAGCCGCCAGGCGCGTACAAGGAGGGCGGCGGGATGGGCGCCGCGCGGGTGTACCTTGGCGGGACGGCGATGGACACGGTCGCGGACGTCACGATCCTCGGGGCGTCGGCGAACGCTCAGCTCGGGGAGTCGGTCGCGCGGCTCGGGGACGTGGACGGGGACGGCGCGGACGACTTCTTGGTCGGCGCGTTCAACGAGAGCTCCGGGCTTGGCGCGGCGCGGGTGTACCTCGGCGGCGCTGGGCTCGACGAGGTCGCCGACATCGAGCTGCTGGGGTCCGATCCGAGCGCCGGCTACTTTGGGTACAGCGTCGCCGGCGCAGGTGACGTGAACGGCGACGGCGGCCAGGACATCATCGTGGGCGCGTACAACGAGTCCGCCGGCCTGGGGACCGCACGGATCTACCTGGGCACGAGCGGGCCCGTGGCCGACGACACCGCCGCAGACACGGGGGCGGACGACGCGGACGAGGGGGAGGACGAGGACGACGGGGACGACCACGGCGGGTGCGGGGACGGCCACGACGGGCACGGTGGCCACGGGGACGGGCACGGGGACGGGCACGGCACGCACGGTGGCCACTCGGGGCACGGGGGTCACGGGGGCCACGGGGAGGGGGAAGGCACGCACGGCGGGGACCACGGCCACGGCGGGCACTCGGGGCGCGGGCGCACGTAGAGTTGGGTGGTCGAAAAGCGCCGTTGCCGGAGGCCGCGGGGTAGAGTACCGGCATGTCACGACTTGCGTTGCGTGTTCCGGCCCTCGCGCTTCCAATGTTCGTCGGCATGGCCGGCTGCAAGGACACCTGTAACTGCGCGGTCCACGAGACCGATGTCTTCTTGCAGGCGACATCCGAGCAGGCGGACATCCTGTGGGTTGTCGCGTTGTCCCACCGGGCGGCTCGGGACGTGTTTCTCGGGGCGGCGGTGCCGCCGCGGGGGGCGACGATCGTGGTGGACTACGCGTGTGCCGAGGATTGCGGAACGGGGTGAGAGCGACTGGCCACGGGCGGTCGCTGACCGTCGCCAGACCCGCGGTTACGTGGGGTCGATGCTCGTCGCCCGGTTGTTCGTCGTTGTCGTCGCTGCCGAGCAAGGCTGCGCGTGGATCTCTGACCAGCAGCTCAGCGATCGGTTGGACCTCGACGGGGATGGCGTTCCTCGGCCGGACGACTGCGACGACGGAGACAGCGCGGTCGGCCTCGCGGGCGACCTGTACGCGGACGCGGATGGCGATGGCTTCGGCGCCGGAGCCCCCACCCAGGGCTGCGTGGAGGTGGCCGGGTTCGTCGACAACGGCGACGACTGCGACGACCTGCGCGCGGACGTCACGCTGAACGACTGGTTCGTCGACGCGGACGACGACGGGCACGGAGATGCGTCCCAGGGGGTGACGACCTGTGACGCGCCCGAAGGCTACGCGGCGGACGGCGACGACTGTGACGATACGGACGGCGGGGCCTTCCCCGGCGCGGTGGAGGTGGCGAGCGACGGGATCGACCAGGACTGCGACGGCGCCGATACTGTGGGGATCACCTCGGCGTTCGGTGGGGAGCTGCTCTGGGTGGACGCGGGGGACTTCAACATGGGCAGCGGGCCGAGCGACAAGGACGACGCCTACACGGACCACAAGGTCACGCTGTCGAACGCCTTCTGGATGGGGCGTGCCGAGGTCACCCAGGCGCAGTGGGCCGCGTGGGTGGACGTGCCCGCGTCCCCCGGGGCGAGCCCCTCCTTTCACGCGGCTTGCCCAAGCTGCCCGGTCGAACAGGTGTCCTGGCGGGAGGCGGCGCAGTACGCGAACGCGCTGTCGGACGCGGAGGGGCTGGACCGCTGCTACGAGGAGGACGGGACGGCGATGGTCGAAGGGTACGTGGCCGACCCCTACGGGTGTCCTGGGTACCGCTTGCCAACCGAGGCCGAGTGGGAGTTCGCCGCCCGCGCGGGCGAGAGCACGAGCTGGTCGGGGTCCGACGTGGCGGCGGATGTCGCGTGGACGGTGGAGGTCGCCGGTGGCGCGAGCCACGAGGGCTGCGGCTTGCTCCAGGACGCGTGGGACCTGTGCGACCTTAGCGGCAACGTCGCTGAGTGGGTGAACGACGGGTTTGAGGAAGGGTACTCGCGCGCGGCCGTCACGGACCCCGCGGGCCCGAGCACCGCGGCCACGCGCGGCATCCGCGACGGGAACTGGGGCTACGCCGCGGATACGGCGCGCTTGTCCATGCGCTACGACGGGGGCCAGCCCGGGCGCTGCGCAAACAAATGGACCCCAACGTCCTGAAATCGCTTGAAGCGGGACGCTCGCTGGCCCCCTCCCGCGCCGTTCCCCGCAGGGTCTGGCGGAGCCGACGTCTTCGGCGGTTTCGCCAGACCGTGCCTTGGAACGGCGCAAGAGAACCGCCGATGCCGACGCGAGGGGTGCCGAGCGTCGGCATCGGCGGCGAGCGACTCCCGCAGCCCCTACGTCGGCTTTCGCCTGGCCCGCACCGCGCAGTGAGCGCCCGCTTCCGCGTTCACCCCAGCAGCGCGTCCGCAGCCCGGCCAGCTACCCCGGGCTCGCCGATCACCGCGCGGAGCTCCTCGGTCGGCGGCTCTGGTACGTTCGCCAGCGTGCTCGCGAGCAACGCGGCGTCGAACCGCTGAACGAACTCCGGCACGGCGGCGCGCCGCAGCAGCACGTTCGGCAACGCGAGGTGGTTCACCCCGTGCACGAACGTTCGCCCGATCCAGTAGGTGAGGGGATGCACGCGGTGCGCGACGACCATCGGGACGCCGGACATCGCGAGCTCCAGCGTCACGGTGCCAGACTTGCACAACGCGCGGCCCGCGCGGCGCATCGCCTCGGCGCCGCCGACGACGCGCACGTTGCCCGACGCCGCGGAGGAGAGGTCCACCTCCGGCGCAGCCGCGAGCAAGACCTCCTTGGCGCCAAACCGCTGCGCGGCGTCCAAGAAGACCGCCAGGTGCCGCCGGACCTCGGCCGGCCGAGAGCCGGGGAACACCGCGAGCACCCCCGGCTCGCGGGCGGAGCGGATCGCCCGGTCGATCGCCGGGTGCCCGACCCAGCGTGCGTCGAGCCCGGTGCCCGCGTACAGGGCCGGCTCGAACGCGAACAAGCACAGCAGCTGGTCGTAGGCGGCCGCGACCGCTGGCGCACGCCCGGGGCGCCACGCCCAGAGCTGCGGGCTCACGTAGCCGACGGTGCGGAAGCCCCGCGCCTTGGCCTCTCGCGCCAGCCCGGTGTGAAGGTCCGGCGAGTCGACGGTCAGCAGCGTGTCGCCGGGGCGCAGCGCGGCGAGCAGCCGCGCCCGGTTGCGCTTGTGCGCCGGGATCGACCGCAGCACCTCGGTGAGCCCCATCGCGGGGGGCACGTGCTCGAGCCCGTCCAGCAGCGAGGCCCCGGCGGCCGCGGCGCTGGGCCCGACGTTGCCGACGATCGGCACCTGCGCCCCGCGCGCCCGGATCGCCCCGATCAGCTCGGCCAGGAGGCGATCCCCGCTCGGCTCGGCGGCGGAGACGACCAGGCGGTTCAAGGCGCCGGGTCCCGCTCGTGCGCCGCGCGGATCGCCTCGCGCACGCGCCACGCCAAGCGAAGCGCGCCGAGCGCCTGCGCGCCCGTCGCCAAGCCCGGCGCGGCCCGCCCGCGCAGCAGGCCGGCGAAGGCCAGCACCTGCTGCTCCAGCGCGTTGTGGTCGGGCACATCCACGCGCGCCTCGCGTGGCCCGGGGGCATCCCCGCCGCGCTCCCAGGTCACTCGCTCCGCGCGGCGGGCGCCAAGGTCGATGCTCGTGTAGGTGCCGTCGGCGTCGAACACGCGCCAGGTGCGGCTCTGGCGACGGCTCACGCGCGACGCGGTGAAGGTCCCGACCGCGCCCGAGTCCAGCTCGACGCGCGCTTGTGCGAGGTCGATGTCCTGGGTCGCGACGCGGACGCCGTTCGCGCGCACGTCCACGACGTTCGCCCCGGGCGAGCGGTGCAGGAACAGGTCCAAGTCGTGCACCATCAGGTCCAGCACCACGTCGACGTCGATGCCGCGGTCCACCCAGACGGCGATGCGCTCGGCCTGGACAAACCGCGGCGACGCGCAGATGGCGCTGGCCGCCGGGTTGAACCGCTCGACGTGCCCGACGAAGCACGCGTCGAACCGCGCGAGCGCCTCGCCTTCGCCCGGTGTCGCGGCGAGCGGCTTCTCGATCAGCACCGGCAAGCCGGCCTCGAGCAGCGGAAGCGCGAGCGCGTAGTGCAGGCCCGTCGGCGCGGCGACGATCGCGCCATCCCAGCGCGCATGGGCGCGCACGAGCCCGAGCGGGGGGTCCACGAGGTCGAGCTCGACCTCGGGGTGGTCCGCGAAGATGCGGGCGTAGTTCCGGCCCATGCGGCCGACGCCGACGAGGCCCAGCCGCAGCCGCGCCGACATGGTCAGTCCGCCGGCCCTTCTGCGCCCGCAGACCGGCAGATCCCGCGCGTCGAGGACTCGCAGAAGTCCACCAGCTCGACGACCTCCGGGATGTCTTGCCCGTACTCCTCGCGCACGTGCTCGGCGGCGATGCGCAGCGGCATGCCCTTCTGAAACAGGTCGCGGTAGGCGTCCTTGAGCGCGGTCATCACCGGGAGGGGGAACCCGGCGCGGCGCAAGCCGACGACGTTCAGGCCGAGCAGCCGCGCGCGGTCGCCCTGGGCGATGCAGAACGGCGGCACGTCCTGGGTGGACATCGCGCCGCCGGCCACCATCGCGCAGCGGCCGACCCGCGAGTGCTGGTGGACGCCGGAGAACCCGCCGAGCACGACCCGGTCCGCGACGCTTACGTGCCCGGCGATCGCCGCGTAGTTCGCGAACACGCAGTGGCTGCCGACGACGCAGTCGTGCGCGACGTGGCTGCCCGCCATGAACAGGTTGTCGTCGCCGATACGGGTGGACCCGCCGCCGAGGGCGGTGCCGCGGTTGACCGTGGACGACTCGCGGAACGTGTTGCGGGCGCCGATGAGCAACGAGGTCGGCTCGCCGCGGTACTTTAGGTCCTGCGGGTCGTCACCGATGCTGGCGAACGGGAAGATACGGGTGTCTTCGCCGATCTCGGTGTGGCCCGTCACGACCGCATGAGGGCCTACCCGGACCCTGTCCCCAAGCACGACGTTGCCGCGGACGATCGAGTACGCGCCGATCTCCACGTCCTTGCCAAGCTGGACGGTGGGCTCGACGAGGGCGGTGGGGTGAATAGCCATGAAGGTCCTCGGGGGGGCGCTACGCTGCTTGAGTCGGGGCGGCGGGGGTTAACGGTGTGCGACGATACCCGGCAATGCGCGATCTCACTCGGACGCGGTGTTTTTTTGCCCGCTCGCGGGTGTGATTCGGCCGTCCGGCCACGCGCTCCGCACCTCCGCCCACGGTTCCGCGCAGGGTTGCGCGCCGCGAGTGCGTAGGAAGCCACGCTGTTTTCGTGCGAAGTGGCGGGTGTCGCGCTGCGTGAGGCGCACGGCCTCGTCGAGCGAGACGTCGCCGTCCAGGTGGGCAGCGATGTGCTCGTACCCGAGGGATTGCATCGGCCGCGCGGACCTCGGGACGCCCCGCGCGAGCAGGCCGCGCACCTCGTCGAGGTAGCCGTGGTCGAGCATGGTGAGCACGCGCTGGTCGAGGCGCTCGTACAGGTCCGGCCGATCGAGGCAGATCACGGTGCAGGGGCGCCGGAGCTTGGGATCCGCCGCGTGGGCGTCCGAGAGCCGCCCGCCGGTCTGCGCGTGGTACTCGAGCCCACGGACGAGGCGCACCCGGTCGTTGGGGTGCAGGCGCGCCGCGAGCACGGGATCCACGCGGCTGAGCTCCGCGTGGGCATCCGGCAGCGCCTCGAGCCGGGCGCGCAGGGTGAGGTCGGGCGCGGGGGCCTCCACGAGCCCCTGCTCCCAGGCGCGCAAGTAGAACGTCGTCCCGCCGCAGATCACGACGCGGCGGGTCTCGAGCAGCGCATCCACCTCGCGCGCGAAGTCCGCCGCGGAGAACGCGCCGTCCCAGTCCACGACGTCGATGCAGCGGTGCTCTACGCCGCCCCGGGCGGGGGCCCGGTCCGCGGGCGAGAGCTTGGCCGTGCCGATGTCGAACCCCCGGTAGACCTGCATGGCGTCCATGGACACCACCACGGCGTCGTACGCGCGGGCGATGGCCAACGCGAGGTCGGACTTGCCGGCGCCGGTCGGGCCGGTCACCACGACGGGGGCGTTAGCCAAGCGCCTCGGGCCTCGGGAGGGTCGTGCGCCGCAGCCAGGCGGCGTAGACCGGGAGCCCCTTCTCGTTGAACTTCCGCTGGTAGTTGGTGCACACGTCGTTGGCCCAGGGCGCGCCGTCGTGCAGGATGTCGTGGGACGTCCCGAGGACCTCCCAGTGCCGCCCGGCGGGCGACGCGACGTAGGCCAGCAGCGCCTCCACGTGGGGGTAGAAGTCGGTCTTGAGCCGGAGCTCGCCGCCGGGCCGGACGTAGCTCGCGAGCTGGGTGAGCACCGGCTCGCTGATCAGCCGGCGGTGCGCCTGGCGATCTTTCGCCCACGGATCGGGGTGGTTGATGTGAACGCCCGCGAGCTCGCCCTCGGCGAACACCCGCGCGAGGTTGAACGCGTCGAAGCGCACGAGCCGCGCGTTCTTGAGGTTCGCCGCCTGCAGCTTGCGCGCCGCGATCACGACGCGCTTGAACCGGAGCTCGAGCCCGAGCCAGCGCGAGCCGGGCTCCTGGGCCGCCATGCCAGACAGGTAGAACCCGTTGCCGCTGCCGATCTCGAGGTGCAGCGGGCCCGGGGAGTCGAACGCCTCGACCCAGCGGCCGCGCCAACGCTCGGCGTCCTCCGCGGGGATCACTTCGGGCAGCTCGCGGTGCAGCGCGACGTGTGGGTTCACGCCCTCGGCCTCGGCGAGCGTGCGGTCCCGGAACGGCCTGTTCATCGGCATCTGCCGCGGCCGGGACCGGGCGGGCTTGTCCGCGGGCGGAGGGGAGCCGCCGTCCGTCTCGCTCACAGGTCCCCCCGCAACTTGGGCGCCGCGCCGTCGGCGTTGGCGATCCACGCGCTGCCGTCGGCGTAGATCTCGCGCTTCCAGATCGTGACGCGCGCCTTGAGCTGCTCCAGGCAGAATCGCGAGCCCTGGTAAGCGGCGTCGCGGTGCGCGGCGCCGACCGCGATCACGACGCTGGGCTCTTCGATCTCGACCCGCCCGGTGCGGTGCACGATGGTGGCCCGCACTCCCCACTGGGCGGCGGCCTCCGTGCAGATCGCGGTGAGCTCGCGCTCCGCGGCTTCCGCCCAGGCCTCGTATTCGAGCGCGAGGACAGCCTTGCCGCCGAACACGTTCCGCGCGACGCCCTCGAAGGTCAGGATCGCCCCGTGCTCGGGGCCCCGGACAGACGCCGTCACCGCACCGACGTCGATGCGGTGGTCAACGATACCCGTTGGCGTCATCACCCGCCTCCGATCGGCGGCAGCAGCGCCAGCTCGTCGCCGTCGGCCAGCGTGGTCGAACCAGCGCACACTGCGCCGTTGCGCGCGTAGCCCACGCGCAGGGCGAGCCCAGGAAACTTCAGGTCGAACGCTTGCTCGGCGGTCGACCCTGGCGGCACGTCGAAGGTCTCTCTTTCGCGGCCGGCTCGCTCGCGCAGGACCGCGAAAAAGCGCATCTCAATCTGCATCCGGCGGGCCTAACGCGGGGCGCCGGAGGTTCCCAAGCGGCCCGGAAACCGATACACTCGCCGCTATGCTTGGTTTGGTTGTTTTGCTGGCAGCTTGCACCGGGGAGCCCGCGGCGCCTGCCGTGGTCGAACCGCCGCGCGTGTCAGCGGAAGAGATCGCCAAGAAGCGCCAGCTCTCCGAGATCAAGAGCAAGCCGGCCACGGCGGCGGCGTTGGGGTACACCAAACCCGAGGGCGTGTACGTGGACGCGCGGTACCTCGGCTCCCAGGCCTTCAGCGTGGCCCGGGGCGAGATCGAGCAGCAGCTTGGCGCGGTGGTGGAAGAGACCGAGCTGCCCGAGGGCCAGGGGCAGCAGATCGCGTTGCAGCGGGCGAAGCTGCGCGTCTACAAGGACCGCATCTACATGATCGAGGTGCCGTTGCCGGAGCCGCTGCGGCGTGACCAGGCGTTGGCTACGCTCGGGTTCCCGGTGCTCACCACGGCGAGCTGGACGCCGTTCTCGGGGGAGTACCGGCTCCTGAACGTCTGGGGCTTCCGTCGCCTGATCTTCACGCGCAAGTCCAACGGCAGCGAAGACATCGTCAGCGTGCAGGCCTGGCGCCCGTTGGAGGCGGGATGAGGGCCGCCATCGGCGCTTCGTCCAGCCTGGTCGCGATCGCGCTGGCCGGCGGGTGCAGCGACTACTTCTTGGACGGGAACAACGCGGACGTGGACCTGCAAACGGTCTCGGAGTCGTTCGTCCAGGAGCCCCTGCCTGCGATCGACGTGCTGTTCGTCGTCGACAGCACGGGGAGCATGGCGAGCGAGCAGGCGAGCTTCGGGGACGCCGCCGGCGGCTTCATCGACGCGCTCGACGCGCTCGACCTTGACTACCAAGTGGGCGTCACGTCGATGGACCTCGCTTACCAAGGCGCCTTGCTTGGCGTGCCGTGGATCCTGACGCCGGAGCAGGACGACTTGGCCGCGAGCCTGGCGGCGAACCTCGCTGTGGGGACCGCCTCCCC
>CALQBK020000062.1 GCA_943328795.2 Bifidobacterium breve
CGTGTACACGAAGTGCACCCTGGGCGCGCGCGCCGGCCCGGCTTGCGCGAGGACGTCCATGTAACGACGGTCCGCCTGGGCGCAGTTCTCGACGCTCGACAGCACGACGGCCTCGTCCGAGCGCGCGGCGATCGCGTGGAGCGCGACGATGCCGGCGCGGACGTAGGTGTCCGAGCGCCCGAGGTTCAGCGGCGGCGAGCCATCCGGGAGACGCGGCAGCTCAGCTACCGGGAACTGGGTGCCTTCGATCGCCACCTCGTCGCTGGCGCGCACCGGGAGGGTGTCGAGGCGAGGTGCGCCGAGCTGCGGCGTCGTTGGCGCAGCGTCGTCCGCAGGCCCGAAGACCAGCGCGACGTTGACGCCACCGAACGCGGCGTTGACCGAGAGCCCGTAGCCCCCGCCCGTGCGAGCGGGCCCAGCGACCATGCCGAGCCCGGGATCGACTGACATCGCGCCCGGGCGCGCGCCGCCCGCGAGCATCGCGATCAGCGCGACGGCCTCGACCGTGCCGGCAGCGCCGAGCGTGTGGCCGACGACCGCTTTCGCGGCGTGGATTGGGACAGCGCCACCGCCGAACAGGCGCCCGAGGGCCTTCGCCTCCATCGCGTCGTTGAACGGCGTGCCGGTCGCGTGCCCGCTCACGACGTCGACGCGCTCGGCGACGTCCGCCAGCGCGACGCCAGCGTCCGCCAGCGCGAGCGCCGCGGCGCGGTAGAGCCCGCCGCCGGTGCGATCGGGCGCGGTGAGGTGCACAGCGTCCTGCGAGAGGCCAGTCCCCCAGAGCGCACACAGCGGCGAGCGGCCAGCGGTTACCGCGCTGGAGGGCAGCTCGAGCAACACCGCCGCGGCGCCCTCGCCGATCATCAGCCCGTCCCTCTCCGCGGCGAACGGCCGGCTCGGCCCCGCTGCGAGCGCGCCGATCCCAGCAAACCCCGCGTGAATGAACGGCGAGAGGACGTCCACCCCCGCGACGATGACGCGCGTGCACCGCCCCGTGCGCAGCCACCCCCGGGCCACGTCGAACGCCGCTGCGCCGGACGCACACGCCACCGACACCGTCGCGCTCGGCATCCCCGCCGCCGCGCCCCAGCGCGCCGCGCACCGCCGCGCGACCGTCTCGGTCGGACGCTGCCGGTAGTCGTGGCGATGAACCCCTGGGAACTCCGCCTCGAACGTGGCGATCGCTCCAGAGGTGGTGCCCACGACGAGCCCGCAAGGCTCGCCCGGGTCCACGGCGTCCACGACCGCTTGCAAGAGCGCGGTAGCGTCCCCTACCCCGCCCAGCGCGCACCCCCCGCGGGCCGCACCGACCCCGATGCCAGGGAGCTCGGGCCACGCCCATGGCGCGCGACGCGCGCACGGCGCTCCCGCCGCGAGCGCGTCCAGCAGCGCGTCCACGCCGGACCCCGCGGCGGTCTCTGCCGCCATGCGGGTCACCCACGGTCGCGTCACTCCCAAAACGCCCTCGCGTAGCGCCGGTGCGCGTTGACCGTCACGAACTCCGGCTCCCCTTCGGGGGTGAGCACGGCAGCGCAGAGCTTGTTGCCAAAACAGCAGCCCAAGTCGAGGCCGGTAGCGTAGCGGGTGCGTCGCGGCTCGGCCTCCAGGTACGGTTGGTGTCCGAAGTACACGTGCCCGAACCGGCCGTCGTAGACGTCTGTCCAGAACGGGTCGTCCGGCCCCTCTTGCCCCAGCGCGACCATTCGCCCGTCCGCGTTGACGTGGCGGACAAGGTACAGCTGGTCGTAGCGCTCCCGCTCCCGCCGCGGCAGCGTGGGCAAGTCGGCGGCTTCTGGCAAGTAGTTGATCGAGGGCGGCACCCCCCCGTGCACCACGATGGCGTCGTGCTCCGGGAGCCGCTCAAACCGCACCGCGGTCTCCAGGAACGCGATGTCCGCGGCGTCCAGCTGCGACGTGATCGCGCCGAGCGCCTCGGCGCCGCGCACGGGGTTCGACGCGCCGGTCTCCGCCCGCGTGCGCTCGTGCCGACGGAACCGCGCGTGCTTCGCCTCGTGGTTGCCCTCCACGAGGGTCAGCCTCTGGCCGTGGTCTCGGAGCCCTCGCACGAGGCGAACCACCCCCGCCGAGTCGGGCCCCTTGTCGACCAGGTCTCCGCAAAAGACCAGGTGCTCGGCCGGCCGGGGCGCGAGCAGTCCGAGCAAGGTGCGGAGCTCGTCGATGCAGCCGTGGACGTCCCCGACCACGAACGTGCGGTCCATCAGTCGCTCATCAAGAAGATGCGCGGTCGCTCTTGCGCGCCCGGGGGCGACTCGGCCTCGCCGTCGTCGGGCAGCGTGGCCCAGTACCGCAGCAGGATCTGGTAGACCAGGATGCCGGTCTCCCCTTCCCCCCACAGCAGGTACTTCACGGCTTGACCGACGGGATTTTCACGGGTGAGGCCCAGGAACACCGCCCGGGGCTCCACGAGCTCGCTGATGTAGGCGATGGTGTTCGCGATCGCCGTTGCGTTCGTGACGCTGATGCGGAAGTCGTCGCCAAGCCGCGCGATCCGCAGCCCGACAGTGGAGTCGAACGCCGAGCGATCTTGCGTCAAGTCCACGTGGATGAACGCGATCGCGCCGTCCACGGCGTAGTACTGCTTGAGCCGCCGCTTGATCACGCTGTGCCGCGCGTCGTGCTGCTTGACCGCCACCAGGCTCACCCGGCGCCCCTGGATCTCGCGCCACAGGGCCTCGGACTCGGGGGTGACCAGCGCGACCTTCTCGACCCGGAACTCCGTCGCCCGCTGGTACCGCGAGATCGCGCTGATCACGATCATCGACAGGATGAAGATCGACGAGATGATGATGCCGTCCGGCCGCTCGATCACGTTGTCGATGAAGGTGTAGGCGAACACCAGCGTGATCACGACGAACGGGATCGCGAGGTACGGCACCCGGCGCTCTTCCTTCGCCTCGCGCACCAGCGCCAGCGTGACCGCCACGGACGCAGACAGGATCAACGCGAGCACGCCCGTGGCGTAGGCGCCGCCCTGGGCCTCGACGTCTGCGTCGAACACGACGGTGACCACGACGTCGATCGCCATCAGCACCAGGATCAGCGGCCGCGGGCTCCCGACCCAGTGCGGGGCCATTCCGAACCGGGGCAAGTAGCGGGGGATCAGCGAGAGCATCGCTGCCATGGCGCTGGCACCCGCGAACCACAGGATGAGCACGGTGCTCGCGTCGTACACGGTGCCGAACACGTCGCCCGAGTAGTGGTGCGCGAGCCAGGCCAGCGCGCGGCCGGATGCCTCGCCGCCGTCTTGCCACGCCTCCTCGGGGATCAGCAACGACGTCACGAAGCTCGAGCCGATCAGGAACCCGGACATGATGACCGCAGCGCCGACGAGCAGCTTCCGCGTCGCCGCGATCCGCCCGTGCGGCACTCCGCCTGGGACGTCGGTCTTCGCCCCCTTGATCAACGGCATGACGCTCACGCCGGTCTCAAACCCCGAGAGCCCGAGCGCCAGCTTGGGGAACGCCAAGATCGACGCCAGCACGAGCCCCGGGCCCGTGCCCTTCAGCGAGAGGCCCCGCTCCCAGTTCGCCCAGGCCTCCGGGTGGTGCGAGATCTCCACCATCCCCTGGCCAACGACGTACGCGTTGAGCACGAGGTACGGGACCGCGATCCACGTCGCGACCCCGATGGCCTCGTTGAACCCGCGCAGGAACACGACCCCGAGCAACGCCAACAAACCGAGCGTGAGGCCGAGCTGCTGGTCGCCCAGGTACGGGTGGAGGTAGGGGTTCTCCACCATGTGCGCAGCAGCGTCGGCCGCGGACAGCGTCATCGTGATGACGAAGTCGGTGCTCGCGAACCCCAGCAAGCTCAAGACGAACAGCTTGCCAGCCCAGCCGGGCAATAGGCGCTCGAGCATCGAGACCGAGCCGTGGCCCAGGTACGACCGGCGGGTGACCGACAGGTAGATCGGCAAGGCCGCGAACAGCGTGACGATCACGAGCGCGATCGTCGCCAACGGGGCGATCGCCCCCGCGGCGAGCAGGGCGATGCCGGGCTGGTACCCGAGGGTGGAGAAGTAGTCCACGCCAGTCAGCCAGATGACCTTGTACCAGGGGAACTGCGGGTGCTCGTGCGGCGTGCCGTCGGCGTGCTCACCGCCCTTCAGGAGCCAGCGGCCGAGCGGCGTTGCGGGCGGGGCGTCGTCTGCGGACGGGAGCGCCGGGAGGGTGATGGGCGTTGGTTGTTTCACGGCGGCAGCCACGAGGCCTAATGCGGCAGGCGGGCGCCCGGGAGTGCAGAGGTGACCCGAGCCGCCGGGTGGTCGAGATCCCAGAGCACGCCGGCGACGGCCTCCGCGACTTCGCCCGCGAGCGACGTGCAATAGCTCTTGCGCGCCGGGCCCATGAACTCGCCGAGAGACGCGACGCGGACGTTGCAGGAGGTCTCCAGCGGGCCGCTCACGGAGAGCCCGAGCGCGGCTCGGTAGCGAACGACCGCCTCCCGTAGCGCCGGGGTGACCGGGCCGGTCGGGTCGGCGTCCCCAAACAGCTCACCGAGGAGGAGGACCCCGGCCTGGATCGCGCCGCACGGCCCTTCCCCGGTGATGCCGCCCCGGCGCAGCGACTGGTACGCGGGCGTAGCGCACCCGAACGTCTCGGCCAGCGCGATGCCGCACGACCGGTGTGGCGTCTCCTCGCCGCGGTAGAGCCGCTCGGCTTGCGCGCGCCGCGCCGCCAGGAACTCCTCGCGGGGCGTCACGTCAGCGCCCTGGCGGCCGCGTGGGGAGCGGGGCAGCTGCCGGGATTACGCCGCTGCCGAGCACCCAGTGGGGGCTGCCGACGAGCTGCTGCTTGAGCTGGGCGATCTCGGCGGCCTGCAGCTCGAACGTCTGCGGCTGGCCGCTGCGGGGGTCGAACTGCGTCGCGAACCAGCGCTCCGGCCCCTGCTTGGTCTTGTGCAGCACCAACCCGCGCGGGTCGTCGTAGATCATCACGAGATCCTTCGAGGTGAGCGGCCGGTTCGGGTCCTCCGGAGGCGGCTCGGGCTTCGGCTCCTCCTTGGGCTTCGGCGGCGCGACGACCTTCGGCGCGGTGGCTTCGATGACCTCCTCGATCTCCCACTGCACTTCGAGCAGCTCGCCGCGCTTCACGCTCTCCAGGTGCTCCCGCACGCGGACGCCATCGGGGCCGCCGGCGTGCACGATCAGCGCTTGCTTGATGGGCTCCCGCGCGGTGTACGAGGCAGTGCGGAGCTGGGCTACGAGGCGATCGACTTCTTCCATCCGGGGTCCTTGTGGCGGGCAGCAGTCTAATCACGACCGCCCTACGGGGTAGGGTTGGCGGCCGCATCCGGCCCCGCCGGCGAGAGGTTAAGGCCCGGCGATGGACTTCTTGCAACGGTTTACCGACCGCGAGCGTGAGCGCCTCTTGAGCGTCGCGCAGACGGTCCGGCTGGGCAGGGGCCAAGGGCTGCTGCGCCGCGGAGAGCCCGGCGGAGACCTGTACCGGGTCGACGAGGGGGAGCTCGAGGTCATCGACTCGCGGAGCCAGCCGGTGATCGTGCTGCAGGTGTTCGGCAAGGGCTCGATGGTCGGCGAGATGTCCTTCTTGGACGAGTCGCCGCGGTCGGCCGACGTGCGGGCCGCCGAGGGGGCCACGTGCCAGCGGTGGGAGCGCCGGGCGCTGATGAAGCTGTTCCTGGAGGAGCCGTCGCTGGGCTCGCGGTTCTACGAGATGGTGGCGAAGCTGCTCTCGGAGCGTGTCCGTGACCTCGGGGTGCTCGCGGCGAGCGGGGGACCGCGGGGCGGCGCGAGCGCGCGGGGGAGCGAGCAGGCGTCGGCCATGGGGCGGGCCCTGGGAGACGCGATCCGCGGCCGGTTCATGGAGATCGAGCCGCTCATCCGAAAGGACAAGGCGCTCGCGCGCCGGGAGACGCTCACGGCGCTGCACAACTTTCAAGAGGGGCTCGCGGAGGGGCAAAACCGCCTCACCGGGGTCGACGTGGTCGAGTTCGGCGCGTCTGTCGCGCGCGAGATGCACCCGTACTTGATGCGCTCGCACCTGGGGGAGCTGTCCATCGAGCGCCCGAGCGGCCACACGGGGGACCCGCAGACGATCGGGCACATCCTCGCGAACAAGGCGCAGGGCGACGGGCCGCTGGGTGAGTTCATCGACGAGTGGTTGCTCGGCTTGCCGACGTCGCGCGCGCTGCGGGAGCGCCGGGCGTTCGCGATGCAGTGCGTGCTCGAGTCGCTGCCGGCAGACGCCCCTGTCCGAATCCTCGTGCTGAACGCCGCGGCGAGCCCGCTGCTCGGGGATCTCCTACCCTACATGGGGCGCCTGCGGGGCGAGATCATCTGCGTGGACGCGTCCCGGGAGAGCCTCGCGACCATCGACGAGCAGCTCAAGGCGCGCCCCCGGGACCTTCGGCTCAAGCTCGTGCAGGAGGACCTCGGGAATGTCTGCCTCGGCCACGCGCAGAGCCGCTACCCCCCGCAGGACATCCTGGTCATCGACGGCCTGATGGACTACGTGCCCGAGCGGCTCGGGGTCTCCCTGTTGGGGTGGGCGTCGGGCCAGCTCGCGCCCGCCGGCAAGCTCGTCGCCACGGGGCTCGCGGAGGCGAACGACGACCCGGTGTACCGTCACCTGCTCGGGTGGCCCGTCGTGCGGCGCACCCGGGCGGGGCTCACCGGGCTGTTCCAGGGCGCCGGCTACGTGGACGTGAAGGTGTGGGCGGCGCTGTCCGCCGGGCTCGTCGCTACCGCACGCGCCCCCGTCCCCGGCATCGGCTAGCCCGAAGCCTGCCCTGCGGCTGCGCCTCGCGCACACCTTGGGCGAGCACCTCGAGCTCCGACTTGGGTCCGCGAGCCAATGAGTCTATACTCACTGAGTATGAACTCATCCCGCCAGCTCCGCCAAGCCGCCACGCGAGGGCGGATCGTGGACGCCGCGCGGGCCGAGCTCGCTGACCACGGGTACCGCGAGGCCAACACCGCGCGGATCGCGACGGGCGCAGGCGTCGCCCACGGCACCGTGTTCTTGCACTTCCCGACCCGCGAGGAGCTGCTGGACGGGATCGTGATGGCGGACGGCCAGGCGGACGCCGCGGAGGTCGTGCCCCACCTCTCGGGCTCACCCACGCTGCGCGCGCTGCTCGACCTGCACCTGCGCCAGCTGGACGCCCACCTGCCGTTCGCCCGGATGCTCGCCCGTGAGCTCCCTTCGCTCCCCGCTGCCCTGCGCGCTCGGGTGCTCGTCGTCCGCACCCCGCTCGCCGAGGCGATGCGGCTCGCCATCCTGCGCGGCCAGTCCGCCGGCCAGCTCCGCGCGGGCGACCCGACCACCTGGCTCAGCTTCTGGTTCGGCGCGGTCGAGCGGCTGCTCGCTCACCCGGACCTGTTCCCTCCCCTCGCCGTCCGGGGCCCCGCCCTTCGCGATGGCTTCCTCACCCTCCTGGAGTGCCCATGACCTGTGAATCCTGCTCCCTGCCGCTCGTGGCCGACGCTGACCACGGTGCCTCTGACCCCACCAACCGCTATTGCCGGTACTGCACCGACGCCTCCGGGGTCCTGCGCCCCTACGATCACGTGCTGGCCGACTTCACCGCGCTGCTCGTCCGCACGCACGGGCTGAATGAGACCGCCGCGCGCGAGACCTCGGCGGGCATCATGGCGGCGCAACCCGCGTGGAGCGGGCGTTGAACGCGCTGGTGGCGACCGACGCGACCGCGTGGATCGACCGCGCGGCCTGGCCCTTCGCGGCCCGGTGGTTCGAGCACGAGGGGGCGCGGATGCACTACGTGGACGAGGGCGAAGGCCCGGTCGTGGTGCTGTGCCACGGCACCCCGAGCTGGGGCTGGGAGTGGCGGCACGTCATCGCCGACCTGCGGGCGGACCACCGGGTGCTCTGCCTCGATATGCTCGGGTTCGGCCTTTCCGACAAGCCCGCGGACGCGGACTTTCGGCCCGAGGCCCAGTCGCGGCGGATCGCGGCGTGGCTCGACCACCTCGGGATCGAGCGAGCGCACTTCGTGATCCACGACTTCGGCGGGCCGATCGGCCTCGGCGCTGTGCTGCTGAAGCCCGCGCGGCTCTCGGGGCTGACGGTCTTGAACACCTTCGCGTGGGACCTGGCCGGGGACTCGACCATCCGCATGTCATCGAACTTCTTCGCGACCGGCCTCGGGAAGTGGCTGTACACGGCGTTCAACTTCTCGGCGAAGGTGATGGCGCCCTCGGCGTGGGGTCAGAAGCAGAAGCGGACGCCGGCGATCCAGCGGCACTACGAGGGCCCGTTCCCGACGCCGGAGTCCCGGCTCTCGACGTGGACCTTCGCGCGAGAGCTGATCGGGTCGGGCGCGTTCTACCAGCGGGTGTGGGACGCGCGCGCGCAGTGGGGCGGGGCGCCGACGGCCCTCGTGTGGGGCGTAGCGGACCTGGCGTTCGGCCCGAAGTACCTGGCTACGTTCGAGGCAGCGCTCCCCGCCGCCGTGGTCACGCGACTGGCGAAAGCCGGCCATTTTCCCCAAGAAGAGGAGCCTGCGGCCGTTCTCGAGGCGCTACGGGCGAACTTGCGCCGGGACGGGCAAGCCGGAGCGCGAAAACCCGGGTAGGATCGCGAGGTGCTTGACCCCGGAACCGTAGTCGATCGATACCGAATCGAGGCGGTCGTCGCCTCGGGCGGGATGGCAACCGTGTACCGCGTCCGTCACGTGCAGCTTGGCAGCGAACACGCGCTGAAGGTGCTCGACCTGCCGAACGCCTCGCTCAAGGAGCGCCTCTTGACCGAGGGGCAGGTCCAGGCGCGGCTGAACCACCCGAACCTCGTGCGGGTGACCGACATCGTGCCGGTGCAGGACGCGTTTGGGCTCGTCATGGAGTTCGTCAACGGCCCGACGCTGGAGGAGTGGATCGCGGGCCTCGGCGCGTGGCCCGAGGACAGTCAGCTCCGCGCCGAGCGCGTGGCCGAGTGCGAGCGGCTGTTCCGCGGGATCCTCTCGGCAGTGGCCTACGCGCACCGCAAGGGGCTCGTCCACCGCGACCTCAAGCCGCAGAACGTGCTGCTCGAGGACAACGACGGCGTGCTCAACCCGAAGGTGCTGGACTTCGGGATCGCCAAGCTGCTCCAGGACGAGAAGGCCGGGGGCATCACGCGGACGGGCTGGGGGATGGGCACGCCCGAGTACATGGCGCCCGAGCAGCTCAAGGCGGCCAAGGACGTCGACGCGCGCGCGGACATCTGGGCGCTCGGGTGCATCCTCTACGCGATGTACGCGGGAAAGTCCCCGTTCGCTCGGGAAGACCTGCTGCAGACGTTCGCCGCGTTGGGCACCGGCCAGCACGACGCGCTGGAGGACCTGCACCCCACGCTTCCGCCGCGGCTCGGAAACGCCGTGCGCGGGTGCCTCCAGGTCACCCGCGAGCGCCGCGTCCCCGACTGCTCGCGGCTCTCGTTGCTGCTCACCGGCGAGATCCCGCCCGGCGGGGACGCGACGGAGGAGGCCGCGAACCCGGCTGTCGCTACCGCGCCGCCGGGGCCGGGCGTCAGCCCGACGGCCTCCGCGGACCGGATCAAGCCCCCTTCCGCCCCGGCGAAGCCGTCGTACGGGAGCCCCACGCCGCCTCCGCCTCGGTTCGCGAGCGCCCCGCCCCCGCCGGGCGCAACGCCGCCGAACCTCGGCGCTGGCCCGTTCGCCGCGGGGTCGAGCGCGCCGTCCCTCGCGCCCAGCGAGGCCCCGACCGCGGGCAAGACGATGTCCGCGAGCATGTACATCGACGGCGGCGCCGACGACGAAGCGCGGCGCCCGGTGATCGGCAAGCCCTCGATCCCGCCCCCGCCCCGCGGCACCGGCGGGACTATCGACGTGCCGCCGGACGACGACCCGTTCGCGCCGCCGCCCCCGCCGCGTGGGCGCTGGCTCCTGTTCGCGGGCATCGGGGTCGCCGCGCTCGGGTTCTCCACCTTCGCGGCCGCCGCCGTGTACTTCGCTTGGCCGTCCGCGCCTGCCGACTCCGCCACGGTCGCGGACGCGCCCGCGGCCGCACCCCCGGCGCCGAGCCTCCCCCCGCCTTCGTCGGCCCCGCCCGCCGTCGTGCAAACCGCCCCTGCTGTCGCGCCGGCTCCTCACCCCGCCGCCGCGGAGCTCACCCCTCCCACGATCGTGCCAGCGGCAGTCCCCGCCGAGCCCGTGCGGCCCGTCCCGGTCGCGGCGCCGGCGCCCGACGTGCTCACGGACGACGCCGAGATCGCGTCGATGATCAAGAAGGTGCTGAACGCCCACGCCGGCGAGGCCGACGCGTGCTTCGCCAGCCGCGCCACGGACGCGCCGGACCTCGCGGGCTCGTGGAAGCTCGAGCTCACCGCAGAGCCAGGGGGCACGGCGAGCGACATCAGCGTCCAGGCCACCTCGGGGTCGGGCGACCCGGCGTTGGAGGCCTGCATCAGCGCCGCCGCGGCGCGCTGGCGCTTCTCCGCGATCCAGGATCCCCAGCCGGTCACGAAGACCTACCGGTTCACCTCGGCCAACCCGAGCCAAGGCACGCTGGTGATCACGGGCGATGCCTCGGACGCGTGGCTCAGCGGTGGCGGGAACGTCTCCCGCGGCGGAAAGCTCGCCGCGGGCAGCTACAGCTGGTCGGCGAAATTCGGCGACGAGGAGGTGCCCGGCGGCATGGTGACGGTGGCTGCTGGCCAAACCGTGACGCTGGACTGCCGCGCCGCCTTTGTCTCATGCACCGTCAACTAGGTCGCGGCCGAGGAACGAACCGAATCAAGATCCGACGGTATCAGGCCACCAGGCGCTTGATCCGGTCGACGCCGCGGCCGAACAGGCCCCCGAGGCTGCGCTTGAACAGCTTCTGGTTCTTCTGCTGGTACGGGAACCACCAGAGCTCGCGCGAGAGCCACGGCACGATGTCGTAGTTCACGTGCCGCGCCTCGCACATGTGCTGCAGGCCCTCGGGCGAGTGCACACAGCCGATGCCCGAGTTCTTGACCCCGGCCCACGGCGTCTCCGCCATCGCGTGGGACGCGAGCACGTCGTTCACCATCACGGTGCCCGCGCGGATCCGCTCCGCGAGCTTGCGCCCGTGCTCGCTCCGGCGCGTGAACACGTAGGCCAGGAGGCCCAGGCTCGAGCGGTTGGCCTCCGCGATCATCGCGTCCTCCCCGGCGATACGCATCACCGGGATCACCGGGCCAAACGTCTCTTTCGTCAGGATGTCCATCTCGGAGGTGCAGTTCAGCAGCACCGTGGGCTCAAAGAAGAAGCCGGGGCCCTCCACGCGCTTCCCGCCGACCGCCACGGTCGCGCCCTTCGCTACCGCGTCGTTCACGAGCCGCTCGACGATGTCCCGCTGCCGCTCGTTCACCAGCGGGCCGACGTCGAACTCGGCCGTGCCCATCGCGTCCCCGAGGCGCAGCGCCTGCACCTTCTTCACCAGCACGGGCACGAACGTGTCGTAGATCGCGTCGTCAACCAGCAGCCGCTCGATGCTCGCGCAGACCTGCCCGGCGTTCGCCAGCCCGCCCCAGGTGACCGCCTGGGCCGTGCGCTCGACGTGGGCGTCCTTCAACACCAGCGCGGGCGCCTTGCCCCCGAGCTCCGTGACGCAGGGGATCAGCCGCTCGCCGCACATCGCGGCGACCTTGCGGCCGGTCGCGACGGACCCGGTGAACTCCACCATGTCGACCCCGCCGTCGATCAGCGCCGCGCCTACGTCGCCGTAGCCGTGGATGACGTGCAGCAGCTCGGGGTCGAGCCCAGCCTCCAGGTAGATCTGCCGCCCGAGGTCCGCGACCAGCGGCGTGAACTCACTCGGCTTCACGACCACCGCGTTCCCGGCGAGGAGCCCCATGGCGACGGCGCCGAACGGGATGGTGAACGGGAAGTTCCAGGGCGCGACGACCCCGAGCACGCCGCGCGGGCGGTAGTGGATGTAGCTCTGCCGGTGCAGCAGCAGGTGGGCAGAGATCGGCCGGGGCTCGAGGATGCGCTCGCCCTCGTCCGCGAAGTACGTGAGCAGCTCCAGGTGCTCCATCACCTCGTGAATCAGCCCCTCGGTGCGCGGCTTGCCGTTTTGCCGGGCGAGGCAGTCCACGACGTCGTCCTGCCGGGCGAGCAGGCGGGCGCGCACCTTCCGCAAAAACTCGGCGCGCTCGGCGACCGGCTTCGCGGCCCACGCCACCTGGGCGACCCGGGCCCGCTCGACGATCGCGCGCACGGCGTCGGGCGGGGTGATGGGCACGCTCCCCACGAGCTGGCCGTTGGCCGGGCAGCGGATCTCGATCTCGGTCGGCATGTGCACCTCGCGTCGGAGGTAACCCAGGACGCGCCGCAGGCATCGCTGCCCAAGGGCTGCGAGAACCGCAGACCCCGCGCCGCGGGGCACGGGGCAACGCCGCGTTCTCGGCCGGCACGGCGCTTGCTTCGTCCTTCAGCACCCCGATGGAGTGTCCAATGTTCACCTTCTTGCTCTTGCACCTTGGCCTTTCGCTCGCGAGCACCCCCCAGCGGCCGCCGCCCCCGCCGCCCCCGCCGCCCCCGCTCGAGGAGACGCTCGACGCGATCACGCTCTCTGCCGCGAGCCGCGCGGCCGTAGACGCGGCGCTCGGCGACGCCCGCCCCGAGCTGGAGAGCCTCCACGAGGCGTTGCGGGAGCGCGAGAGCGAGCTCCTGGACGACGTCCGCGCGGCGATGACGCCGAGCGAGCGCGCGGCCTTCGACGACGCGCTGCCGCCCCCGCCGCCGCCGCGGGACGGCCAGGCGCGGCCCCGATAGTCTCCGAGATGCGCGCACGGCCCGAACTCGCGAGGCGCGGCCTCCTCACGGCCGCGCTCGCCTTGGCGCTGCTGCTCGTCGGCGTGACCGGCTGGCAGTGGTGGCAGATCCGGTCGGCGCGCGCCTCGTTGGATGCCGCGCAGGCCGACCAGATCGCGCGGCGGCTCCTGCGCTGCGCGCGAGAGCGGGAGCTCGCCGGCTGCGTCAGCGCCGAGGACGGCCTTCGCTGGGCCCGCCTCGACGGCTCGCCGTTCGGCGCGCAGGAGTGGGGCGTCGATCCGTTCCCAGAGGTCAGCGGCGACCCACGAGGCTCACCGCTCACGCTGGACGACGGGTACCTCCGGGCCATCGTGCCGCTGCCGCCCGACGGGCCGCCGCCCCCGGACGGGCCGCCGCCCCCCGACGGGCCGCCGCCATGGGGTCAGCGGGGCCCGCCGCCAGGATCCGGACCCGACGATCGAAGCGCGCTGCACTTCGACTTCCAGCCGCTGTTCTCGGCCGCCGTGGAGCGTCGTGCGGGCGGAAGCTTCGCGTTGGCCACGGCGGCCGGGCTCCTGTTGGTCACCGCGGCGCTCTCGCTGCACCGCGCGCTGGCGCGTGCCGAGGCGGCGGAGGCTGACGCCGCGCGAAACCGGGAGCTGGCCACGATGGGGACCATGTCGGCGGTGCTGGCCCACGAGATTCGGAACCCCGTCGCCGCGCTGCTCGGCAACGCCCAGCTGCTCGCCGAGGAGTACGACAACGAGCAGGTCCGGCACGTGGTCGGCGCAGCGCGCCGCCTCCGCACCCTGACCGAGAACTTGCTCGCCTTCGCGCAGACCGGCGAGGTCCGGCGGGCGACGACCGATCCCGCGGCGCCGGCACGCGCGGCCGTCGGCGAGCGCGGGACCGTGGACGCGAGCACCGCCCCGCGCGAGTGGTCGCTCGATCCCGACCGCGTAGAGCAGCTGCTGAGAGACGTCGTGGACAACGCGCCGACGCCCGTCGAGGTCCTCGTCACCGAGCTCGACGGGCAGCTTGTCTACACGGTGCGGGACCACGGCCCGGGGCTCCCAACCGGCGACGTCGAGCGCCTGTTCGAGCCGTTCTTCACCCTCCGCGCGCGGGGCACCGGGCTCGGGCTCGCGATCGTCCGGCGGCTGGTGCACGCCCACGGCGGCACGGTCACCGCGGACAACCACCCCGGCGGCGGCGCCGTCTTCACCGTTCGCATCCCGAGGTAGCCGATGGCGCATGTCCTGGTCGTAGACGATGACACCGGGGTCCGGAGCTTCGCCGTCACCGCGTTGAAGCGCGCGGGGATGGAGGTAGCAGAGGCCGCTGACGCCCCCGAGGCGCTGCGACGGCTCAAGCGCGAGTCGTTCGCGGTCGTCGTCACGGACCTGCGGATGCCCGGGCCCGACGGCCTCGCGCTGCTGGACCAGGTGCGCGCGGACCACCCAGACACCGAGGTCATCGTGCTGACCGCGTTCGGGACGATCGACACGGCCGTCTCCGCGATGAAGCGGGGGGCGTTCGACTTCTTGCAGAAGCCCGTGGAGAGCCCCGAGGCGCTGCGCGCCGTTGTGCGACGCGCGATGGAGCGACACGCGCTGCGTGCACACGCCGAGGCGACGCAGGGCGGTGTGCCGACGTTGACGTGGGGCGCGCCGTCGATGGTCCCGGTGGTCAGCGCGCTTCAGAAGGTCGCGCGCACCCAGTCCACGGTGCTGCTGCTTGGCGAGAGCGGGGTCGGCAAGGAGGTCGCAGCCAACGCGATCCACGCGTGGTCGCCACGCGCCGCGCGGCCGTTCGTGGCGGTGAACTGCGCGTCCTTGAGCGCGACGCTGCTGGAGAGCGAGCTGTTCGGCCACGAGCGCGGCGCGTTCACCGGCGCCGCTGCCCGACGCCGCGGCCGGCTGGAGCTCGCAGACGGCGGCACGTTCTTCCTGGACGAGGTCGGGGAGCTCGAGCCCGGCCTGCAAGCGCGGCTGTTGCGGGTGCTCCAGGAGCGGCGGTTCGAGCGCGTAGGCGGCGAGCAGACCGTCGAGGTGGACGTCCGGATCGTCGCGGCCACCAACCGGGACCTGGAGGCGCGCGTCCGGGAGGGCTCGTTCCGCGAGGACCTCTACTACCGGCTCGCGGTGTTCCCCGTCCGGCTGCCTCCGCTGCGTGAGCGCAAGGCGGACATCGTCCCGCTGGCGCGTACGCTGCTCGCCCGGATCGGCGGGGACCTTGGCCGACGCGGCCTCCGCCTCTCGGACAGCGCGATCGAGAGCATCGCGGCAGGCGACTGGCCGGGCAACGTCCGCGAGCTCTCGAACGTGCTGGAGCGGGCTGCGATCCTCGCTGACACCGATGTCATCAGCCTCGTCGCGCCCCCGGCTCGCCCCGCCGCCGCTGCCCCGTCGCTTGTCGCCGCGGAGACGGCCGCGATCCGCGCTGCCCTCGACCTCCACGGCGGGAACCGTCGCCGCGCGGCGGAGCACCTCGGCATCGGAGAGCGCACGCTCTACGACAAGCTCAAGGCGTACGGCCTGAGCTAGTGCCGGCATCCCGCCGACCCTGCGGAGCCCCCCTGCGAAAACCGCAGCGCGCCCCGAGCCGGCCCAGCTCAAACCGTGCTTCTTTCGCTGGCACGCGTCGTGCTTTCCACCCCGGTACACCCCGAGGCCCCCGATGACCCTCCTCCTCCTCCTCCTCGCATGCACCCCCAAGTCCGCCGACGACACGTCGGGCGACACGGCCGACTCTGTCGCGCAGGGCGACTGTCCGGCAGCGGACCTGTTCCCAACGGTGACGGCCAACGCCGCGAACTCGGACTACCCAGACCCGTCGGTCCAGGTCGCGTGCGACGGGGACGAGCTGGTCGTGACCTCCAACGACATCCCGTGGTTCGAGTACGTGGCGCTCACGCCGAACGAGCTGACCGCGATGAGCTACGAGTGGCGCATCCCGCTGGACCCGGTGGAAGCCGCGGAGCCCATCGCGCTCGACCTGCTCGGTGACGACGCGTTCGCGCTGGTCGGCCTCGCTGTCAACACCCCGAACGAGGCCGCGGAGCCCGAGCCCTACGGCGACCCCGTCTACAACGACATCGTCGACGCCTGCTACGGGCACACCGGCGGGGACGGCTCGTACCACATGCACGCGATCGACGTGGAGTGCGCGTCCATGGTCGCGCCCACCGCTGGCGCCCCCTCGCCGCTCGTCGGGTTCGCCCTCGACGGCTACCCGATCTACGGCCCGGAAGCGTGCTTGGACGAAGCGTGCACCGAGGTGGTGACCATGCAGAGCGGCTGGGTGCAGACCGGCGACCCAACGACCTACGCCTGGGACGCCTACGCCTACGAGGGGAGCGACGCGGAGGACGTGCTCGACCAGTGCAACGGGCGCGTGGAGCCCGATGGGACCTATGCCTACCACGCCACGGCGACGTTCCCCTACGTGATCGGCTGCTACCACGGCGAGGTCACGACGGGCGGCGGGCAGGACACCGGCGGGCCGCCGGACAGCGGGGGCCCGCCCGACACCGGGATGCCCCCGGTGATCGACTGCGCCGACGCCGAGCCGGGCATGCCGTGCTGTGGAGACGGCGTGTGCGACGGCCCGGAGGACGTCGACAACTGTCCCGAGGACTGCAGCTGATATGATCGCTACGGGGTTGGGCCCGACCCGGCCTCGCCCTTCCGGACCGGCCAGGGCACCAGCGCCGACGTGCGCGCCATGTACGCGCGGTATTCGGGCTTCCGCCGGGCCATGTGCTCGTCGAGCATCGCGACGCCGCTCACCCGGACGAGCAGGAACGTCATCAACAGCGGCGCGAACACCAGCGCCGGCCCGAGGGGCTCGTCCGCGGCGAACAGCCAGCACCCCCACGCGACGAGCACCTCGCCAAAGTAGTTCGGGTGACGGCTGGTGCGCCAGAGCCCTTGGTCCATCACCGGCGGGCGGTCCGGCCGCGCCTTGAACCGCGCGAGTTGGGCGTCCGCGACGGCCTCGTAGGCAGCGCCGAACAGGGTCATCGCGGCTGCGAGCACGTCCAGCACGCCCATGTGATCAGGCCCCGGGGCGCTCGCCGCGAGCTGCAGGGGTGCCGAGACCACGAGCACCAGGACGCCCTGCAACAAGAACACCTGGAACAGGCTGACCCACCAGTAGCGGGCCGGGCCGAACCGCTCTCGGAACGCGGTGTAGCGCGGATCCTCGGGCTTGCCGATCGCCCGCGAAAGCAGGTACGCCCACAGCCTGAGCGCCCAGGCTGCGACCACGCCTACGACGAGCCAGCGCGCTTCGCCCGCCCCGGCCAGCCGCGCGCTGTTGACGGTGACCAGCAAGAACCCGATCGACCACCACGGGTCGACGATGCTCACGTCCCTCCGGGCCACGCTGACCACCCACAGGGTGACCATCAAGCAGCCGACGAGGGCGATGTTGGACATGATCACGAGTTGGCCTCCACCCAGGCGTCGGTCTGCTGCCACTGCTCAAAGAGCCAGCGGTCGCGCCCCTCCACGGGGATGGCGGCCGCTGGCACGCGGCGAAGGCGGACTGCGATGGTCCGCCCCACGAGCCCGCCGTTCCAAAACGCGCCGAACGACGCGCTGCCCTCAAAACCGCAGTGGTCGAGGAACACGACGTCCAACCCGCGGTCGAGGAGCGCCAGCGGGCCCCCGAGGCGCGGCGGAAGGACGTGCCGGTACGACGCCGCCAGGGCCGCGAGGTCCGGCCGGTCGGCGAGCTTGGCCCGCGCTCGCTCGAGCTTCGTCGGCGAGAAGCGGGTGCCCTCTGGGTAGATGAGCACACCGTCGTCGGGTCCGAGTCCGTCTACCAGCGCGACCACCGCGGCGATCTCGCGCTCCCGGGCGCCGGTGCCACGCCGGACGAACGTGTTCGGCAAGCGCTGCCCGACGATGTCCAAGCACGGGTCCCACAGCAGGTCGCTCTTCAGCACGTACCTCAACAACAGGCGCCGCGGGTTCGCGACCAACGCCGCGGCGAGCACGGTGTCGGCGGTGCTCGAGTGGCGCACGAACAAGAGGAAGGGGCCGTCGCCCACGGCCTCCGCGCCCTCGACCCGCACGGTCATGCCGAACACCCAGCACGCCCCGTCCATCAGCGTGGTCGTCCACCTGCGCTGCAGCGCGGCGTTGGCCTGGCGCCAGCGTTCGGGCGTCGCGCGCCCGTGCCGGACCCAGATCGCGGCCGCGGCGGTGACCCCGAGCAGCTCACAGGCAAGGTAGAGCGCGAAGAACGCGACGGCGCGCACCCTGGGAAAGCGCCGGTCCACGACGGCGTCGAGCAGCGCGGCCAGCATCAGCCACATCGGGAGCATCGACCAGGTCAGCACGCCGAGCGCGCTGTAGAGCGACAGGCTGGCGGCCCGACGCGCCCATCGCCCCGGGTCCCCGGTCAACGCCACGCCGTCTTGCCGACGCTGGCGACCACCGCCGTGAGGATCACCCCCCACGCGATGTCCACCGGGACGAGGGCTGCCGGCCACCCGGCGATCACGGCCCAGTTGGTCAGCTCGTACGTCGCGTAGCACACGAACCCGAGCGCCGCGCCGCGCGCCGCGGCGACCTTCACCGTCCCGGCGGGGGCCACGGCAAACGCGAGGACGGCCGTGAGGTACATCACGTAGAAGGCCACGGCGGCCGGGACGTACGCGTCCGCCCGTTGAAGCGGTCCGAGCTGCGCGTAAAACGGCCGACCGATCTTGCCGATCCACGCCAGGTCGAGCACGAGCATCGTCCCCGCGCTCGCTGCAACTGCGCCCACCCGGCGGGCGACTACCAAGCTCGCGGGCACTCTGCGCGTCGGATCATCTGGGCCACGTAGCCGATCTGGCCCGGCGAGGAGCTACTCGAACCGAATCGCGCCGTCCTTTACGAAGTAGACGATGAGCATCGTGCCGTCCGTGACGGTCGGCACGTGGCGGCTGCCCGGCGGGAACACGACCCACCGGTCCCGACGGCCATCGAAGGCTGGGTTCCCCGCCGTGGGAAAGCACAGGTCGAACTCGCCGGTCACATGCGTGTGTGCCGCGAGCCCAGCAGGGCCGCGAGCCGGGCCGCTCATCTCGACCACGTCGATCGAGAACCCGAGCGACTCCGGGCTCGCCTTCGCCAACCGACCAAACCGCACCCCGCCGCCCTCCTTGGGCGTCAACCAGCCCTCGGCGTGCGCCGCCCGGAGCGCGGACTCCAGATCGTCGAGCGGGAGCGTCTTGAGCGCTCGCTCGCACCCCGGGACGTCCCCGGGATCGAGCCGAGCGATCAGCGCAAGGTGCAGCGTAAGCCTCTCAAGGAGGAGCTCGCGGGTCATTCCGAAACCTCCAGGCGTCGCGGCCTAGTGGGCGTGCCCGTGGGAGTCGTCGTGGGCGTGCACGTGCAGGTCGGCGGGATTGGGGGTCATGAACGGGTCGGTGAACGGAACCGGGGGGACCTGCGCGAGGAAGCTCGTCACCACCGTCACGAAGCCGCCCACGAACCCGGCGAGGATGCCGAGCTCGACGGGGCCGATCGGGAGCGAGTCCTGCATCCAAACCTGCGGCATGACCAGCAAAAAGCGCTCGCAGAACACCCCGGTAGCGATCACGATCGAGACGGCGACGAGGGACGTCGGGATCTTCTTGATGCCGCGAGAGAGCAGCACGGTGAACGGCATCAGGAAGCACAGCACGCCGACCACCTTGGCGAACGGCGCCCAGGGGTTCACGAACAGGCGGAGCAGCAGGTACCCGGTCTCCTCGGGCATGTTGCCGTACCAGATCGGAAGGAGCTGGGCGACGAACGTGTAGGCCCAGAACACGCAGAGCGCGAACATCAGCTTACCGAGGTCGTGGTAGTGCTTCGGGGTGATGACGTGGGCGACACCGAGCCAGTTGCGGGAGAACACCGAGATGATGCAGATCCAGTTCACGCCAAGCCAGAAGCTCGACACGAAGATGCAGCCGGGGAACATGTTCGAGACCCAGTGCGGCGCCAGGCTCATCACGGCGTCCACGGCGATCATCGTGAAGATGATCGCGTAGGAGATGATCATCACCGGGGCGAGCTTGATGTTCTTCTGGTAGGCGTCCTCGACCTCGATCGCTGTGCCACGCCAGCCAACCGTGATGCGACTCCACCACGCCGGGGCGTTCGCGCCCATCTTCTCGGCGGCCGCGCCCAAGTCGGGGCGAAGGCTGTTCCGGACGAAGAGCATGGACAGCGAGAACAGGACCAGCGTCCCGACCAGCTGCCGGCCGATGAAGAAGCCCGGCTGCAGGTAGACGGCCTTGTGCGCGCCCTCCATCGGGTGCTCGTGCCACTCGTAGATCCGCAGCCCGCCGCCGACCAAGAACGCGGCGTACATCAGCCACAGGAACGGCAGGAACATCGCGAATGACTCGCCAATGCGCTTGAACGGCCGGCCCCACCGGCCGAGCGAGGCGGTTTGGGCGACGCTGAACATCACCCCGCCCTGCGAGACGCCCATGAAGTAGACGAGGCACGTCAGGAACATGCCGAGCGTGCGGTTCTGCGTGTCGTGGTCGCCAAACGCGAGCCCGCCGATGAGGCAGAGCGCGCCGATGCCGACGCCGGCCAACCCGGCCGCCCGGACGCCAGCAGGCACCACGTGAGGCGTGCCGGCCAAGCTCTCGCTGATGTCAGGCTGGGGACCGCCGGCGACGCGCGCCGCTGCGATGAGGTCGAGGTCGCTCATGGCTACTGTCCTCCATTCGGGGTGGCAGGGGCCACCGGTTCAGCAGGCGGCGCAGGGGGCACGTACGCGGCGCCAGCCAGCGTGCGGATGTACGCGACAACGCTCCAGCGCTCCTGGTCGGTCAGCGCCACCCCGTACTTTGGCATCAAGCTGCCGCCGTTGCGGATGGTGCCATAGATGTACCCGTCGGACCGGAGCGCTGAGACGGCGCCATCGCCGGAGAGCATCGGCGCGGGTACCGGGAAGCGGTTGATCCCCTTCGCCGGATCGTTGTGGGTCACGGGCCCGCCGCCCTTTCCTTCGACGCCGTGGCACGGCGCGCAGGTGGTCTGGAAGAGCTTCGCGCCCTGGGCGACTGTGGCTGCGTCGACCGGGTACGGGTCCTGCATGCCGTCCGCCTTCGTGCGATCGACGGGGGCGACGTAGTCGTTCTGGTAGCCGCCGCTCGACTTTGCCCGCTGGATCGCGCCCGAGGGGCGCTGAATCGAGCCTTCCGGGATCGGCGGCATCATCTTCCACTCGTAGGCCTTGAACCCGCGCCCATCGACCATGTCGATGTCCCAGGGCGACGACCACGCTGCGCCGGCCAACAACAGCCCGCCAGCGACCAACCAACGCCGATTGTTCTTCAGCTTCTCAAGCATGGTGCCCTCCGCCCTGCCCACCGCCGACAACCTCGATGGCGCCGGAGTGCTCCAGGATGTGACGAATCTGCGCGACGTCCTGCGCGCCAACCCGCTCCAGCACGATGCCAAAGCAGTCATTGGAGAACCGCGGGTCACACGCCATCTCGGGCAAGTCCGTCGCCGGCAGCCGGCAGTTGACCAAGAGGCCGATGAGCGTGAAGAGAGAGGCCCAGAGGACCATCCCCTCGAAGCTGATCGGGATGAACGCGACGAGCGAGACGACCGGCTTTCCGCCTGGGAGGATCATCGGCCAGTTCGCAGACGTCATCGACATCAGCGAGAAGACCATCGTGATCCCGAACGCTGCGCCACAGAGCGTGAACCAACGCACGGGGCTCGGCTCACCTTCATAGACGGCCTCCTCCACCTCGTGGCGGGGCATCGGCGTGATCACCATGATGTCGGTGAACCCCGCCTTCTTCAGCTGGGCGATGCCGGTCATCAGGCAGTCCATGTGGGCGTAGACCGCCTTCATGGGCACCGTTGCGACCATATCGACAGGGACTGCGGCGCTGCTCATGCGACACGCTCCGTGCTGCGTTGGGTGTGGGCGATCATTTGGCGTGCTCGGGCTCGAACTTCAGGGGCGGACGCATAGCTTCCTTGACCTCGGCGATCGCCACCGAAGGCATGATCTTCACGAAGAGCAGGAACCAGAGGAAGAACCACGCGAAGGACATGATCAGGATGCCCCACTCAACCCACGTGGGCTCGTAGTACACCCAACCGGCGGGGTCAAACGAGTGGGCCAGCGAGCTCGCGATGATGTTGAACCGCTCGAACCACATGCCGACGTTGATGATCAAGCTGACCACGAACAGGCCGATGTAGTTGGTCCGGACCTTCTTGAACCACCACGCGATGGGGGCCAAGCAGTTGCAGAACACCATGGTGGCGAAGACCCACCAGTAGTGCCCGTGCACGCGGTCCATGAACGTGCCCCACTCGTACTGGTTGTCCGAGTACCAAGCGATGTAGTACTCGGTGCCGTACGCGTAGGTGAGGATGCCGCCGGTGAAGACGCAGAGCTTGGCCAGGTGTTCGAAGTGCCACACGTGGATGTAGTTCTCGAGCTTGAACAGCACCGAGAGCGGCAGCATCAGCGTGATGACCATCGCGCAGCCCGAGAAGATGGCGCCAGCGACGAAGTACGGCGGGAAGATGGTGGAGTGCCACCCGGGGGTGTCCGCCATCGCGAAGTCCCAAGAGACGACGGAGTGAACGGAGAGGACCAGCGGCGTAGCCAGCGCGGCGAAGAAGCCGTAGGCCGCCATGTAGTGATGCCACTGGCGGTCCGTGCCGCGCCAACCGAGCGCCATCGCGGCGTACAACTTCTGCGTGAAGCCCTTCGTGGAGTCCCGCACCGCGGCGATGTCGGGGACGAGCCCGATCGCGAAGAAGATGGTGGACACGGTGAAGTACGTCGAGACCGCGAACACGTCCCACATCAGCGGGGACTTGAAGTTCTGCCAGAGCTGCCGCTGGTTGGGGTACGGGAACAGCCAGTACGCGTACCAGGCGCGACCAACGTGGATCGCGGGGAACAACGCCGCGGTCATGACCGCGAAGATCGTCATGGCCTCTGCCGCACGGTAGACGCCCGTGCGCCAACGCGACCGAGTCAGGAACAGCACCGCGGAGATCAGCGTTCCGGCGTGGCCAATACCAACCCAGAACACGAACGTGGTGATGTACACGCCCCAGAACACGGGCGGGTGGTAGCCCGCGACGCCGAGGCCGTAGATCAGCTGGTACACCCAGCAGAGCCCGCCGAGCCCAAGCACGGTGAGCGTGAGCGTGAGCACCGCGAGGTACGCCAGGTC
>CALQBK020000063.1 GCA_943328795.2 Bifidobacterium breve
CGATGGTGGACATGATGACGCTCCTGCTCGTCTTCCTGCTCCGCACCTGGTCGACAGAGCCGGCGCCCACCCCCCCGACCGGAACGTTCGCCCTCGCGCCGACCGCCTCGCCCGACAGCCGTGGTCCGGCCACCACGCTCTTGGTCTCGCCCGAGGCGATCTGGGTAGACGGGCACCGCGTGATCGCGACCCCGAACGTAGGCGCGGACGTGGTGATCCGGGAGGTCTACGACCCGCTGCTCGCGCGGAAAGGCGTGAACCGCGTCGAGATCCACGCGGACGCCGGTGTGCCGTGGGTGGTGCTCAAGCGGGTCATCGCTACCAGCCAGGCCGCGGGGGCCGAGGAGGTCGCGCTGGTCGGGGCGAGCGTCGAGGGCATGTAGTGCGACACCCCTTGTCGATTCGACCGCCGCGCGCATCTTGCCTGCCCACCCCAGGAACCTGATGTCCCTCTACCGCCAGACCCTCGTCCAACAGCTCAAGATGATTCAGAACGTCGACCGCTGGCTCGACCGCGCGGTAGCCTTCGCGGAGGGCAAGAAGTTCGACGCGAACACGCTGCTCGCCGCGCGCCTCGCCCCCGACCAGTTCCCGCTCGGCCGCCAAGTGCAGGCCGTTTGCGACAACGCGAAGGTCACCGCCGCCCGGCTCACCGGCAAGGCCCCGCCCTCGCACCCCGACACCGAGACCACCATCCCGGAGCTCAAGGCCCGCATCGCGACCGTCGTCGCGTACCTGGGCACGTTCACGGAGGCCGACTTCGCAGGCGCAGAAGACCGGGTGATCGAGCTCCCGTTCGCGCCGGGCATGGTGATCCTCGGGGCGGACTACGCGGTCGACATGGCGCTGCCGAACTTCTACTTCCACACCACGACGACGTACTCCATCCTGCGCCACAACGGCGTGGACCTCGGCAAGCGCGACTTCCTGGGCGCCGCCGCGCTGACGCCGAAGGGGTAGTCACAAGAGGCTCAACCCTCCGTCCGCCACGATCACCTGCCCGGTGACCCAGCGCGCGCGAGGGTCGCAGAGCAGGTGCACCACCGCCGCGATGTCGTCGGCGCTGGCGATGCCTTTGAGCGGCGTGTGGTTCTCCGCGAACCGGATCATGCCCTCCGCGTCGTGGAAGTACTTGAGCGCGTCCGTGCGCACCAGCCCGCCGCACACGGTGTTCACGCGCACCCTCGGCGCGAGCTCCACCGCGAGCTGCCGCGTGAGCGCCTCCACGCCCGCCTTCGCGACGCCCATCGCCGCGTAGCCGGGCACGAATTGCCGGCTGCCCATGCTCGAGAGCCCGATGACGTTGGCGCCCTCGTTGAGCACGCAGAGGCGCGTGAGCAACCAGAACGGCCGCAAGGAGCTCTCGAGCGTGAGGTCCCACTGGCCCGTGCGGATCTTGTCCCACGGCTTGAGCACGCCGATCGCAGCGTTGTGGACGAGCACGTCGACGCCCACGCCTGGCCCGAACACCGCCGCGAGCGACTTCAAGTCGTCCTCGTTCCGCACGTCACCGGCGACGAGCACGGTCTCCGCGCCCCCTTGCTCACAGTCCCGGGCGACGCCCTGCGCGGCTTCCAAGCTCTTCATGTAGTTGATGCAGACGACGTTGCCGGGCGCCGCGAACCGCCGGGCGATCGCCGCGCCGATGCCCCTGGACGCGCCGGTGATGAGGATGTTCATGCGGCCCTCGTATCGTGCTACGCTCCCACGACCCGGAGGCCCTCGTGCCGTTTCAAGGCCGCGTGAACGATTACGCCCTCGTGCCGGCAGACGCCCACAGCTGCCCGGCTTGCCCCCACGTGTGCAGCGGGCCTGCGCTATCGGGGTCGCCGAACGTGATGGTGAACGGCATGGCCGCGCTCCGCGCCCCGGGAGACCCGGGGATGCACATGGCGTGCTGCGGGCCGAACATCTGGGCCACCACGATGGGGTCGAGCAAGGTGTACATCAACGGGATGGCGGCGCACCGCGTAGGCGACATGACCACGCACTGCGGCGGCGTTGGCACGCTGATCACCGGGAGCGGCAACGTAAACGTCGGATAGCCGGACGTTTGCGGGCGTGAGCCGTGTTGCCGTCGGGCCCGCCCCGCGTAAGATCGTCCCACCCCGGAGTGTCTCATGATGCAAGCCTTGTCCCTCGCCGTGCTCTTGGCGCTGGCGAGCCCCGCCCACGCCGCGGACGACGCGCTGCGCACGCAGGTCCTCGACCTGCTGTCCGGGTACGAGGACACGCCGACGGCGTCCGAGCTGCAGAAGCTCGGGGACGGCGTGGACGCTACGCTGCTGGCGATCGCCGGGGACGCGACGGTCAGCCGCTCCCGCCGGGCGAGCGCGACCTGGGCCCTCGGGTTCTTCCCGACGGACACGACGAAGGCGTTCCTGGCGGGGTTGGTGAACGACAGCGCGGCCGACGCGCAGCTCCGGCGCTCCGCGACCTGGGCGCTCTGCAACGGCTGGGGCGACGCCGCGCTGGACCTCGTGAAGCCCGCGCTCGACGCGACGGACTCCCAGCTCCGCAACCAGGCCGTTCGCGCGGTCGCGAAGGTGGCCACCCCCGCCGCGCGCTCCGTGCTGGAGGCCCGCTTGTCTACCGAGAGCAGCGCCATGGTGCGTGACACGCTCACCCAGTCGCTCGGGGAGCTCAAGTGAACACCACGAGCACTTGGTTTCCGACCGCGCTGGTGCTGGGCACCGCGTTCTTCGCGAGCATCGCCGCATGTGACGGCGCCGCCAAGGACGGCCCCGGGGAAGAGGGCCTCGTCCGCGAGGAGCTCGGCTCGTTCACCACCGATACGGGCGGCGGCGCAGACGTGCCCTTCGAGGCCCCGACGGACGCCTACTCGGCCCTGGTCACCTGCGGGCCCTACGGGTACGAGAACCTCGCGACGGCCGAGACGATCCTCGACCCCGCCGGTGGCACGATCTACGACTTCAACGACGACCAGGGCACCGCACTGCGCGTGCCGATCACGGATGACCTGCTGCCCGTGCTCATCCCGCAGTCGCCGGACCTCGACATCACGCCCGGGCTCTACACCCTGCGCGTGTACGTCGACTCGTCGGCCGCCGCGACCACGGTGAGCTGCAGCGCGCTGTACCGGATCCAGGAGCCCACGGCCGACCAGTTCGTGGACATCCACTTCGTGTTCGTCGGCGTGGACGGCGAGGTCGCGGGGCTCAACGGCACCGAGGCCGTCGAGAACACGCTGCTGAACGACACCCTCACGCGCGTCGGCGAGCTGTGGGCGGGCCTCGGCCTCTCCATCGGGACCATCACGTACGACGACTTCTCGGGCGACGTGGAGACGTACACCAGCGTCGACGGCGCGCAGGAGTTCGGGGACCTGCTCCGGACGAACACGTCGGACGACCGTGTCGTGACGATCTTCCTCGTCAGCGCCATCACCGACAACGACGGCGCGACCATCCTCGGCCAAGCGGCGGGCCCCCCCGGCGCCCCGGCGGTCGGCGGCACGAGCAAGTCCGGCGCCGTGGTCACGGTCGGCTACCTCGCCGACGGCGACACGGACACCGAGGCACGCATCATCGCCCACGAGGTCGGGCACTTCATGGGCCTGTTCCACCCCACCGAGAAGGACGGCAGCGGCCACGACCCGCTGTCCGACACGCCCGAGTGCACGTCCGACGCCGACGGTAACGGAGTGTACGCGACGAACGAGTGTGGCGGCCAAGGCGCGGACTACCTGATGTGGTGGGCCGCGAGCGAGACCTCCACCCAGACCTCCGGGGACGAGGCCTGGGTCGTTCAGCGCAGCGCGTTGCCCCAGTAATCCTCCCCGACCCTCCGGCCGCCCGATGAAGTACTACCGCAACCTGCTGCTGCTGGTCTTTGTCGTGGCCACCCTCGGGGGAGTCGCCCGCGTGCGCGCCGACGACCCTGCGCCGGCACCGCCTGTCGCGACCGCGAAGCCCGGGGACGACCGGCCGGTGCGGATCAACAGCGAAGACGACGCGAAGGACGTGGGCGACCCGCGCGCGCTCCGCCGGGCCGCTGCGTTCCACCTGGCGGCCGGGCACGCGGATCTCGCGCGGCTGCTGTACGAGAAGGCGACGGACAAGGACGAGCTCGCGGTCTACCTTTCGTACGGCAAGGTCGTGCGCGAGGCGCTCGTGCTCGAGCAGCTCGGGGACATGGACGGCGCCGAGAAGAAGTGGCGGGAGAACGCGGACCGCGACATCTTCTACACGATCGAGTCGCTGCGGATCGCGTCGATTCACCCGAAGCGGGACGCGCTGGTGACCGAGCTCGCGGGCCGGGTCAAGCAGATGGCGGAGAGGGCGAAGGCGGGGGACAAGAACGTCACCATCTACGTCACGTCCAAGGGGGAGCCGCGGAACCTGGAGTACGTCCCGGACGCCGACGTGCTCCCGAGGCTGCGGGCGGTCGCGGAGGGGAAGGACGACCAGAAGCTCCGGTACTGCTACATCGACAAGGTGGACCTGACGGGCGTGGACCCGGCGACGCTGCCACACCGGCTGCAGTTCCGGCAGTGCATCATCGGGCAAGTGAAGATCCCGGATCTCGACATCGGCCAGTTCGCGATCAGCGGGGTCGTGCTCGGGGACTTCGACGTCGGGAAGACGTGGCAAGGCGAGGTCAACAAGTCCGCGACCCTGCCCGGGTCGCGCTTCCAGGAGATCACGACGCGTGACACGATCTTCCTCGGCAAGGCCAACTTCCAAGACGTCAAGATCACGGGTCGAAAGGCCGCCTTCCCGCTGACCGTGTTCGAGGGCGGGGCCGACTTCCGCGGCGCGGTGATCCCCGCCGCGGCCGACTTCCGCTTCAGCGTGTTCGGCGACGACGCGAACTTCAAGCGCTCCCACCTCGACCATGTCGGGTACTTCGGCAACGCGCGCTTCCGCAAGGAGACCACGTTCACCGGCCTGTACAGCGAGCGCGAGCTGTACTTCAACTCGGCGAAGTTCGAAGGCCCGGTGCACTTCGACACGTGCGAGTGGCAGCGGGCGGCGACATTCGAGGACGCCCAGTTCGGCGGCCCGGTCACCTTCACCGCGACCAAGGTCCGCGGCCGCGTAAACATGAGCCGGGCGGTGTTCTCGTCGGCGCTGGACATGAAGGAGGTCGCGTTCGGCGGCATGGATTTTCTCGGGGCCGACCTACAAGGCGACGCCCGGTTCACCGACGCGCGGTTCGACGGCAAGGTCCGCTTCTCGCTCGATGACGTCACGCGCGCCCGCTACCTCGACGACCCGGACCCGCTGCTGCCCCTCTACCGGGACTACCAGGGCGACGAGGACGCCGAGGAGCCGCTCACCACCCGCTCGTCGTACGGCGTCGAGCACGTGGACGACCTGATCGCGCGCGTGCGCGGCAACTTGTCTTTCGCGAACTCGGTGTTCAGCGGGTTCCTGATCTTCGACCGCGTGACGTTCGGGTCCGAGGGCAACGACTCGCTCGCCGAGTTCTACAACACGCAGTTCGGCGGCGAGACGCACTTCGAGCGCACGACCTGGTTCTCGGCCGCGGACTTCACGACGATCTACGGCAACGAGCTCGCGCTCAACGAGGCGACCTTCCACCGCACGCTGGTGCTCGACGACGCCAACGTGCCCGGCCGCATCACGATGACCGACGCCGACTTCGAGGGCGACGCGACGCTCTCGTTCTACGGCGCGCAGATCGGCACGTTCCAGATCGACCGCAGCCACGCGGAGGACCCGGACACGGGCCACAAGCGGCTCTGGTACGAGGAGTGCGCGTACGGGGAGATCGCCCACCCGGAGCAGGATCTCCGCATCCGGCGACAGTTCCTCGGGGCGCCGACACCGGCTGACGACGACGTGCGCTCGATGTGCTACGACCGCGTCCAGGACGAGTACGTCTCGCTCAAGCAGTCGTTCGGCGACCGCGCGATGACCTCCGACGAGGACTGGGCGTACTGGTGGATCAAGGACCTGGAGACGTTCGCCGACCTGCACTACGGCGGCCTCGCCGGGATGTTGGCCTTCCCCGTACGCTACTTCCTGTTCGAGATGGCGTTCGGCTGGGGCGTGCGCCTCGGCAACTTGGGCGTCACCGCCTTGCTCGTCTGCGTGGTGTTCGCGTTCATCTACCGCGTGTGGTGCGGCGACACCGTGATGTCCTACAACGGCGAGAACGTCGAGTACAAGGACATCCCCTGGTACGGGATGCTGTACATCAGCCTGCAGTCGCTGGGCTCGTTCAACACGGGCTGGGACTTCGGGTACTCCGGCGTGCGGTTCCGTTACCTGAACACGCTGCACACGTTCATCGGGCTCATCATCCTGACGTTCTTCGTCGGCGCGTACACCCGGATGATCCTGGCCTGAGATGGGCGCCGTCCGCCCCGGACGCGCTCAACCCAGCTCGGTCCACCGCGCGTAGAGCCGCTCCACCTCGGCGCGCGCTACGGCGGCCTTGGCGGCGAGCGCCTTCACGACGTCGGGCCCGCGCTTGAACGTCGCCGGGTTCCCCAGCTCGAGCTCCAGGTCGGACGCCGTGCGCTCGGCGCGCTCGATCGCGGCCTCCATGCCCTCGAGCTCCTTCTGCTCTTTCCACGACAGCCGCCGCTTCTGCGCTGCCGGCGCCGCCGCCGCCTCGGCCTTCGGCGCCTCGCGCACCACCGAGCGCGGTCCCTCGACCACCTCGGGGCGACCGCGCGAGCGTTGCCAGTCGCTCCAGTTCCCCGCGTAGCGGACGACGCGCCCGTCGCCCTCGAACGCGATGATGGCCGTAGCGACGCGGTCCAAGAACCAGCGGTCGTGCGACACGATGATCGCCGCGCCGGGGAACTCGCACAGCGCCTCCTCCAGCACGCCGAGGGTGATGAGGTCGAGGTCGTTCGTCGGCTCGTCCAGCACGAGCAGGTTGCCGGCCCGGCGCAGGAGCCGCGCCAGCATCACGCGGTTGCGTTCGCCCCCGGAGAGGTCGCCGATCCGCGTGTCCATCGAGCTCTGGTGGAACAGCATCTGCCGCAAAAACGTGCGGACGTGCACGGGGCCATCGGCCAACGGCACGAAGTCGGAGCCCTCGGAGACCTCCTCCAGGACCGTCTTTTCGTCGTCCAGGTCCACGCGGCCCTGGTCCATCGCCGCGACGCGCGTGTTCACGCCGATCAGCACCTGGCCCTTGTCCGGCGGCACCTGCCCGAGGAGTGTCTTCACCAGCGTCGTCTTGCCGACGCCGTTCGGACCGACGATCCCGAGCCGCTCACCCGGGAGGATGGTCAGGTCGAGGTCCTTGAACAGGAGCTTGCCGCCGAGCGTCTTCCAGATCTTGTGAGCCTCCAGCACGGTTTTTCCCAGGCGGGGGCCGGGCGGGAGGTGAAAGTCCATCGGGTCGGGGCGACGGTCATCGCGGCCGGGGGCCGAGGCCACGACGGCCTCGAACGCGGCGACGCGCGCGCTCGACTTCTTGCGCTGGGCGGACTCCTTGCGGCGAACCCACTCGAGCTCCCGCCGCACGAAGCTCTGCCGCTTGTCCTCGGCGGTCGCCTCGAGCGTGAGCCGCTCGGCCTGGGCCACGATGAACGCCGAGTAGTTGCCGGGGTAGCTGTACACCCGGCCACGGTCGAGCTCCAAGATGCGCGTAGCGATGCCGTCCAAGAACGCGCGGTCGTGGGTGACGACGAGCAGCGCGTCGGCCTGGGCGATCAGGTGACCCTGGAGCCACTCGATCGCCGCCGTGTCCAAGTGGTTGGTCGGCTCGTCGAGCAGCAGGACATCGGGCCGGGCGAGCAGGGCCTGGGCGAGGGCCACGCGCCGGCGCTCTCCGCCCGAGAGCGTGTGCATCCCGGCGGCGGGCGGCGGCAAGCGCAGGGCCGTGCGGAGCGCGTCCACCTCGTGCTGTAGGTCCCACCCACCGAGCCGGATCAGCCGCTCGTGCAGCGTCGCCTGCTCCTCCAGCGCCTCGTCGAGCGCGCGGTCGTCCGTGATCCCCGCGATGCTCTCCTCGAGCGCTTCGAGCCGGGCGTGCACGTCGGCGTGGTGCCGCAGCCCCACCTTGAGCGCGCCGTCCACCGTCTGCTCGGCGGGGAATTCGGGCTCTTGCGCGACGTAGATCACGTCGGTGCCGCGCGGGCGCACCAGCTCCCCGCTGTCGGGGACGGAGCCCGGGTCGCGGTGCTCGTCCTCGCCCACCGGGTGCGTCATGGCCGCGACGATGCGCATCATCGTCGACTTGCCGGCGCCGTTCAGCCCGACCAGGCCGAGCCGCTCCCCGTGGTGGATGGTGAACTCGACGTCCGCGAGGACGACACGGTTGCCGAAGGCTTTTTCGATGCCACGGGCGGTGAGGAGGGGGACGGCGACGGGCACGGCCGGCGTCTATCCCGGCCGCCGGATTAAGCCGCCGCCATGTGGCCCCTCCTCCTCGTCGCTTGCTCCACGTCCCCGCCCCCGTTCAGCTGCGAGACGGCGGCGGAGCTGCTCGGCCACCCGGGAGCCGTCGCCGAAGCGTGCGACCCTGCGCCGAACGCGCCTGAGCTCTACACGATCGCGCTCACCGGCGCCGACCTGCCTTCCCGCCTCGTCGTCGGCGTTCACGTCGTCAACGGCGCGATCGACCCCGCGCACGGGGACAAGGCGCTGGCCGGGTTCTTGGACAGCCTCGGCGACCGCCGGAAGGCGCTGACGATGCGCGACATGATGGCGGCGCTGCGCGCGTTCCAGGCCTTTCCCGCGGGCTTCGACCCCAAGGTCGCGATGTTCGACCTGCCCAACATCGGCCGGAGCGACTTCGCCCCCGAGCCCTTCACGCTGCAGCTGTACAACGGGCGCCCGCCGGACCCGGGCTTCATCCGCGCCGTGCTCACCGGGCCGCCGTGGAGCTGGACGCTCTCGGAGCTGCCCGACGGCGCGACGGAGTGGCGGGAGACGGGCAAGGCGCCGCTCGGCGGGTAGCCGAGGGTGCCGCGCTCGCCACCCGCGTCGGCCTTTAGGTCCCGCCGAGGCGCGTTTATTGTCCGGCGGGCCCTTACCGGACCTCGAAGCTGGTAACGAGCTCCGTCTCCGACTCGATGCCCCCGTTGCCGATGAAGCAGGGCGCGGGCGACCCGTTGACCCAGCCCGCCGACGACGGCGCGGGGCGCCCGGTCACGACCTCCCACGACAACGCGCTCGGGAGCTGGATCACGAGCGTGGCCCCGGCCTGCTTCGCGAGCCAGTTGTCCCCGTCCCGCGTCACGTCCCAGCCGGGCCCGAGCTGCCAGCGAAGGGCGACGGCATGCCGACCCGCCCGCTTCCCCTCGCCCGGCGTCAACCGGTCTGTGATGATGCACCGCGCCTGGTTGAACAGCACGTCGCGCTCGTGGTCGAGCGCGATGCCCACCTGCCGCCACCCCGAGTAGCGCCCCTCGATGCGCGTCTTCTTCCCGTCCACGCGGCCGACGAGCAGCTCGCCTACGCCATCCTCGGGGGGCTCCCGCCCGTCGAGCAGCAAGCAGCTGTGCGACCCGACGCTGCACGCGTCCGCCTCCTGGCCCGGGCTGTAGAAGCCGGGGCCAGGGTCGGCGAGCACCTGCAGCTCCCCCACGTCCCACAGCACGTGCATCGGCACCGGGTGGGTGAGCGGGCTCTTGCGGCCGAGCGAGCCGAACCAGGTGGACGCCCGCGAGGGGCGGTTCTTGATCCGGTTCTCCGCGACGGCGATCCCGGACTCGCGCCACACGCGGAGCGACCACGCACGCGGGGCCTCCGGGCGCTGCGACGGGGACGCGAGGCCGAGCCAGCCGAGGCGGGCGGGGCTCGCGAGCGCAGCGGGCTCGCCCGGCTCGATGCCCCAGGCGAGGCAAGCGTCCCAGAGCGCGGCAGCTACGCTCTCGTCGTTCGCGAGCACCGGCGCCACCGGCGCTTCGCCGACCGCCGGCAGGGCCGCGATCCCGCCCCCGAGCCGCTCCAGGAACCGCGACGCGCGGGCGAACGCGGCGTCCGCGCCCGCAGGGAACCCCGCGCCGTTGGCCGCGGCCACCGAGCGCGCGACGGCGACTTGCCAGAGCGCATCCGCCAGCACGAGCGGGGCGAGATCCCGCGGCGAGCCATCGTCGAACACCAGGGCGGGCAGCTCCCGCTTCAACCCGGCGAGCCCGGCGCTCCACGCCTCCTTGGCGTTCGGCAGCTCCGGGAACGTGAACCCGGCGACTACGAGCCCGGCGAAGTGCACCACGCGACGGAGCACGTCCCGCTCGCCGCGCGGGAGCCGCGCAGTGAGGTGCTGGATGTGCCACGAAGCGCTGCCCGCCATCGCGTCACGCAGCTCGTCCGGCACCCCGCCGAGCCAAGACAGGCCCGCGTGCCAGTGCACCAGGCGCACGGCGACGTCGGTCGGGTGCGCCCAGCCGAGCCCCTGCCCGGGCAGGTCCTGCCGGAGCCAGCTCTCCATCCCCGCGATCGCCTGCGCGCGTGAGGCGGCGTCGTCGGAGGCGCGCCACGCGAGCGAGGCGAACCAGCCGTGGCGGAGGCCACTGCGGGCCGCCGCGAACTGCCACGGCGTGACCTGGACACTCGGGCCGGTGGGCAACGACGCCCCGGTAGCGGGGCAGGTGCTCCAGCTGGAGGGGGCGGCTTCGGGCGAGGGCCCCCCGCTGCCACGGTGGAGGGCGAGGGTGCCGAGCCGGGACGAGATCGCGGCGGCCGCGAGCGTAGAGACGGGCGCCTCGGGGGCGGGGGTCAAGCCGTGGACAAGCTTCCCCGCACGGGAGCGAAGCGACGCGATCAGGCTCATGAGACTACCTCTGGGGGGCGGGAGTGACGGGGTGCGCCCGGGGCGCGATCAGCGGTCGTCCGGGACCGCGAACTCGAACGCGATCTCCTCGCCGAGTTCCTGCTGAAGGTACTGCTTCAAGCGCTTCTTTACGCGCACCTCGATCTGGCGGATGCGCTCCTTTGACACGTCGTAGCGGTCCCCGAGGTCCGACAGGCTGGCGGGCTCGGACGCCACGAGGCGCTCACGCCAGATGGCGCGCTCCCGCTCGTCCTCGAGCGTGGCCGCGAAGGCGTTCAGCTTCTCCCGCACGATGCCGCCGAGCTCGGTGCTCGCCATCGCGGTCTCCGGGTCGTCCGCCGCCTCGTCGGGCACCAGCTCCCCGAGCGTACGCCCCTCGGGGTCGCCGCTCGCCGGGGCGTTCAGCGACATCGCGGGCGCCCGCATGTGCTGGTCGACCGCGATGATCTCGCTCTCGGGCACCGACAGCCGCTCGGCGAGCTGCGCGACGGTGGCCGGCTGCCCCTCGCGCAACAGGCGCTCTCGCTCCTTTTGCAGCTGGAAGAACAGCTTGCGGCCGTTGCGCGTGGACCCGAGCCGCACGAGGCGGAAGTTGTCCATCAAGAACCGCAGGATCATCGCGCGGATCCAGTACTGCGCGTAGCTGCTGAAGCGGATCCCTCGGTATGGATCGTACCGAGAGAGCGCCTCGACCAGCCCGACGTTGCCCTCCTGGATCAGGTCCAGCACGTTCGACCACTGGCGGTGGTACTGGAACGCGATCTTGACGACGAGGCGCAAATTCGCCGTGACCAGGCGCTCGGCGGCGCTGGCGTCCCCGCCCTCGTAGTAGCGGAGCGCGACCTCGCGCTCCTCCTCCGGGTCGAGCAGCGCGTACCTGCGGATCTCGCCGAGGTAGTGCGCGAGCAGGTCACCACCGCCGCGCGACTGTGCCGCGCGCGCGCCGCTCAACGCAGGGAGCTTCGGCACCTTGTTCTTTCGCTCGTTGCCGAGCGGGTCTACCGGCTCGCCCGCGCTGTCGAAAAGGCCGTCTTCCCCGGCGGACTCGTCTTCTCCGCCCTCGCTGGGGTCCTCGCCCGACTCCGAGTCGGCTTCATCACGTTCGCGGCTGGGCATGGGGCCCTCCAAGAAGGGGGGGGGTCGGATTCAACAAGCGCTCCACGGCCTCGGGGTTTCCCGCGACGAAAGGCTTGCCAGCATCGTCGTGGACGTGGAGGGGGGCCCCGTCCGACACGCGTCGGGCGGCACCCTGGACGGCGTCTATCAGGCCAAGCCCAGCCGCGACATCCCATAGCTGCCAATCGGGGCCGACGACTACAGCCGCGGCGGCCCCGCGTGCGACGAGCGCGAGGTGCGCTGCCGTGCCGCCGAGGCAACGAGCGCGCCCCGCCCACTGCAGCTGCGTGCGTTTGTGCAGGCCGGACGGGACATACACGACGCGCGGGCCCGTTCCGGACAGCGCGGCCAGTCGCTCGTTCCCGAAGTAACCGGCGCCCTCGTGCACCGACCAGGTCTCGCCGAGCCGCGGCAAGCTGGTCGCGCCGAGCACCACGCGGCCGTCCGGGGCGATCCGAGCGAGCGTGGGGCCCCAGTGGGCGAGCCCTTCGACGAACGCGCTGGTGCCGTCGATCGGGTCCACGACCCAGCGGTAGCTGCCCAGACCGCCGCTCGCGCCGCTCTCCTCGCTCCACACGCTGTCCTCGGGGAAGCACCGAGCGAGCCCGGCCAGCAGCACGCTGTCGCAGGCCAGGTCGGCGTCCGTGACCGGCGAGCCGTCCGCCTTCTGCCGCACGTTCACGCCCCGACGAAAGTGGAACAGGGCAGCCTCGTCGGCCTCGGCGAGGATCCCCAGCAGGGCCTCCAAGTCACTCGCAGATGTCGTCGGCATGAAAGCTCGGGCCGGGGGCCGGCGTTGACAGGTTAGTCGCCCGGCATGCTATCGTGCCGCGCCGGAGAGTTCTGTGGGTAAGGCATCCCTGCGGCTTCTTGGCACCTACTCTGCGTGGTCGACAGACGTGCGCGAGGCAGCGTACACGCGGGACGGCATGGCGGACGTCCCCATGCTCGTCCGGGTGGACGGGCCGGTAGTCACCGATGCGTCCATGGCCCAGGCGCGCAGCGAGGTGAAGCTCTTGAGCCGGCTCAAGCACGACCACGTGCTGCGCATGGACTTCGTGTCCGCGGTGGCGGGGCGCATCGGGTCGGTCTACGAGCACTCGGGCGGCGCGTCCCTCTCGCTGTTGATCGCGGCGGAGGGCGCCGCAGGGCGGTCACTGCCCCTCCGCGTGTGCGTAGAGATCGCCGCGGCCGTAGCGCTCGCGCTCGACGAGGCCACGCGGGTCACGGCGTCGCCGGCGCGCGTCGACCACCCAGGTCCCGAGCCCCGCGACGTGCTGCTGGAGCGCACCGGGCGCCCGCGGCTCGCCGGGTTCGTCGTCGTGACGGGTGAGCTGGCCCGGCGGCGCGGCTTCAGCCCGCCGGAGGAGCGGTCCCAGCACGGCTCGCCCGCCGCGATGTCGTGGATGGCGACGCAGTTCCTCACCGACCTCATCCGCGGGGCTGGCCGGCAGTCCGAGGTCCCGACGCCGCTCGCTGGTGCGATGCGCGCAGGCTTCTCGACGGACCCCGCCGGGCGTCCGCTGCCGGGCGCCTACGGGCGCCTGCTGCGCGAGGTCGCGGCCGACCTGCCCGGGCCCGGTCTGCGGGGCTGGGCGGAGGCCCCCGTGCGCGACCTGTTGGTCAGCGCTCGGTCGGCCGAGGCGCAGCAGGCCCAGGCGGCGGTGAGCCCCACCACCCGCGTCGCCCCCGCCGCGCCGCCGTCGGCCGAGCGGCCGAGCAGCACGACGACCTCCTCCCGTCTGTCCACCCCGTCGGCCACCCGCTCCCTCGGCCCGTCACCAACGATCATCCCGGACTTCGAGACCGAGGAGCCCGGCCACGCCCCGCTCTCCGCCGCGACCATCATCCCGGAGTTCGACCCCGAGTTCGAGACCGAGGAGCCCGCTGTCGACCGCGCGGCCACCGACTCCCGGGCGTATGCCTTGCCAATCAGCGTCGGCCCGAGCGTGCCGCCGCCGTCGCCCCGCGCGGAGCCCCGGCTGCAGCAGCCTGCGCCTACTCGCCCGGTGCCCTCGCTAAGCGGCCTCGGCAGCGCGCACACCGCGCTGACGGAGATCGACGACTCGCCCCCGCCCACCGTGCGCCAGGGCCCGGCTATGGGAGGGCTCCCAGCCCCCGGCGGCCCCCAGGGCCCCGCGTTCGGCGGCCCCGCCAGCCCCTCCGCGGCGCCCGGCCCGCGCCGCATCGAGCCGGCCCGCGCAGAGACAGGCGGTCGCGTGGAGATGCGCCTGAACGGGAGCGCCGACTCTGACGACTCGGCCTCGGACGACCCGCCGGAGTCGCCCCCGACGCGCACGGGCCTGTACATCGGCCTCGCCACCGTCGGCCTGCTGTCGATCCTCGGCCTCCTGCTCGCCGGCGCCGCCGTCTACTACTACGCGCCCGGGGCCGCACCATCTACGCAGATCGACGCGCCACCCCCGGGCGTCGACCCGGCCGCTCCCCCTGGCGCCACCAACGACGCCGCAGCTGCCCTCGCGGAGCCGGTCGCCCCCGCGCCAACCCCCGCCCCGTCCACCCCGGCGGCCACGCCCGCCCCGGCCCCCGCAGCCCCAACCGCCGCGCCCGCCCCGGCCCCCACCGCGGCCCCAGCGCACGCGAAGGCGACTCCGCCCCCGGCCGCGCAAGACGAGGAGCCCTCGCGGATCTCGGCGTCGGAGTCGAGCGCGCGCGTGGCCCCCGCCTCCGCCCCGGCCGCGCAGCCCGCGCCGGAGCCCGCGCAGCCCGCCGCGCCCGAGGAACCTGGCCCGTTCGACGTCAGCTTCAAGCCCGCAGAGGGCGACATCACCTCGCTCGAGGTCCGCTGCTCCAGCCAGTCGGGCTCGGGGATGATCGTGGAGCTCAACGGCGTACCGAAGGCGACTTCCTGTAAGATCACCGGCATCGGCGGGGCGGCCCCGCTGCAGACCCTGGTCACCATCAACGCTGCGCGCAGCTACACCTGCTTCGCGAACGGCTCCCGCTCTTGCCGCTAGGACAAACGCCATGACGCTCCCGCTCACCCTCGTGCTCTCGCTCCTGGGCTGCTCCCAGATCCAGGACCTGCTCGGGCAATCGCCGCCCCCTCCCCCGCCCGTGCAGGACGTGAAGCCCGTCGAGGCCCCGAAGGCAGCGGTGAACGCTACGCTGCTGCAGTCCGGGAAATTCGCGGAGGCGCTGCCGGAGCTCGAGAAGGCGCTGGCCACGACGCCGACGGACGACGCCGCGTGGGACGCCGTGGAGATCGCCGCGATCCGGGGCGGCCAAGCGGCTGCGCTGCTCGACCGTCTCTCGGTCGACCAGGCGATCGGCGGCCGGGTGGACCGCCACCAGGCCCTGCGCGCGGAGCTGGCCCTGGTCGCTGGCCGCGGGGCAGACGCCCTCGCCGCCGCCCGTGCGCTCGAGCCGGCCAACGCAGGTGACAGCGCGGCGCTGGTCGTGCGCGCGATCCAAGCCGGGGCCCCGAAGCCGGAAGGCCTGTCGCCGGCGGTAGAGGCGTTCCTCAAGTCGGCCACCGACAAGAGCGACAAGCCCGTCCCCCTCACCCCCGAGGTCGAGGCGCTGACCGGCGCGCGCTCCGCGCTGCTCCGTGCTGAGATCAAGGCCGCGCACGGCGACGTGCCGGGGGCGCTCGCGGCCCTGGACACCGCTACGGCCACCGGCGTGCTCGGGACGCGGATCACGCTCGCGCGCATCGGATGGGAGAGCGACGCCACCAAGGGGTGGGCCACGACGACCGCGGGCGTAGACGCCGCGACGAAGGCCCAGGACTTGGCCGGCGCCGCCCTCGTCCTCAACGCGGGCAAGGTCCACGCGTACCGGGGGTGGAAGGCGCAGGCCGTCGCCGACGCCGCCGCGGCCTCCCGCAAGGGCTGCGAGGACCTCCAAAACCCCGTCGGGGCCGCGATGTTCGCGGGCGTCCAGGCGGACGCGCTCCTGCACCTCGGCATGCCGATCGAAGCGAAGGCCGCGGCCGAGGTCGCCGCCGCACCCGAGGGGCAGGCGCTCGGGAAGTGGCGCCTCGCGTTGGCGAACGCGATGCTCGGGGACGCGCGGGCCGTCACGGCCGCCGCGACGGGCCTCCCCGACGCGGACGCGCAGGCGATCAAGGACCTCGGGAGCGCGATGGCCGGCGGGAGGCCCACGCTCCCGACCGCCGGGCTCAAGGGCGACGACGCCGCCTGGCAAACCCTGCTCGCGGCCGGCTGGACGGAAGACAAGGCGGGGCTGGCTACGGCAGCCGCGAGCCAAGCACAGTCCCCGGACCTCGCGCTGTGGGCCACGCTCTGGTCCACCCGCGCGCCCGTGACCGGGGCCCCGGAGACGCCGATGATGGCGTCCGAGAACGCCGTGCGGGCGTGGGTGCACGACGGCACCCCGGGCGCCGTCGTGGACACCACCCACCCGTTCGCGGCCCACTGGCGCATCGCGCTGGCGCACGGGACAGCGCCGGCCGCCGAGGGTGACGTCGCGGCCTACGCCCGCCTCGTGTCCTCCATCGAGGGCGCGTTCGCCGACCAAGCCGGCTCTGAGATGAACGAGCTCTCGGCCGTGTTGCCGGACTGGCGCTCTGGTCCGCTCGCCCCCGTGCTCACCCTCGACGGTCCCGAGGCGGCCGAGTTGGAGGGCCTCGCAGTCTCGCCGAGCCGGCTCACCGACGAGGACGCGTTGGCCCTTCGAGTCAGCTGGCACGCGTGGCGCCAACGGGAGCTGGACCGCACGCGGCTGTGGGCGCACGGCGTCTCCCCTGTCCCGCCCGCGGTGGGCACCCCGGAGCGGCGCGCCGCGCTCTGGCAAGCCGTCGCCAAGCAGCGCGCCGCGGTGCTCGCGTGGGCCGCGGGCGTCGGCCCCTACCCGACCGCCTCGGCGTCCGAGATTGACAATGTCGCTGTCGAGCTCCGCTTGCTCCCGCGCAAGGCCGGCACGCTGGACGAGGTCCGGAGCGCGCTCGGCCGCTCCGCCCTGCTCTCGTTCGTCCCCGCGCGGGACGGCGGCTGGGAGTCGCTGTACCTCACCGACCATGGCTACCGCCACGCGCACGTCACCCCGGCGGTCGTCAAGGAGGTCAACGACTACGTGGCCGGCATCCGGGCGGGCAAGGTGTCGGTGGGCGCCGGGAACAAGATCCGCGAGGCGCTCATCGACCCCGCGACCGACCTGCTCACCGGGTATGGCAACTACTACGTGGTCGGCCCCGCCCCGCTGGGCGCGCTGCCGGTCGACGCGCTTCCCGAGCAGTCCGAGGGCCTGCGCTACCTCGCGAGCATCCGCCACACGTTCTATTTCCCGAACTTCGCGAGCCTGACGCCGCCGACGTTCCAGGAGACGGACTTCTCCACCACCATGCTCGCCGTGGTCGCCGACGCTGCGTCGAAAGAGTCGATCAAGCGCATCTTCCCCGACTCGGTGGTCCTGGAGGGGGCAGGCGCCACGCGCGACGCGTGGCTCAAGGAGGCTCCGCGCGCCCGCTTCCTCGCGTTTGCGCACGTGGACGCCACCCCGTCCGGCGGCTTCGTGCTCCCCGGCGGCGGGACGCTGGAGCTGTCCGACATCGCTGCCACCCCGCTCGTTGCGCGGACGGTCACGATCAACGCCCAGGGCGACGCCGCGACTACGCTGGCCCGCTTGAGCGCTTTCCGCGCAGCCGGGGCCGGCGACTTCTTCGCGACGTCCTCCGGCGCCAACAAGGTGTTCAACGAGAAGATGACCGAGCGGTTCTGGGACTCCACGAACAAGCGCCTCCCGGTGTGGAAGGCCATGAGCGAGCCCCGGATGCAGATCGCCGCCGAGATGGACGCCGAGCGCGGGGCGATGACGCCGACGCTATGGGGTGCTGTGATGACCGAGGGCAAGCTGCAGTGAGCGGAGCCCGCGAGTAGGTGCTCTACGCGGGGGTCACCAGCGCAGCCTCGCTGCTCCTGGGACCGCACGGCTGGTTTCTCTTCGGGCCCGTGCTCGCGGACGGCGAGCGCGTATGGTTCGACCCCGTCGACTGCTCAGTAGCGGTGAGCGCCGTCGACCTCCGTGGAGAGGAGCCGGACCTGGACATCGGGCGGACCTGGAGCGGCCGAAGCTGGTCGTTCGTCGGGGATCGAGTCACGCCCCTCGGGGCGACGCACGCCGCGCGCGACGCCGACGGGCGGCTCAGCTCCTACGTGATCGCCGGGCGCTCGACGACCGTCGTCCGCGCCGCCGACGGGACGTTCCAGGGGTTGGCGCGGGGCGAGGTCACCGTCGGTCGGCTCGGCTCCAAGCCTGCGTTCGACGCGACCCGGCACCCGGTGGGGACCGAGGACGCGTGGGGAGGACAGTCCGGCGACGCCGCCTACCGCTGGGAGAGCGGGAACCTCGGCTCCGTGACCACCGCCGCCGGGACGACCCGCTACACCTACAAGGACGGCGCGCTAGCCAGCATCCTGACCGCCGACGGCGGCGGCGCTGCCCTGGGGCCGGGGACGATCACGGCAGCGGGGACCACCTGGCGGTGCACCGTCGTAGCGGGCGGCGCACAGCTCGATGCCGGCGCCGATCGGTGGATGGTGCTCGGCGCCAAGCGGGAGGGGGAGCAGCGGGTCATCGCGCCCGGGGGTAGCACCACGACGACCCTGTGGACCGACGGCCGCTTGGCGGGCTGGACAGCTCCCGGGGGCGCGGTCACGGCGCTCGAGTGGGCCGATGGGCGCTTGGTCGGCGTCGCGTCCGCCGCCGGGCGGTGGTCGCTAGGCTGGGTCGGCGACCTGCTGAAGACCCTGTCGGGCGCGGGCTCGTGGACCCTCGCCTACGACGACGCGGGAACGCTCACGGGACAGACCGACCCCGTCGGGAGGTTCACGCCCTGGGCGTCCGTCGGCGGGGCGGTCCAGCAGTGGGGGAGCGGCACGGCGCGCCGAGTGCTGACCCGTAGCGGGGCCGACGTCACCTCGATCGGAGACGGCGGGCGGATCGCCGTGCGACGGGACGGCGCGGGCAGGATCCTTGGTGTCACAGACCCCGCGGGGGACGAGTGGAGGCTGTCGCGGGAGGGGGGCCGAGTCGTAGACGTGGCGGACCCGGGCGGCGCGCACTGGCGACTGTCCTGGGACCCCGTCGGCCGCGTCGTGCGGGTCGCCGAGCCCCAGGGGCGGGAGGTCAACTGGGAGCGGGCGGGGGCCGACCTGGTGGGCGTACGCGTAGACGGCGCCGGGTGGCGAATCGGCCGGGACGCGCGCGGCAGGGTCGTCACCGTCGAGGACCCGCAGGGTCGCCGCTGGCAAGCACAGCGAGACGCGATGGGTCGCGTCCAGGCCCTCGTGCGGCCTGACCAGGGCACGCTCCGGTGGGACCGGGACGAAGCGGGGGACGTGGTCGGGCTCGACGAGCTCCACCTCGTTCGCGACGCCGCAGGGCGGCCCACCGCGTGGTCCCGCAAAGGCGGCTCGGGCGGATGGTCCTGGACCGAAGGCGGGTGGAGCACCGTCCACGGGCCCGGCGTGCGGCTCAAGCTGGCGCGCAACCCCGCGGGCGAGGTGTCGGCTGTCGAGCTCGACGGCGGCGCCAGTTGGACCTTGGACCGCGACGCATCCGGGCGTGTGCAGCGCGTGAGCGGACCGGGGGCCGTCACGATCACCCGGGACTCCGCGGGCCGGGTGACCCTGCTGGACGGCCCCGCGGGGAAGGTCCGCGTCGAGCGCGACGCCCGCGGGCTGCCCGCGCGCGTCCAGGTGGACACCGGCGGGGTCGTCCGGACCTGGAGCTGGCGACGGGACGCGGCGGGGCGGTCGATGGGCGTCGAGGGGCCGGGTGGCCTGCGCCTCGGGGTCGATCGTGACGCGGCGGGGCGGCCCCTCCTGGCGCGCTTCTCGACCGGGTCGCTCGCGCGCTACCTCTGGGACCAGTCCGGCGTGGGGATCGTGCTGCAGGGCGCCGACGACGCGCTCACGGCGGTGTCTGGCTGGTCGCTGGACGCGCTCGGCAAGGTCACGCGCCTGCGCGGAGAGAGCCCGACGTTGCTGCACCGGGATCCGCTCGGCGAGCTGGTCGTCCAGGAGGGCGTCGACGTGTGGAGCCGCGCCCCCGACCGGGTGGAAGGCCCGGGCGGCGCCTCGGTCTCGTGGGATCCGCAGGGCCGCGCGATCGCCGGGCACGTGCCGGCCGGCGCGCCGCCGTTGTGGGGGGTCGCGGACGGTGACGTGAGCTGGCAGAACGACGACGCGGGCACGCTCACGACGGTGACGGGCGCGCGCGGCGCCCTGACGCTCACCCACGACGCCGCTGGGCGACTCGTGCGCTGGGCGACCGGCCGCCCGGGCACGACGACCGAGGTGGTCCGCGACGCGCTCGGCCGGCTGGTCTCGGTCGGCGGCGCCGAGGCCCTCGGGTGGGAGTCCGAGCTCGCGTTCGCGGGCAGCCCGAGGGCGACGGTGCCGGACGTCGGCCAGGCCCGGCCCGGCGGCGGCGTGCTCGTCGATGCCCGCGGCATCCCCGTGCTCGTCGCGCCCCTCGGCCTCGTCTCCGTTGCCCCCTCCGGCCTGCCGTCCAGCTCGGCGACCGGCGAGATGGGCGCAGGGTCACGGTTCCAGCCCACCGTCGGTGGCCCGCTCCTCGGCTTGCTCGACGCGATCGACCCGCTCGCCGGCCAGTCCACCTCTGCGCCGTGGCCCTCCCCGGGCCGTGACCCGCCCTGGGAGGTCACCCCCGCCGACTCCCCCTGGCCCGAGCCCGACGCGTCGAGCACCCCGCCCTGGGACCCCGCCGCCTGGGCGTCCGAGGCCCCCTGGGGCGACCCCCTCGCCCTGCTCGTCGAGTGCGGCCTCCTCCCTGACGGCGGCCCGCGCGCCTACGCGGCGCCCGGCCTCCCTTGGCTCCCCGCGAGCGCGGCGGCCGCGATCCCCGCGCCCCTCCGCGACCCCTCCGCCGTGGACCTCCACCTCGGCGTGGTCGAGACGTGGGTCCTCGCCCACGCCCGCGCGCCCGTGGTCCCCGCGGCGCCGACCAGCCTCTCCGGCTGGCTCTCGTGGGTCGAGGCCAACCCCGAGGCGCGCCTCACCCCCGCCCTCGCCCTCGCCTACGGCGCGCAGGCCGGCGGCTCCGCCGCGTCCGGCAGCGACACCATCACCTCCACGCTGTTGTTCCCCGCGTTCTCGTCGCGGGACTGAGGGTGGGATTGGCGGCCGACGGCGGTGCCGCTCACGGCGTGAGGGTGAGGAGCACCAGGGACCCGTCGTTTCGGCCGACTGTCCCCGGGTTGGTGATCGCCTCGAGCGTGCCAGCGCCGTAGGTCGCTGGGCTCTCGGCCTGGGCGAACGCCGCCAGCACGTTGCCATCGGCATCCAGGGAAAAGTCGGAGTCGTAGATGTTGGTCTCGGTTGTGTCCGGGCCCAACGCCATCGTCCACACGCCCCCGGTCGTCGTAATGCGGGAGACGGCGTAGGCACCGTCCTCTCCGTAGCTCCCGGACGCGTCCCCTTCCAATGTGCCGGCCCCGTGCGTCATCACGATGTAGTCCGACGGGCCCACCCGATCCGCCTTCACAAAGCTGGCATCCGTGCCGCCGCCAATCCAAGGCTCACGTGCGCCCGTCTCGTCCCAGGCCACGAGCGCGCCGTCGCCCAGTGGCACACCCTCAGCGGTCGTGAGCCCAACCGCGGCGAGCTGGAGCCACGCGCCGCCCGACCCGGTCTCGGAGGTGGGCCCCCACGCCTTCACCTCGACCGCCCCTTCGCTGTACAGCTCGTCCAGCACCTCGATGTGTTGATCGCGGTCCACCGTGAGCAGGAGCACCCCGTCCGGGTTTGTCATGTAGGGCGCGAGGATGCCAGCGTGGTTCTCGCCGTAGGGGACCGCGACGAAGCAGCGGTCCCCCCAGGGCACAACCGCGGCGTTCTGGATGTAGTATTCGGTCGCCGTGACCCCCATCGTCCACGTCGGACCTCCCCCACCGGAGGGCCAGTACCCAAGGATCGTCGCCCAGTCGCCGGACGAATACACCAGCGCGCCCGCGTCATCAAGGGTCATGTCCTCGATGTACCCGCCAACACACACATCCCCCTCGGCGGTCGTCGCGGCCGAGGTGCCGTAGGGGTGGGAATAGTTTAGGCCCCCAAGAACGAGCGCGTGGGCGACGTCCGGGTGGACCAGGACGTCGAAGGTGTCAACCTCCGCGACAGTCCCGACGCTGTCCACGAGATCGTCGGTCCGGACGATCACGACGCCGGTGAACCCCGTGTCGCTCCACTCCGCCGAGTACATGTAGCTATTGGTGCCATCGAGCAGGGTCGGGTACGGGGTCACGCCCGCGGGAGACACGGCCGCCGCGAAGAAGCCCTCCCCGGTGGACACCGCGCTCCCCTCGAAGGTCAACCCACCGGCGTACACCCCGAGCAGGCGCACTTCGTCCCCGTAGTGATCGAGGTTCGAGACCTCGAACGTGGAGCCGGACCGAAGCACCTGGGCAGCCTGGATGTGCCCCCGGCAGTCCGCGTCGAGGGTGTCCACGTCGCCGTCACCGTCGTTGTCCACGCCATCGGCGCATTCCTCTGCAGGGGCGTCGGTGTCCGTGTCCGTGTCCGTGTCCGCGTCGGTGTCGGTGTCGGAATCCGTGTCCGCGTCGGTGTCGGTGTCGGGTTGGTTGGAGTCGGAGGGGGAAAGTGGGGTACAGGCAAGGAGCAGGAGCAGCATGGTGGATGGCCTCGGGGGCGGTACGCGCATCCCCGCGGCGTCATTCAGCAAAATCGGCTCATGGTTCCGGGTGTGACGCGCGGGCCGGGTACAAGCCCGCATGCTTACGAGCGAGCTCCTCCACGACCTGCAGCACGGGTTCACGACCCCGGGCGGAAGGTGACCTCTGCGTGGCGGACACAACGCCCGAGGCGACCGGTCGCCCGGTCCACGACGTCCGCGGGGCGGACACAACGCCCGAGGCGACCGCACCGCTCGCCCAGTCCACGACGTCCGCGGGGCGGACACAACGCCCGAGGCGACCGCTCGCCCAGTCCACGACGTCCGCGTGGCGGACACAACGCCCGAGGCGACCGCTCGCCCGGTCCACGACGTCCGCGGGGCGGACACAACGCCCGAG
>CALQBK020000064.1 GCA_943328795.2 Bifidobacterium breve
CCGGGCTCGAGCGTGTCTCCTTCGCCGACCCACGTGAGCGGCGCGCCGTTGAGCGCCAGGTCAGCGCGGACCACCACCTGGTCCGACCCGTTCCGGAGCTCCGCCCAGGCCGGGAGGCGGCCGTCCGCCGACTGCCAGGTCGAGTCGTTCTCCGGCATCAGCTCGTTGATCCAGACGTGGGGCACCTCGACCGGCGCGATCGACGTCGTACCGGTGTCTGCCGGGTCCGACGGCAGGTCGCGATCGGGCACCCCGGTGTCCACCACCGGGCCCCTGCAGGCCAGCAGCACCAGGAGCGTCACGACCCGCCCTTCTTCTTCTTCTTCCGGTCCTTCTGCTCCAAGTGGTAGGTCAGCTGGACCGCCTCTTTCTTGCGGGTGATGTGCAGCCGCAGCAGCGGCTCCTTGCGGAGCTTCAGGTAGGCGGACACCGCCTGGAGCACGTTGTTCACGTGGATCCCGTTGATGTCGTGGATGATGTCGCCCGACTTCAGCCCGCCGTCGCGGAGCACGGTGCAGCGCGGCAACCCCAGCCGGAAGCCGTCCGCCTTGCCCTCGGCGTCCAGGTGCGTCCACACCGAGCCCAGGTTCTCGATCTCGGGGATGTGCGACGCGTAGTACTCGACCAGCTCGCGCTCCACGAACCACTCGGTCGGGCCGAGCTGCTCGATGTCGGCGACGGTCTCGGGGCACGGCTTCGGGGTCTTGTGCGGGTTCTTCGACTTGGCGCCGTGGGACGTGGTGTCGCCCGCCTTGTTCTCCTGGGCGGCCTTCTCGCCGTCCCCGCTCTCGGCCGGGGAGGGCGTAGGCGTCTCGGGCGCAGCGTCGATGCCCATCGGGTCGGGCAGCGGCTCGCTCGTCGCCGTGACGTGCACGGGGGCCGGGGGCGCCTCGTCCGGCGGCGTCGGGGTCGCTACCGGGGTCGGGGACGAGGAGAGCTCGGGGGCGTCGTCGAAGTCGAACGCCGCCAAGCTGACCGGGCTGCCGTCGGGCGGCGGCGGCGGCGTGTACGTGGGCCACGGGTGCCACCACAGCAGCAACAGCACGCTCGCGTGCGCGCTGATGCTGCACCCGATGGAGAACGCGCTTCGGAGGACGGCCATGCTTCGACTATATCCCCCGAGCTAGCGTCGGCGTTCCCGGGCTAGTTCGTAGCGAGCTTGACCGTGAACTCGGACAGCGCGGTGACCGCGGCGAGCAGCTTGTCCGGGTTGGCCTTGGCAGCGTCGTAGGCGACCTGGACGATGCCGGTGGTCATGTCGACCTGGGCGCCGGTCACGCCGTCTACCTTCATCAGCGCGGCGTGAACTGCGTTGGCGCAGCTCCCGCAGTGCATCCCGGTCACGTTGAGCGCGACGTGGGTGCCGGCCGTGGGCACGGGCGCGAGCGTCTCGGCGGTGGGCATGTCGCACTTCTTCTTCTCACCGGCTTCGGTGGCGGCGGTGCTCCCCTCGCCGTCGCAGGCGAAGGAGGGGGAGGCGAGGTGCAAGGCGAGGGCGAGGGCGATCATGGGGACTCCTGGGGTTTGGACGGGGACCCGTCGGGGCAAGCGCTAATCGACGGCAAGAGTGTACGCACGAAAGGGGCAGCGCCCAGCGCGGCGACGGCGTGACCCCGCGCGGTCCAGTGACCGTCCTGCGGGAAGTACAGCGGGGCGGGATCGGCGGCCTCGGCGGCGCGAACCGCCGGGCGCAAGTCGACGACCGGCGCGAGCGGGGTGAGCAGCGCGAGCGCGCGCTCGTGGGCGCCCGCGGGGTCCCAGCCCGTGGTCGTGGGCCAGTCCGCGTGCATGCGGGCCTCGCCCGACGCGGTGCCGCCCGCGGCGTCGGGGAACAGCACGACGCCAAACGGCACGCCCGCGTGGGCGCACACCTCGGCCATCCGCTTGACCAAGGCGCCTGTCACGCGCCAGGCGTGCTCCCACTCCGGGGCAACCGAGGGGTCGTACACGCGGAAGTCGATCGGCACGCCGTTCCCGCGCGCGACCTTGTCCTGCGCCAGCGCACGGGCGGACCACTGCTGCCACCCCAACCGCCAGAGCGCGCTCACCGACCACAACGCAGGGAAAGGCCCGTGCGACGCCGCTAGCTCCGCGCGGTCCGTCAGCACCAACGACCCGTCCGGATCGACGTCGTAGTAGGGCTTGTCGCGCTTGCTGTCGAGCGCCGGCGAGTTGTTGAGCACGTCGTTTCCGACCAAGAACCCGAGCAACACCAGGCGCGGCCGGCGGGGCAGCGCGTAGGTCTCGAGCACCCCCAGCGCCGTAGCGGTCCCCGCGCCCGGGACGCCCATCGACTCGACCCGTAGCCCGGTAGCGTCGCCGAGCTTTCGCCCAAAACCAGCGTTCAACGGGACCTGTGCGGCCTGCACGTACGAGTCGCCGATCACCAGCACGTCCGGCGGGGTGTCCGGCCACTCGGTGTCGACGAAGCCCTTCGCGTTCACGTGCACCGTCACCGAGTACTCGGGCGTCGCGTTCGGGTGGTCCCCCGGCTCGGTCAGGCTGCCCCGCACGAGCTTCTGCGTCGGGGGCGCCACCGGCACGGGCGCCCAGACCCGGGCCGCGCCCTCCAGCGCGGCGAAGCACAGGAGGGTGGAGCTAAAAGCGAGCGCGAGCCGGCGCACGACGGGAGGCATAGGCCTCCGCTATCGCACGACTCGGCGGCAAGGCGCCAACCGTGACTTACTCACACAACGCGGAGCCGAGGCGCGCCTCGTTGTCGGTCTCGTCACACTCGCCGATCAGGCTGGCCTCGGAGTTGTTCCCGCCGTCGATGGTCACGTAGACGTCGTAGAGCGGCGTCGGGACGCCGGTGAGCTCGGTCTCCACCGAGTCGTTGAGCCAGCCCGCCGGCTTGTTGCCCGCGTAGGTGGTGCTGCCGAGCAGCACGTCCCCGCTCGACGTGACGCCCCAGAACGCGACGTCGATGTCGTCGGGGATGTCCTCTCCGCCGTCGTTGCCGAGGCTCCACCAGATGGTGATCTTGCCGGCTGCGCACTCGTCCGTGCACACGTCGTCCAGCTGCACCGTCAGGTTCTTGCTCGGGAAGAGCAGGTCGATCGGCGGGCCGGCGCGGAAGCTGTTGTACGACTCCCAGTTGATGTCCGGGTACGTCGGGACGGTCATGTCGTCGTTGATGTTGGTGATGGAGAAGGGGTCCTGGTTCCAGTAGCCAAGGCCCGGCGCGAACGCGTCGTCGGCGTCCTCCAAGATGCCGAACCCGCCCGGCGTCGAGTACACGCCGTACCCGATCTCGACCGCGCCATCGTCGTCGATGTCAGCGACGACCGGCTCCTGGCCACACGAGTACTGGCTCGTGGCGTGCGCGTAGGACGCGAGCACCGCGCCCGTCGCGCCGTCGAGGATACGCAAGCTGCTGGCCCCGTTGTCCAGGACCTCCCAGTCGCCGTCCCCGTCGAGGTCGTACGCCGAGACGCCGTCGAACATCGAGCCCGCGGTGTTCGTGTATGTCCACACCCGCGTGCCATCGCCCTCGTAGACGCTGACGCCGGTGTTGTTCGGCACGGCGATCTCAGGATCCCCGTCCCCGTCGAAGTCGGCGATCGCCGGCGGGCCCTGGTAGCCGCCGCCGGTCGAGACGCTCCAGATGGTGGTGTAGTCGGTGTCCAGCAGCATGATGCTGCCGCTCGCGGCCACCACGATCTCGGCCTCGGGGTCCGAGTCGAAGTTGCCGACCGCCGGGTAGCCGTCCGAGCCGCTCGCGTGCGCGACCGCGTTCCCGTCGATGTCGTAGGCCGCGTTGCCCACCAACACCTCCTGCTCGCCGTCGAGGTCGATGTCGGCCGCGACGCTGTCCGGCGCCTCGCCGTTCACGCTGGACCCCTGCCCGTACGCGCCCTCCGCGAGCTCCGCGCCCGTCTGCCCGCTCAAGATCTGGCGGCCGAGCAGCACCTCGGGATCGCCGTCCCCGTCGAGATCTGCGATGGACACAGCGCCGCAGTACGCCTTCGTGTTGTCCGTGCCCGGGCCGGACCAGAACACGGCGCCGTCATCACCCCGGTACGCCTTGCTGCCGTAGAGCCCACCCACCACGACCTCGGGCCAGCCGTCCCCGTCGAGGTCGCCGATCGCCGGCGCGTTCTGCTCGATGTCCGTGCCCGTCGTGTGCCACAGGATCGACCCGTCCGTGCCGTTGTAGGCCGTGACGCCGCCCTGGTACGGGGCGACGACCACGTAGGTCTGGTCGCCGTCGTCGATGTGCCCGTTGCCGTTGGTGTCCGCCAGCTTGCCGAACGCGGGGCTCGAGAGCGTCATCCCGATCGTCATGTCGCTGAACTTTTCGACCAGCTCCCACGCGGGGTGGGCCGACGGGGCGTCGCACTCGTCGATCTGCGTGATGGTGTGGCCGGCGTAGCTGTTGCTCTCGCAGTCTCCGGTCGTGACGACCGTTCCGCCGCTGTCGTCCACCGGCACGTCCGAGTCCGACGTGTCCACGGGGTCGTAGGTGGAGCCCGTGTCGAACGGCTCTGGGTCCTGCCCCTTGCCGCTGAGCACATTGTCAACCTTACACGCGGTCAATCCGACGATGGGGAGCAAGACGAGGATGCTGGAGCGCACGGTTCACCAAGAGTGTCGTGATCATACGCCGAAGCGCGTAGTCGCGTGACGAGGTGCCCCTCGAAACCCGCAGAACTCCCGCGCCGTTCTGCCCGCACAGGGTGCCGAACTCCCGCAGCAAAGATACTTGCGAGCCAAAGGACCAACGTGCGGGAACGTGTCAAGCAGCTTGCCAGGCTTCATGGCTTGACCCCCGAGTGTGAGCAGGACCTCCTGGCGCTGCTCGCCGCCGGCCCCGGCACCGCCCCCCAAGCTGATCCGGTCGCGTACTCCGTGCTCGGGCAGCTTGGCCGGGGCGGCATGGGCGAGGTTCGGCGTGCGTGGGATCCGCAGCTCAGGCGCATGGTAGCGATGAAGCTGCTGCGCGCCGATCTCGCGACCGACCCGTCGCTCGTCGCCCGCTTCACAGAGGAGGCGCAAGCGACCGCCCAGCTCGAGCACCCCGGGATCGTGCCCGTGCACGCATACGGGAAGGACCCCGAGGGTCGGCCGTACTTCACGATGAAGGAGGTGCGAGGGCTCACGATGGGGCAGGTGATCCAGGAGGTGCACCAGGCGTCGGGCGACGGACAGTGGAGGCCGAGCGCGAGCGGGTGGTCGTTCCACCGGCTGCTGCAGGCGTTCCACCGGGCGTGCGAGGCCGTCGGGTTCGCGCACGCTCGCGGCGTCATCCACCGCGACCTGAAGCCCGAGAACATCATGCTCGGCTCGTACGGCGAGGTGCTCGTGCTGGACTGGGGCCTCGCGAAGGTGGTGGGCGAGCACGAGGTCGAAGCACCCGAGCTCGAAGCCGTGCAGACGGACCGCTCGCTCGGGGGCGCCACCTCGACCAAGATGGGCACCGTGGCGGGCACCCCGGCGTACATGCCCCCGGAGCAGGCGCGCGGCGAGCGCGCGACGTTCACCGCGGACGTTTACGCGCTCGGCGCCGTGCTCTACGACATCCTGTCCGGCGCGCCGCCATACGCGGGGCCCACCGCCGAGCACGTGCTCAGGCTCGTCCGCGCGGGGCCCCCGCGGCGCCTCCAGCGCCCAAACCGCACGTGGACCCCGGGCCCCCGGCTCGACCTCGACGCGCCACCGCCTCCCGAGGCCCTCGTGGACATCTGTGAGCGCGCGATGATGCGGGAGCCCGCGGACCGCTTCGCGTCCGCCGGCGAGCTCGCGAACGCCGTCCTCGGCTTCTTGGAGGGCGCGCGGGTGCGCGAACAGGCGCTCACGCTCGTCGCCGAGGCGGACAACCAAGTCCCTCGCCTCGCGGCGATCGCAGAGCGGGCGAAGGAGCTGCGTGGCCGGGCCACCGCGCTCGTCGCCGCGTTGCCCCGCAACGCCCCCACGGACCTGAAGCGGCCGGCATGGGCGCTCGAGGACGACGCGCGGGAGATCGAGCTCCAGGGTGCGGTGGAAGAGGTCAAGCAGGTCCAGTTGTTGCGCGGCGCGCTCTCGCTCGACCCGACGCTGGCGGAGGCCCACGAACGCCTCGCCCAGCACTACCGGGGGCGGATGGCGACGGCAGAGGCAGCCGGGGACCTCCGGGCGGTCCGACAGTACGAGTGGTACCTGCGGTCCCACGACGACGGCAAAAACGCCGGGTGGCTGCTTGGCGACGGCGAGCTGACGCTGCTGACCGAACCGCCCGGCGCGCGGGTCGAGCTCTCCCGATACGTCGAGCGGGACCGCAAGTTCGTGCTCGAGCAGGTGCGGGCAGCGGGTCGAACCCCGCTTCGCAGCTGGCGCCTCCCGATGGGAAGCTACGTCGTGACGCTCAGCAAGGACGGGTTCGCCCCCGTGCGGTACCCGGTGCACGTCGAGCGGCAGGGACACTGGGACGGGGTCCCTCCCGGGGCATCGGACACCGCGCCGATCCGTCTGCTGCCTTCGGGCACGCTCGACGAGGATGACTGCTACGTGCCCGGGGGCTGGTACATCTCGGGCGGCGAGGACACCCCCGGGAGCGGCAACCTCCCGCGCCGGCGGGTGTGGGTCGACCCGTTCGTCATTCGGCGGTTCCCCGCGACCAACAAGCAGTGGATCGCCTTCCTGGACGACCTCGTGCGCCGCGGCTTGGAGGCCGAGGCGCTGGCGTTTGCACCTCGAGAGCGCTCCGGGACCCCCGGCGACGCCGGGAGCCTGGTGTACGGCCGGCACGCGGACGGCACGTTCTTCTTGCGCGAGGACGCCGAGGGCGACCTGTGGCAGCCCGAGTGGCCGGTGATGTTGATCAACTGGAACAGCGCGCGCGCCTACGCGCAGTGGGAGGCCGAGCGAACGGGCTTGCCCTGGAGGCTCCCCGGCGAGTACGAGTGGGAGAAGGCTGCCCGTGGCGTAGACGGCCGCGTGCTCCCGTGGGGCAACCAACTCGACCCCACCTTCACCAACATGCGCGACAGCCGCTCCGACAGGCCGATGCCCGCCGCGGTGGACAGCTTCCCGGTGGACGAGAGCCCGTACGGCGTCCGCGGAATGGCGGGGAACGTCCGGGATTTTTGCATCGACGTGTACCAGCCGGACGGCACGCCGCTGGTCGACGGGAGGGCGCAGCCCCCCACGCTCGAAGAGGGCAGCAAGCGTACGCTCCGCGGGGGCGCGTTCCCGGCCTACGAGCGCAGCGCCGGCATCGCGTTTCGGCTCGGAGACTCCGGGGAAGGTCGGATCCCGTACGCTGGGGCGCGCTTGTGTAGGACCGTTTGAGTCCGAGCCCTGCGGCGGCCGCCCGCGCCGGGGTACTTGGGCGACATGCGCTTTGGTGTCGTTCGAGAGCTGACCCCCCAAGAGCGGCGCGTGCCCGTTACGCCCGATGGCGTCCGCGCGCTCGTCTCCACGGGACATGACATTCAAATAGAGACGGGCGTAGGAACGGGATCTGGGTTTTCCGACACCGAATACCTCGCCGCCGGAGCGAAGGTGCTGTACTCCGCCCGGGACGTCGCGACCCAGTCCGACGTGCTCGTGAAGGTCCACGCACCGACGGAGCAGGAGGACGAGCTGGTCCGGCCTGGGGTGACCCTCTTGGGGTTCCTCCACCTTGCCTCGGTGGACGCCGCGGGCCACGCGCGGCTCATCGCGCGCAAGGCCACGACCCTCTCGCTGGAGATGGTCCGGGAGGGGGCGGACGAGTACCCGATCTTGGAGCCGCTCTCGGCGCTCGGCGGGCGGGTGGCGATCGCGCTGGCGGCCTACCACCTCACGGTGCCGGGGGGCGGGCCGGGGATCCTGCTCGGCGGCTGCAGCGGAGTTCCGCCCGCGCTCGTGCTGGTCATCGGCGGGGGCACCGCCGGCCAAGCGGCGGCCGCCGAAGCCGCGGCCCTGGGGGCGCAGGTCGTGGTGCTCGACCGGGACCCGCGGCGCCTCCAACGGCTGGAGCGCACCCTCGGGCGCGTCGCGGTGACCGCCACGGCGAGCGAGTACCACCTCACCCGCTACATCGAGCAAGCCGACGTGGTGATCGGCGCGGTCGCCGTGCGCGGCGAGCCCGCGCCCAAGGTGCTCAAGCGCCAGCACGTGCGGATGATGCGCGAGGGCAGCTTGTTCATCGACATGGCGATCGACGAAGGGGGCTGCGCCGAGACCAGCCGGCCCACCACCCCGGAGACCCCCGTGTACGAAGCCGAGGGCGTGCGCCACATCTGCATCCCCAACCTGCCGAGCGAGGTGGCGAACACGTCGTCGCGCGCGCTTGGCGCGAGCCTGCTGCCCTACCTGCTCGAGCTTGGCACCGGCGTCCGCCCGGCGCTCGCGCGCTCCGCGGCGTTGCGGAACGCGTGCGGCTTCTTCGAAGGCCAGCTCGTCAGTCGACCGCTGCGCAAGTTCGTGTCGGCGCCGCTCGTCGACCTCGAGACCCTCGTCCCCTGGACCGAGTGATGCCAACGATCGAGTCCTGGGGCGGGTTCAAGCCGGTCGTGCCCGCGAGCTCCTGGGTGCACCCGAGCGCCGTGCTCATCGGCGACGTGGTGCTCGGCGAGCGCGTGAGCGTGTGGCCAGGCGTGGTGTTGAGGGGCGACCAGGGCCGGATCGTGATCGGCGACGAGACGAACATCCAGGACGGCACGATCGCCCACGCGACCGGGGGCATCTCCACGGTGCGCATCGGCGCTCGCTGCACGGTGGGCCACCGCGTGATCTTGCACGGCTGCGAGGTGGGCGACGACTGCCTGGTCGGCATGGGCAGCATCGTGCTCGACAACGCGCGGGTCGCCTCCGGGAGCATCGTCGGCGCAGGCGCGCTGGTGGCAGTCGGGATGCAGGTCCCCGCTGGGGTGCTCGTCCTCGGGATGCCCGCCAAGGTGGTGCGGACGCTCGGCGAGGTCGACCACGAGCGGATCGCACATGGTCACCAGGCCTACCTGATGCTCCTGGACACGCACACCCGACGCGCTGGCTGATGCCCACGGGCGTCGACGATCCGGCTGACGCCGGGCCGATTCGGCTCTGGAGCTGCGCGCTGCCCACCCCCGCGATGCCGACACCCCGCGTGCGGTGGGTGATCGAGGCCACGTGGGCCAAGATGCGGGCAAACCCCCGCCACGCTGGCCCCACGATGAGCGCCGAGCTCCGCGCCGCGCGAACGCTCGGCAGCAAGGAGCGCCCGGTCGCGGGCGACGTGCTGTCCGGCCTGGTGCGACACCACCGCGCGCTCGAGCGGCTCGACCCAGACCCGCTCGCGGCCTGGTACCGGCTCTGCGAATCAGGGGTGCCCGACCTCGACGACCCGCCCAACGCCTACGCGATCGCGGTGTCGATGCCGGACGAGATGGCCGAGGAGTGGTGGACGCGCCTCGGGCCCGCGCGCGCCGTCGAGCACGCCCGGGCGCTCGCCGGCCGGGCGCCGGTGGCGCTGCGGGTGCTCCGCGAGGGGTTCACCCTCTCGGTGCCGTACCGGCGGGTCGGGGCGCGCGGGATCGTGCTGGAGGCGCGGTGCAACCTGGACATCGAGGCCGCCTACAAGGAGGGGTACGTCGCGGTCCAGGACCTGGGGAGCCAGGGCATCGTCGACGCGGTCGGGGCCCAGCCCGGCATGCGCGTGCTCGACATCTGCGCGGGCGCCGGCGGGAAGTCCCTCGCGCTGGCCGCGTTGGGGGCAGACGTCCAGGCCTGGGACATCCGCCCGCGCGCGCTCGACGAGCTCGCCGACCGGGCCCGCCGCGCGCGGCTGCGCGTGCGCATCGCGCCGCCGGAGGGGCGCTACGACTGCGTCCTGGTCGATGCCCCGTGCTCGGGCACCGGCGTGCTGCGCCGACACCCCGAGAACCGGTGGAAGCTGGACGTGCCGACGGCAACGCAGCGGGAGCTGCTGGAGCGCGCGGTGACGCTCGCTCCGAGGGTGGTGTACGCCACCTGCTCGCTGCTCGAGCGCGAGAACGAGCAGCTGGTCCGCGCCGTTGGCGCCCCCGCGGCCGAGCACACGACTTGGCCCGAGGTGGACGGCCCCGACGGCTTCTACTGGGCGCGCCTGGAGCCAGGCGTGTCGGGCGCGGCCGAGGAACGAGCCGAAGCGAGATCCGACGGTATTACTTCGCCTTCTTCTGGCTCTGGTCGCACACCCAGCGCGTCACGCCCGGGAGCATCCGCGCCGCCGCGACGGTCACCTGGCCCTCGAGCCCGGGGATGATCTCGTACTTCCCGCCGGCCATGCCGTCCAGGATCGACGTGGCGACAGCGTCGGCCGTCATCGTCTTCACGTTCCCGGCGATCGCCTTGGTCTCGGCGGGCTTGAACTGGTTCTCGAACACGAGCTGCGGCGTGTCCGTGTCCGGCGGCAGGCACACCGAGACGCGGATCTTGTGCGGCCACATCTCGCCGCGGAGGGCCTCGGAGAAGCCGCAGATCGCGAACTTGCTCGCTGCGTAGGCGGTGTACCCGTAGATGCCGATGGTGCCCGCCATCGACGACACGTTGAGGACGTGGCCGCCGCCGCGCTGGACCAGGTGGGGCAACACCGCGCGGCACATGTGCACAGTGCCGAAGTAGTTGATGTCCATCATCTCGCGGAAGTGGCGGTACTCGAGCTCCAAGAAGCGCCCGGGCATCACGACGCCGGCGTTGTTGATCAGCATGTCGCACGGGTGCGCGGCGAGGTGCGGGCCGACGGCGTCCGCGACCGCCTGGTCGTTCGAGACGTCCACCGCGAGGAGCCGCGTGCGGTCCGGCGCGCCGAGGGCCGCCTTGGCCTCCTCGAGCACGGACGTGCGCCGGGCGAGCAGCGTGACCGTCGCGCCCTTGCCCAGGAGCTGGCGGGCCACCGCGAGGCCGATCCCAGAGCTGCCGCCGGTGACCAGTACATGCTTGCCTTGGAAGTACGCTTGCGACATGAAGAGCCTCGAAGAGCGGAGCGGCTAACAAGAAACCGCCGGAGCAGCGTACTGAACAAAAGTGCAGGCTCGCCGCGGGGTGGATACCGAGCCGGATGCTCAGGCCGATCGCCAACCCCCCGAGCCGGTTCGACGCCCACAGCGTGGCGCTCGAGATCCCGGCGGACCTGGCGAAGCTCACCGTGTTCGAGGACGACAGCAAGTCCATCCTGGCCCGCAACGAGAGCCCGGACCTGTGGCACCGCTGGAGCCTGAACCCCTACCGCGGCTGCATGCACGCGTGCGCGTATTGCTACGCGCGGCCCACCCACGAGTACCTGGGCTTCGGCGCGGGGACCGACCACGACACCAAGATCCTCGTAAAGCCCCGCGCCGCCGCGCTGCTGCGCGCCCAGTTCGACCACCCGTCCTGGGTCGGCGAGACCCTCTTGTTCTCCGGCAACACCGACTGCTACCAGGCGCTCGAGCACCGCTGGCGGCTCACTCGCGCGTGCCTCGCGGTCTGCCTGGAGTACCGAAACCCCGTCGTGATCATCACGAAGTCGGCCCTGGTCGAGCGCGACGTCGACCTGCTGCAGGGCCTGGCGCGCGACGCCTCCATCCGCGTGGTGTTCTCCATCCCGTTCTGGGACCCCGCGACAGCGCGGGCGATCGAGCCAGGCACGCCGTCCCCGCAGCGCCGGGTCGAGGCGATGCGCGCGCTGCACCACGCGGGGGTCCCCGTGTCCGTCAACGTCGCGCCGGTGATCCCCGGCCTGAACGACCGCGACATCCCCGCGATCGTGGCCGCCTGCGCGGCCGCCGGTGCCACCGCCGCCGCGATGATCCTCGTGCGCTTGCCCGGCCCGGTAGAGCAGGTGTTCGCCGACCAGCTACGCGCGACCCTCCCGACCCGGGCAGAGGGCGTGCTTGCGCGGCTGCGGCGGGCCCGCGGCGGGGCGCTGAACGACCCGCGCTTCGGCAACCGCATGACCGGCGATGGCGAGGAGTGGGCCGCCACCAAGCGGCTGTTCCAGGTCAGCTGCCGAAAACACGGTGTCCGGGCGCACGACTCCGACAGCATGTCCCGCGACGTTCAACAGGGCGAGAGCTCGTTTCGGCGGCCCGGCGCGGGCGTCCAGGTCAAGCTCTTCGGCTGACCGCCGCCCTAGCCCTGGATGTGCCTCGCGCACACGTTGGGCTACCGGGCCGCGGGCGCCAGCTGCTGCCGCGGGCCCTGTTGCTTCGGGGGCTCCGGCATCCGGAAGCCGAGCGAAGGGTCGTGCACCCCGAGGATCGACAGCTCCGGCCCGCCCCGCTTCACCTTGGCCGGCCACGTGAACGGCGAGAAGGCGACGGTGGTTTGCCCATTCCAGAGCGCCATGTCCCACGCCCGGGCCCGCCTGCCGGTCACCTTCGCCTCGCCGAACAGCACGTCGAAGATCGCGCCATAGCGCTCGACTACGGGCGACAGCGCGATGGGGAAATACTCGGAGTTGAGGACCATGACGCGGACGTCCTGGTCGAGCAGCGCGCGTAGGTCCTCTGCCTTGAACGTGAAGTCCCCGTCGAGCTCGGCGCGCTCGAGCGCCTGCATCTCGGACAAGAAGCTGTTCGCGTGCACGAACGCGTCCCACGCAGGCGGGCGCACGCGGTCTACCCACTGCGCGTGCCCGTTCACCAGCTGCTTGTGGTGGTACACCTGGTAGATCAGCGGGGTCTCGCTGCTGGCCGTCGAGGGGTCCAGCGGGGGCTCGATCATCCGCTTGCCGGGCAGCTTCCCGACGGCGTCGTAGAACGGCTCCGGGGCGATCACCTCGGAGATCTGCGTGTGCCAAGGCGCGCGTTGGAGCTCGAGCTGCAACGGGACGGACACCGCGAGCAGGAACCCCGCCGGCCATGCCCAGCGGCGCGCGCCGAACAGCCGGTCGAAGCCGAGCGCCGCGAGGGTCGTGAACGCGAAGTTCAACACCACCACGTGCCGGTAGGGCCACCAGAAGCGCTTCAGCGGCTCGGCGAGGCCGTAAAGGAGCTCGTAAGGCCCGCCCGGGATCAGCGCGCCGGCCATCAGGCCCGCGAAGACGACGCCGGCGGCGAACAGCCCCCACGCGGTGCTGCGCCGGGGGTGCGCCAACCCCGCGAAGGCCAAGGCGACCGCCGAAAACGGCAGCGCGCGCCCCGAGTGCCGACACGACTCGACGAGGAACGGCACCGCGGGCCAGGAGCTGTCGCCCAGCGCCTGCGGCCGCGGGAAGTGCTCCTCGTCCGTGCCGGGGATGGACGCCCAGTGGCGGGCGAACACCCAGACCAGCGGCGCCATGAGCAGCAGGTACGTCGCGGAGAAGACGCCCAGCTCCCGCCACGAGCGTCGGACGGACGGGCCCCGCGCGACCAGCAAGACGCCCCCGGCGATCACGCCGAAGAACCCGTAGTACCAGTAGAACAACGACGTGACGGCGAGCATGAAGCCCGCGATCACCGCGCGCGCGGGCGACGGCGCGTTCAAGAGGCGCAGCCACGCGGCGAGGAAGAACGCGAGCCAGCAGATGCTGACCTGCGAGAACCGACCGGCCGCGAGCTCTTGCAGGGTGTACGCCGAAAGCGAGGTCGCAGTGCACGCGGCGAACGACCCCGCGGGGCTCGCGCCCGCCGCGCGCGCGAGCGTGAAGCCAGCGACGCCGTTGAGCGCGAGGATGGTCACCAGGTAGACGTTCGAACCCAGCGGCCAGCCGAACACCGCGTAGAACGGCGCGAACGCGATGCCTTCGCTGCCGTTGCCCGCGAGCCAGGGCGCGTCGCCCACCGGCCAGTAGTAGTCGTAGTTGTGCAGGATGCTGCCGCCGTGCAGCAGCTGCTCGGCGACCCACACCAGGAGCCAGTGGTTCCCGAGGCAGTCGGGGTGCACGTAGCTGCACAGCACCAGGTCGTTGGGCGCGAGCGCTGCACCCGTGCTGCCGAGCACCGCGGCGACTACGGCGAGGGCGACGACCGCGGGCCAGCCCCCGCCCCAAAGGCGCGCCGCCCAGGTTCGGGCTCCAAGCTCAGGGGCTGCGCTCACGTGTCCGGATATCCCGGCGGCCGACGCCGAGCCTCGGCACGCCGAGGCGGAGCTTCAGAAGCTGCCGGAGGTCAAGTTCCAGGTGATCGTGCCCTTCTTGATGGGGCCGATGACCGTCTTGTCGTACAGCCGGGTCTCCGGGTTGTACACGTACGAGCGCAGCTCGCGCTGGTCGTCCGCGGCGACGTAGAGCTCGAGCTTCCCGTCGCCATCGAGGTCGGTCTCGTAGGCGGTGTGCTCAAAGCCCGAGCTGTTGCGCTCGATGTTCTGGGTGGTCCAGGTCCCGTCGCCGTTGTCCTTCAGCACCCACAGGCCGGTCTTCATCGCGGCGGCCACCAGCTCCTTCTTGCCGTCGCCGTCGAGGTCGCCCGGGACGAGGAAGCGCGTCTGCTTGTCGTCGAGCGTCGCCGCGACGGTGTGCGCGAAGGTGCCGGCCTTCTTGTCGTAGGTGTAGTGGCGGATCTCGACGGGGTGCACCACCTTCGCGGACCCGTTCTCGAGCACGGCCTCCGCCTCGACCACCGAGAAGAAGTCGCAGGACTTCGCCTTGTCGTCCATCTTCACGGCCAGGATCTCCTTCGCGTGGCTGCCCGTGAAGTCGTCCACGACCACGCGGTGCCACGTCGCCGCGGCCTTGTCCCACTTGTACATGACCACCTGGCCAGGCTGGCTCTCGCCGCTCGCCTTGTTGCGGCCGCTGGGGGTCGCAAAGAACTCGTTGACGCCGTCACCATCGATGTCGCCGATCTCGATCTCGTGGACGAACGTGTCCGGGGTCTTGTCCATCTCGGTGACCTCGAGCTTGCCGTCCTTCCACTGGCCGACCGCGATGACCCCCGCGTCGTGCGTGGCCATCACGATGTCGTCCTTGCCGTCCCCGTTCACGTCGCCCACCTCGACGTCGCGGATCCGGTTGAACTTGCCGCCCCAGGGCGCGGGGGCCCACAGGGTCTCCTGGGACCAGGCGCCGTCCTTGAACGTCCACTTCTTCAACAGCGCCTTCTCCGCGCCGATCGTGAGGATCCCGCCGTCGAACGGCAGGGCCTTGTGGAACACGTTGCTGTCGGGGTCCTCGATGCGGCTGAACTGCCAGCCGTCGGGGGCCTTGCGCGCGAGCGTGAGCAGCGCCGGGCCGGGGATCGGCTTCTTGTCGTTGCCCTCGTAGAACTGGGCCTGCCCGAGCAAGAGCGTCGGGAGCGGCCCGCCGACGAGCGCCTCTTGGACGGGGGCGGGCGGCACGAACGGCTTCACTTCGGGCGCGGGCGCGGCCTTGGGCGGCGGCGCCTCTTCGCCGGAACACGCGGCGAGGGTGAGCGAGAGGGCGAGGGGCAAGGAGGCGAAGGAGAAGGCACGACGCATGGGAGCTCCGAAGTCCCGCGGCTCTAACGAACAACCCGGGAGGGAGCGAGCACCCTGCACGGCCGGTGCACGTCGCGATACGCCGGGCCCCCCCGAGAGACCCATGCTCATCGCCCTCCTGTTCGCCTGCTCCACGTCCGCGAAGCGCGGGGATTCGTCCGACACGGCTCCCGCGGACACCGACGCCGACACCGACACCGATGCGGACGCCGACACCGACGCCGACACCGACGCGGACGCCGACACCTACAGCTCCGGGGACGGCCCCTGGACCTGGACCGAGCAGACCGTCGAGATCGCGGGCCAGGAGGTCGACATCTACACCTCGGATGCCCCGGGCCCGCTCCCCGCGGTCTCCTGGGCGCACGGCTTCGCCCGCGGCCCCCAATTCCACGTGGCGGCCGCCCGCCACGCCGCCAGCTGGGGCTTCCTCGTCGCGACGCCGCAGCTGCCGTCGTTCTCCGACCACGAGGTCAACGCCGCGTTCATCGCAGACGACCTCGTACCCGCGATCGACCAGGGCGGCGGGATCTACCTGGTCGGGCACAGCGCGGGGGGACTCGAGAGCGCGATCGCCGCAGCCGCGATCCAGCCGAACGCCTACGTCGGGCTCGACCCCGTCGACTACGACGACATGGGCGCGGCCGCTGCGCCGGACGTCCACAACGCCCTCGTCCTGCACGGTGAGCCGGCGAGCTGCAACGCGGACGGCAACTCCGCCGGCTGGGCGATGCCTTCGGCCTGGCACGTGGACGTGACGGGCGCGAGCCACTGCGATTTTGAGTCCGACACCGAGAGCGGGTGCACGCTGTTCTGCGGGGACAACGACGCCGCGCGCCAAGAGCTCATCCAGACCTACGCTGTCGCGTGGCTCGTGCACGCCGCGTGCGGCGACGCGAACGCGTGGATGGAGACGGGGTCGCAGGCCGCCGCGGACCAGGCGGCGGGGCTCATCTCGTGGTGACGCGACACCGTTGACGTCGCGCCGGCGGGCCTGCCCGGTAGCCGCGCACTGGCGCGGATCGATCAGCGGCGCGGGGGGACGGGCAGCCCCTCGGCGACCAGCGCGGCGTCGAGGCGATCGCGCATAGCGAGCAGGGCGGGGCCCCCGCCCTGCGCCGCAGCCCAGGTCTCGTCCGCGGTCGGGACCACGGCCCCAGGGTTCGCGGCGAGGACCTCCTGTCGCATGCTCTCGAGCACGCACCAGCCGACGTTCGCGGTCCGGGGATCGGGGAGCGCGGGGGGCACGACCTGGGCCTGGCCCGGGCGCTGGTAGAAGCGTTGGGGATCTTGGTGGAGGACGAGCGTGAGCAGCTCCTCCGAGGAGAGCGCCCCGTCGCCGTCGACGTCCACCTTCGCGAACGCTGGCCCCGAGAACGTGACACGGTCGTACTCCCCGGCGGTCACCCGTCCGTCGTGGTCCACGTCGAGCTTGGCCAACGTGGGCTCGACGGCGTGCAGGGTGGTCCACTCCCCGCCGCAACCGACCAGGAGCCAGAGCACGCTCACTGCTCGTCCACGTCGAAGTAGCCGTGGTCCCGGAGCGATTGCTGGAGCTCCCGCGACAGCGCCGGTCCAGGGGCACCCCGCACTGCGCCCGGAGGCAGCGCGACGTCGCGAAGCACCCCGACCAGCGCGCTCCGGAGCGTCTCCCGCTCGGCATCCGGGGTGTGCTCGGCGACCGTGAACGCCGGACCGGGGAGCTGCGCGGTAGCGGCGAAGTCCGCCGCCTCCGCCGCCCCGGGCGGCACCCCCAGGTAGGTGAGCCGCCCCGTCGCTGTCGCGACCGACGCCCAGCGCAACGACAGCCCGCCGACCGTGAACGTGAACGGCCTGCCCGGGAACGGCTCAGACCGCAGCGCGGGCCCGAACGACACCCCCCGCGCGCCCGCGGGCACCGTCGCGCCGACCGCCTCCAGCACCGTAGGCATCAGGTCCACCAGGTCGACCAGGCCCGGCACGCGTGTCCCCGCGCCCACGCCCAGCGGGTCCCGGACCATCAGCACCACGTGGGCCGTGGCCTCGTCGACCCCGGAGTAGCGGAAGTAGATGCCGTCCTCGCCGAGCTGCTCGCCGTGGTCCGAGATCACGATGACGATGCTGTCGTCGAGCACGTCGCGCTCCTCCAACGCCGCCATCAGGAGGCCGAACATCGTGTCCGCGTAAGCGACCGCGCCGTCGTACCCGTGCCGCAGGACGGCCCCGTCCATATCGCCGAACGGGACAGGGGCGGGCTGCATCCCCCGCGCGAGGGCTCCGAGCTCCGCCCGCGCCTCGGGCGACCGGGGACGGAGCCAGGTAGAGCTCACTTGCTGCCAAGGCCAGCCGTCTGCGAGCAGCAGGCCGTCGAACACGCGGGAGCTGCCGCCGCCGCTGCGGAGCGCGTCTTGCCCCGCCCCGGACGCCCCGAGGTCCCCCTGGATGTACCCGTACGGCGTCGGCTTCAAGTACTCGGAGTGCGCGTCGTAGCCGTGCACGAACAAGAAGAACGGCCGGGTCGTGTCCCGCTGGTCCAACCAGCCGAGCGCCGGCGGGACCGTGTGCAGGAGCGAGTCGAAGCCACGCGTCGAGGCGTACACCCCGAACCCCGCGTCGAGCCCGAGCTCCGGCGAGAGCTCGCCGCCGCCGACCGAGGCCGCCGTCTCGTACCCGTAGGTCCCGAGGACGGAGGCTAGCGTAGGCGTCGACGCGGTGAGCACGGCGGCCTTTCCTTGCCCGAACACCTCCGGCGGGTAGCGACTCGTGAACAAGGCGGCGTGCGACGGCGTAGTCAACGTCGCCTGGGTGTACGCGCGCTCGAACAGCACCGACTCGCGCGCGAAGCGGTCCAGGTTGGGTGTCAGGCCGTCGGGGTTGCCGTACGCGCCGAGGCGATCGGCCCGGAGGGTGTCCAGCGACACGAGGACGACGGATGGGCTGGCGGGCTTGGCAGCGCCACACGCGAGGATCTGCGGGAGCAGCCAACCGAACAACGCCACCCCTCCGGGGGAACCCAGGACGCCCAGCGAGCGGCCGGCCTCTGGCCCCGCTCCGGAGCGCCAAGCGAGCGGGGGGCCAGCCCGGGCTACGATCCGCGGATGCCGAAGCACGTCGCCTTCCTCCGCAGCATCAACGTCGGCGGGAACAACCGGATCCCGATGGCGCCGCTCGCGGCTATGTTCCGGGACCTCGGTCACGCGGACGTGCAGACCTACATCCAGAGCGGGAACGTGGTGTTCCGCCCAGCCCACGAGCGACCCGACCCGGCGCTCGACCTCGCGCTCGAAGCCGCGATTCAGCGCACGTTCGCGCTGTCCGTCCGCGTCGTCACGCGCAGCCACGCCGAGCTCTCGGCGGTGCTCGCGCACAACCCGTACCCCGAGTGCCCGCCCGACCAGAGCATGGTGGTCCTGCTGCGCGATCCGCCGACCCCTGCCCAGGTGGCCAACCTCGACCCACAGCGGTCCCCGCCGGACGTCTTCACCGTCCACGGCCGGGAGATCTTCGCGTCCTGCCCCAACGGGTTCGCGAAGACCAAGCTGGCCCTCGACTGGTTCGAGCGCAAGCTGGGCGGGGTGGGCACCGCGCGGAACTGGCGCACCGTCGGCGTGCTCGTGGGCATGGCCGCCGATTGACGCGGGGGCCCGCCGTGGGTATCTGCCCCCCATGGCCTCCACCAAGCCCAGTCGCAGGAGCATTTGCCTGAATCGTCGGGCGGAGTTCCAATTCGACTTGGACGACCGGTACGAGGCGGGCCTCATGCTCACGGGCTCCGAGGTCAAGAGCATGCGCGCCGGCAAGGTCACGCTCGAAGAGGCGTGGGTGCAGTTCGACCAGGGGCGACCGTCCCTGATGGGCGCGCACATCGCGATCTTCGCCCAGGCGAACCGGTACAACCACGAACCAACGCGCCCGCGGCCCCTGCTCCTGCACTGGCAAGAGTCGCAGAAGCTGCACCAGCTCGTGAAGGAGAAGGGCGTGACGCTCGTGCCGCTCGAGCTCTACTTCAAGGGCCCGTGGGTGAAGCTCATCTTCGCGGTCGGGCGCGGCCGCAAGGTGCACGACAAGCGCCACGCGCTGCGCGAGAAGGACGACAAGCGCGAGGTCGCCCGGGCGCTGCGCGGCCGGGACTAGCCCAAAGTGTGCGCGAGGCGCAGCCGCACCGCGCAATTTGGGCGCTCGCTTGACCGTGACCGGCTGAGCTCAAACCCGCCCGGCCTGTGCGGTCTCGGTCACGCCGTCTTCGGCGGGACCTGGGGCGGGACTACGGCCCGCACTTCGCGGCGGCGGTGGCGGCGTCCGCGGGGCGGCCGAGGCGATCGAGGGCGTCCGCCTGCACACACCACGCGGGCCCGTAGCCATCGAGCCGATCGGTGGATCGCCGGGCGGCGTCCAGCGCTCGCTGCCACTCGCCGAGCCGGAACCACGCCGTAGCGACCCGCGTTTGCTCCGGCACGGGGTCTGGGACCCGGAGGCCGAGCGGGAGGCTCGCCGCGGCCTCGTCCCACGCGGCGCAGGCGGCGATCGCGCCTTCGCGGGTTGCGGCACGCGCCACGCGCTCCGGCCCAGCCCACGCCACCGGCAACGGGTTCGTCGGCTCCCGCGCGGCCTCGGCCGCGAACAGGTCGACCGGGTCCCGGAGCTCCTTGACCCGGCGCGCCCCGGGCAGAGCGAGCCCGATCCCCAGGACCCCAATCGTGAACACCGCGCGAGGGGGCAGCGCGGAGAGCCCCACCGCCAGCAGCGGGAGGCTGACCATGGTCGCTAGGTACGCGTACCGAAACGGGGCGAGGCCGAGCGTCGCTGCCGGGATCGCAGCGGGGAGGACCAGCAGCACGCACCAACTCGCCCCCGCGATCGGCGCCCACCGGATGGCCGCGCCAGGCGGCTTCGTGCGGACAGCGAGCGCGCCAACGCCCACGCCGAGCAGGGCGACGATGCCCCCGCCCACCTCGGCCAGGGTGCGCGGCGTGAAGTGCGCGAACGTAGCGAACGGGGGCGGCACGAACCAGCCGACGTAGCCGAGCCACGCGAGCACCCGGGCCTCGACGGACACGAACGCGACGACGCTCGACACCGTCTGCGGCACGACCGAGAGGTAAGCGACGACGTAGACCGCCGCCCCGACGGCAGCGCCACCGAGGGCGCGCGAGGCCCGCGACACCCCGCCCCCGAGCCCGAGCTCCAGCAACGGAAAGACCGCGACGAGCCCCAGCGCGGCAGGCTTACAGAGGCCGACCGCGAGCGTGCACACCGTCGCGAGCCACGGCGAACGCCACCGGGCGAACGCCCAGAGCCCCCAGGCGGCGACCAGCCCGGACACGCCGTCGAACGCCGCGGAGGCCCAGCCAGCGACGTCGATGGTGAGCGGATGGACGAGGGCGAGCGTAGCGAGCAACGACGCGTCGAGCGCCCGGGCACCGAGTCGACGCGCGAGCTTGAACCCGCCGACGCACGCCAGGACGTGCACCAGCAAGACGAGCGCGCGGAATGGCACGACGGAGTCGTGGCCCCAGCCCCGGGCGACCACCCACTGCAAGGAGCCGGGGAGCGGCCCCCAGGCCCACCCATCCCCGCCGTAGGCCGGCGCCGTCCACTCTGAGAGCAGGTCCACGTCCGCGTGGATGACGCCGAACGCGTCGTCGAGGATCGGCCGGCTGCCGGGCAGCTGACTTGCACAGTAGGCCACGAAGGTCGCGGCGACGACGGCGCATGCAACGATGCCCACGCGCTCCTGGACGACGGACAGTCGAGCTTCGAGCGGTTCCCGGACAGGCAGGGCTACCTCCACCCGCCGCGCAGCACGTCGGCGAGCCGCTCGTAGTCCGCGGGGGAGTTGAACACCTGCCCCGACACGCGCAGCCAGATCCGGTCATCGTAGGTCGTGAAGGGCACCTCGATCCCGTGGTCCGCGTACAGGCGCGCGTTGAGGTCCGCGACCTGCCGGTAGTCGCCGGAGAACGGCTCGGGCCAGAGCGTCGCGGCCATCGGCCCGTACAGCTGGGGGTCATCGGGGTGCGGGAGCGGGGTGCCCAGCGCTTCGGCGACCAGCTTGCGGCCCTCTCGCACGAGCGCGTGGTTGAACGCCGCGACTCCGCCGAGTTCGCGGTCCATCTTGCGCCAGAAGTCGAGCGCGATCGGCGCCGTCAAGTACGGCGACGGGTCCATCGTGCCCGTCCAGTCGAATTCGGCGCGCAGCCCTTGCCCGTAGCCGTGCGAGATGCAGACGGGCGAGAGCCCCTCGCGCCAGCTCTCGGCGACCTGCAGGATGGCAGCACCCTTGGCCGCGTAGGCCCACTTGTGGAGGTTCCCGACGTAGAACTCCGCGCCCAGCGCCTGCAGGTCGAGCGGGAGCATACCCGGGGCGTGCGCCCCGTCGACGAGCACTGGGATGCCCAGGTCATGCAGCGCCGCGAGGATCTTCTCCACCGGCAGGATCATCGCGGTGGGGGACGCGACGTGGTCGACGACCGCGAGCCGGGTGTTCGGCGTCATGGCGTCGACCCACGGCGCGACCATGTCGTCCGCTGACTCCAACGGAAACGGCAGCTTTGCCCACTGCAGCTCGACGCCGTAGCGGCGAGAAACCCACAGGGCGGTCTGCTTCACCGCGTTGTACGTCTGGTCTGCGAGCAAGAGCCCGTCCCCCGCCTTCCACGGGAAGGAGCGCAGCACGGCGTTCACGCCGGTCGTCGCGTTCGGGACGAAGGCCAAGCCCTCGGGATCCGCCCCCAGGAACTGCGCGACCGACTCCCGGGCGACCGCGATGCGCCCGGGCAGCTGCCGGGCATGAAAGCGCACAGGTTCGGCCTCCATCTCGCGATGGACCTGGGCGACGGCCGCCAGGACGACCTTGGGCGTTGCCCCAAAACTGCCGTTGTTGAGGAAGGTGATCTCGGGGTCGAGGCCCCAGAGGGGGAGGAGGTCGGCGTTCATGGGGTGCCCGTTGTGATGATGTCGGTGTAGGTCGCGGCCATTGGCTTGGCGGTACGTTCCTTGGTCGTCACGTCTACAGAGTACAGCCCGAACGTCATCGACATGCCGTGGTTCCACTCGTAGTTGTCGGTCAGCGACCAGTAGAAGTACCCGCGGACGTCCGCGCCCTCGTCCATCGCCCCGAGCAGCGCGGCCAAGTGCGGACGCAGGAACGTCTCCCCGCTCTCGTCGGTCGGCTCCGTGCCGTTCTCGGTGATGACCGCCGGGAGGCCGTAGCTGTTGGCGAGGTTCACCACGTCCGCGATGCCCTCCGGGTACTCTTCCCAGACCACCTCTGGGTAGAAGTCCGTCAGCGGGAAGTCCGAGAACAGCGGGTTGGTCAGCCCACGCACGGTGATGCGCGTGTAGTAGTTGACGCCGATGTAGTCCATGCGCCCGGCGACGTCGTCGCGGTGC